>JBBQEB010000048.1:0-24181 GCA_038320275.1 Myxococcales bacterium | reverse complement strand
GATCCGCGCAGGCTGGCCGCCCTGGCCGCGCTTCCCCTCACCGCCCTCTACGCCCTCGCCACCGGCGCTGACGTACCCATCGTCCGCTCCGCTCTGGCGGCGGCCCTGGGCTTCGCGGGCGTGCTCCTCGACCGCGAGGTGGACGTCCTGAACGGCCTCGCGCTCGCCGTGCTGGCGGTGCTCGCCCTCGAGCCCGGCGCCTGGCTCGATGCCTCCTTCCAGCTCTCGTTCGCCTCCGTGGCCGGCCTGGCGATCCTCTCCGGCCCGCTGCGCCGCGCGATCCCGGTCCCCCGCGCGCGGGCGGGGCTCCTCGCGCGCGCCGGGGAGGCGCTGCTGGGCGCGCTCTGCGCCAGCGCAGCCGCCACGGTCGCCACGGCGCCCATCGTCGCCTACCACTTTCGCCGGCTCTCCCTTCTGGCAGTGGTCTCCAATCTCGTCGGCGTTCCCATCGGGTCTGCCCTGACGGTGACCGCTGCCCTGGCCGCCCTCGCGAGCGCGCTCCTTCCCCCGGCCGCTCCGCCGCTCCTCCTCCTCTGCAGGCCGCTCGCCTCGCTCCTGCTCTGGGCGAACGACCTCTTCGCGGCGCCGCGCTGGGCGGCAGTGGGGGTCGGCTCGCCGGGAGTCCTCGGCGTTGCGGCGTTCTTCGGGGCCGGCGCGCTCGCCTGGCGCGCCCGTGGCCTTGGGCGGCTCGCCTGCGCGGGGCTCGCGCTTTGTGCCCTCCTCCTCCCGCCACACCTGCGCCACCTCGCCGCTGGACGGCGAGGCGGGCTCGAGGTCACGTTCCTCTCCGTGGGCCAGGGCGACGCCGCCGTGCTGGTGCTCCCCGACGGCGCGGCGGTGCTGGTGGACGGCGGGGGCGAGGCGACCGGTCGCTACGATCCGGGCGCGCGCGACATCGTGCCCTGGCTTCGCGACGCGGGCGTGCGGGAGGTGGCGGCCCTGTTCGTCTCCCACCCGCACCCCGATCACCTGTTCGGCCTTCCCGCGGTGGCGGCTGCCTATCCGGGGGCGCGGCTCTTCTCGAGTGGCCGGCAGGGAGACGAGGTCAGCGCGGCCGTGCTGGCGCGCCTTCCACCCGCCACGGTCCTCTCTCCCGGCTCGAGCTGGGAGCGAGCGGGCGTCCGGTTCGAGGCGCTGGGCCCTCCCGAGGACAGCGCCGCCTGGACCGAGAACGACGCCTCGCTCGTCCTCCGGGTGACCTACGGCGCGACCAGTCTCCTCCTGTGCGGGGACGTGGAGCGCGAAGGCGAGGGGGCGTTGCTGGCGGCGACCGCGCCCGAGAAGCTCCACGTCGACCTCGTCAAGGTGCCCCACCACGGCAGCGCCACCAGCTCGGGCTGGGCCCTCGTGCGGGCGACACGCCCGACCTTCGCGGTGCTCTCGCTGGGCAGGGACAACCGCTTCGGCTTCCCGGCACCGGGCGTCGTCGAACGATGGAAGAGCATGGGCGCAGCGGTGTTTCGCACCGACGAGGGCGCCGTCCGGCTCCTCTCCGACGGCAAGCGCTTCCGCCCGGCGCCCGCAGCCACCGCCCTCGACGCGGTGGCGCTGTGGCGGGAGCGGAGCTGACGTCATGGCGGGGCGCCGCCGCCCCCATCGTCTCGATCGGGCGCGGCCACGAGCCGCTCGAACTGCCTCGGCGAGCGGCGGCGGGTGCAGCGGGTGGCCGCGTCCATGAGGCACACCGTGAGCGCGCGCCGGGGCAGGCCGGTGGCGTTCCGGCCAGAGCGGTGCCAGCAGTAATTGTGAATGAGCAGCGCCTCGCCGGCGAGGGCGGGCACGCGAAGAGCCTGCAACGCGGCGCCGGAGCGCGCGACGACGTCGCCCGGGATGACGCCGCCGAGCGGCGTGGCGAGTCCGGCGAGGTGGCTCCCCGGCACGAGCTCCACGCAGCCCGCCTCGACGGGCGCGTCATCCAGCGAGGTCCAGATCTGCAGCTCGGGGTCGCGGGTGAGGCCCCAGAACGAGCCGCCGTCCTGGTGCCAGGGCAGGTCGGTGCCGCCGCGCGGCGCCTTGTTGAAGAGCACCGCGCGGCACAGCGACACCTCCGGCCCGATCACCGCCCGCGCGATGCGGGCGAAGAGCGCGTTGCGGAGGAAGCCGGCAAAGACGGGGTCGCGCTCCAGCTTCTCCAGCTTGCGATAGCGCAGGGACGGACCTTCCCAGCCGCGGCCGCGGGGGACCTCGTCGTAGCGCCCGGACGGAGAGTCGTGCTGGAAGAAGAGCCCGGGATGGACCACCTCGCCCAGCATGAGCGCCTCGGTGCGCTCGCGGAGCGCCGCCAGTGCGTCGGGCGTGGCGATGACACCGAGCCGCGCCCAGCCGAACGCGCGGTAGTGGGCGAGCGGCGCCTCCAGCGAGAGCGTGTCCGCGCAAGGCAATCGCGGGGTCGTGTTCGGGTCCAAGCTCATCGTGCTCCACCGGTCCGTGGCGCTCCGCGACGGCCGCGAACTCGCGCCCTCCATGTAAACCCGATGGCCTGGCTCACCACAAACCCTCCGGATCGACTCGGCTCGGGGGGAGCCTTACATCCATCGCATGGACCTCGAGCGCACCGACCTGGCGGAGCTCGCGCAGACGCTCCGCGACCACATCCCGCCCGGCGAGCCCCCGGTCGGCTACCTCCGTGGACGCAGCTATTTTCGCGACGTGCTCGCGCAGAAGCTGCAGTGCTCGGAGGTGGAGGCGGAGGCGCTCGTCGATACCCTCGAGATGAACCGCTACCTCGTGTTCGAGGGCGATCCCTCTCAGCCCTCGGTGGCCGACAGCCGCTGGACCATCACGCCCGAACCTTCGTCGTGAGTTCGGCGAGGCGCTAATCGGCGAGCTCCAGCCAGCCGAAGCGATCGAGCGCGTGGAAGTCGCCGCGGAGCGGCGCCGAGAAGCCGGAGCCCTCCTGGACTCCCCGAAGGTTGTGCGTCTCCAGCCGGTACAGGTTCATGCGCCAGCGCTGCCCGACCCGGGGCGGGCGCCCGGTGAGCGATGACCAGGGGACGGCCAGCTCCGCCGTCCACCGCCGGGCGGCCCGCGGCGGCTCGTCACCTCGCGTGATCTCCCCCTGCACAGCGACCGCGCTGCGCAGCCCGGAGCTCCAGGCGAGCGCGGTGGAGAGGTCGCTCCTCGGGTGCGCGAAACGGGCGTCGAAGCGCACGTTCGCGGGCGACACCTCCAGCTCGGCGTAGTCGCGCCCGACGCCGCTGGGGTCGAGGAAGAGCTCCACCACCTCGTCCTCGTAGATGGCGTCGTCGTCGTGCCGGCGGGGGCGCGCCCAGACGAGGTCGTCCTCGCAGTCGAAGGCCACGTACAGGGCCGCGTCGTCCCACAGGAGCCGTGCGCGGGTGGCGTAGCTCGGGGCGGCTCCGGTCAACGTCTCGACGAGGTGAACGGCGGGTGCGGAAGACCAGGCCGCCTCGTCGAGCTGCCCGTCCACCGCCACCGGCCCCCGCGCCCGGTGGGCGGTGTAGGTGGGCAGCGGCGCGCGCGGGCCGGGGAGTCGGCCCGGCCCCGCCGTCGGGTCCCGGCAGGCGAGCAGCGCGGCCGCGGCGCAGCCCAGGACGGCCGCGGCGCGCACCGCGCGTCCGGCTGCTGGGCGCCTGCGAGGGGCGGGGGGCGCCGCAGGCTCCCGCCCCGGCGAGCGCCCGCCGGCACGGGGCATGGAAGGTGGAGAGGTCATGTCCGACCGGCTCATCGTACAGCGCCCCGGCTCGCCGCCCGAGTCCATCCCACTCTCCGGCCGCATCACCCTCGGCGGAGGACCCGGCGACGAGGTCGCGGTCCCGGGGGCCGGCGCGAACGTGCTCGCTGCCTGGCCGGCGCCGGACGGGATCGTGCTCGAGGCGCTGGGCGTGCGGGCCGAGGTCGCCGGCCGCCCGGTTCCACCGGGCGTCCGACGGCTCCTGCGCGAGGGCGAGCGCGCCGAGGCCTTGGGGCTCGAGCTCGCGCCGGAGCCGCGCCCCGAGGGCACGCTCGCGTTGGCCGGCGAGCTCCTCGGCCTGGCCGGGACCGGCGCTCCGGTGCGCGGCCCCTGGCTCCTGGTGGTGGAGGGCCCTCGAGCAGGGGAGCGGCTTCCCATCGCCGACGGGCTGGTGCTCGGGCGCGGAGCCGGAGCGGGCCTCTCGCTCGACGACCCCGCCACCTCGCGACAGCACGCGCGCCTCGCGCACCGGGACGGCTGCGTGCGCCTGCTCGACCTGCGGAGCAAGAACGGCGTCACCGTGAACGGGCGCCGCGTCGGCCGGAAGGCGATGCGCCTCGCGCCCGGCGACCTGGTGTCGCTCGGGAGCACGGCCCTCCTCTACGAGGCTAGCGAGACCAGCAGCCGCCAAGCCCTCGCCCGGAACCCTGCGCGGAGCTGCCCGGGCCGGGCGGTCCGCCCCACGCCGGCTGCGAGCTCTCGGCTCGCCCTGGTTCTCCTCGCCGCCGCGGCGCTGCTCGGCGCCGGGGCCCTGCTCGGATAGCCGTTCCGTCGCCGCCGCTCGGTCCAGGGCTTCCTGGACGACCCCGTCAGCTCCGGAACGGGTCGTCGAGCACGATGGTTTCCTCGCGCTCCGCGCCCACCGAGACCGCGATCACCTTCACGCCCGCCAGCTCCGCCACGCGGTCGATGTACGAGCGGGCCGCAGCCGGGAGATCCTCCCAGCGCCGGATGCCGTCGAGCTTCTCCGTCCAGCCCGGGACCGACTCGTAGATCGCCTCGCAGCGCTCGAGCGTCTCGAGGTCGCTCGGCATCTCGTCGTAGGTCCGCTCGCCGCAGCGGTAGCCGACCGCGATCTCGATCTTCTCGAACCCGGTGAGGACGTCGAGCTTCGTCACCGCCAATCCGTCGAGCCCGTTCACCCGCGCGGCGTAGCGCAGCGCGAGCGCGTCGAGCCATCCGGTGCGGCGCGGGCGCCCGGTGGTCGCGCCGTACTCACCCCCGAGCTCCCGCAGACGGTCGCCGGTCTCGCCCAGCAGCTCCGAGGGGTACGGCCCGCCGCCCACGCGGGTGGAATACGCCTTGGTGATCCCGATGACGCGGTCGATCGCGGTGGGCCCCACGCCGGACCCGGTCGCCGCGTTGCCGGCCACGGTGTTGGAGCTGGTGACGAACGGATACGTCCCGTGGTCCACGTCGAGGAGCGTTCCCTGCGCCCCCTCGAAGAGCAGCGACTTCCCGGCCTTCATGGCGCCGTGCAGCCACAGCGAGGCATCCCGCGCGTAGGGCGCGAGCTCGCGGCCGAGGCTCGCGTGCGTCTGCACCAGCGCCGCCTCGTCCAGGTCGGAAGGAGCCCCCAGCCGGGCGAGCTCCTCACGCGCGGGGCCCACCCGCTCCTTCACCTTGCGCGCGAGCCGCGCCTCGTCGAGCAGGTCGCGGATGCGCATGCCGCGGCGGGCGACCTTGTCCTCGTAGGTGGGGCCGATCCCGCGGCCGGTGGTGCCGATCTTCCCCTCGCCCATGCGCTTCTCGCGGGCGATGTCGATGGCCTTGTGCCAGGGCATGATGACGTGCGCGTCGAGGGCGAGCACGAGCTGCTCGGGGTCCTGCAGGAGCCCCCGCGCCTTCAGCGCGCGGATCTCGTCCACCAGCACGGCCGGGTCGACCACCACGCCGTTGCCGATGACGCAGGCTTTCCCCGGGTGCAGGATGCCGGACGGGATGAGATGGAGGACCGTCTTCTCGCCGCCGACGACGAGCGTGTGCCCCGCGTTGTTGCCGCCCTGGAAGCGCACCACCACGTCGGCACCGCGCGTGAACAGGTCGACGATCTTCCCCTTCCCTTCGTCTCCCCACTGGGCACCGACCACGACGACGTTGGGCATTCGGCTCTCCGTTGTATTGCGCCGGCGCCTTCGATAGCAGAGGCCACCCGGCCCCGCCATGCGCCATGAGGCGGTTCCCGGCTCACCGCGCGCGAGCGCGCGGTGAAGCGGAGCGACGTCCCTTCGCGGCCGGCGCTTTGTGGCTCGCGGCCTCAGCGCCTCCGGCCCGCTCCAGCGCGCCCATCGCGAACTCGAGGTCCACCGCGAAGCCGATGGCGGGATCGGGCCTGCCGAAGCGGGCCAGCAGCGCGTCGTAGCGGCCCCCGGCTGCGACCGCAGCGCCCGCGCCCGGCGCGTAGCCGGCGAAGGTGATGCCGGTGTAGTAGCCCAGCCCTCGCACCTCGCCGAGATCCACGGCCACCGCGCCCAGCCCCCGGCGGCGCGCGCGCGCGAGCGCACGGTCTACCTCCGCCAGGGCTGCCTCCGCGCCCGGGATGCCGCGGGCCACCTCGCGCGCGCGCTCCAGGGCGCGCTCGCCGTACAGGTCCGCCAGCGCAGGCACCGCTGCACGGGCCGCGCGCGAGCCGCGCCCCCTCTTTGCGAGCGCCGCCAGCGCGCCCTCGTCCTTGCGGCCGAGCGCGGCCTCCGCGAGGGCCCGGGTCTCGGTGGGGAGCCCGGCGGCGGCCACCACCTCCTGCGCGAAGCGGGCGTGGCCCACCTCGATGATGGCGTTGCCCAGCCCGGCACGCTCCAGCGCCCCCGCCAGCACGAGGAGGGCCTCCGCATCGGCGTCCGCCCCGGCCGCTCCGAGGAGCTCGACGCCGGCCTGGTACACCTCGCGCGGGCGCCCCGCCCGCGCCTCGCGCGCCCGCAGCACCGGCCCGTCGTAGCAGAGCCGCGCCGGGCGCGGGAGCGCGTCCGGGCGGGCGGCATACAGGCGCGCGATCTGCGGCGTGATGTCGGGGCGGATGGCGACCACATCGCCCGACCCGGGCTCCACGAACTTGAGCACGCCCGCCAGGGCCTGGGGGGAGAGCCCCCGCTCCACGAGCTCCAGCCGCTCCAGGGTGGGCAAGAGCACCCGCCGATAACCGAAGGAGGAGAAGACGTCGTGCAGGCTCGCCGACAGCTCGGCGAGCCGCGCCGACTGGTCGGGCAGCAGGTCGCGCAGCCCCGCCGGGAGCGAGAGGTCCAGCATGTGAAGCCTACCCGGGCGCGGCGGCCGTCACAGCCGGACGGCCCGGACCGAGCGCACGTGCGCGAGCTTGCGGAGGCTTTCCAGCACCTCCGCCGCCGGCGCCGAGTCGACGTTGAGGAACGAGAAGGCGCTCTTCCGCTCGGCGTTGCGCGAGAGGGAGATGCGCGCGATGTTGACGCCCGCCTCTCCCAGCGCGGTGCCCATGCGCCCCATTACTCCGGGTGCGTCGTCGTTCTCGCACAGGATGAGGTCGCCCTCCGGCACCGCCTCCAGCCGGAAGCCGTTCACCCGCACGATGCGGAGGTCGTGCTTTCCAAACACCGTGCCGGCCACCGAGGCGGACTGCCCGTCGTCGCCGCGCAGGGTCACGGTGATCTGGGAGACGTAGTCGAGCGAGGACGGGTTGAGGTCCTGCCGGATAGCGAGGCCGCGATCCTTCGCGATGGCCGGCGCCGAGACCTCGTTGACCGCGCCCTCGTCCATGTTGCGGAGGAGCCCCTTCAGCACGGCCGCGGCGAGGGTCCGATGCGGCGCCTGCGCGAGGTCGCCGGCGAGCTCGAGGTGAACCTCGCGCACCGAGGCCGGGGCGATCTGGGCAGCCAGCGAGCCCAGCTTCTCCGCGAGCGCCAGGTACGGCGCGATCCGTTCGAGCTCCTCGCGCGGCACGCTGGGGAGGTTGACGCCGTTGCTCACCTCGCCGCGCATGAGGTAGGCGGCGAGCTGCTCGGCGATGGCCACCGCCACCGCTGCCTGCGCCTCCTCGGTGGAGGCGCCGAGGTGCGGCGTGCAGATGAAGCGGTCGCTCGCGAAGAGCGGGTGGTCGGCGGCTGGCGGCTCCTTGTCGAACACGTCGAGCGCGGCCCCGCCCAGGTGGCCGCTCGCGAGCGCGTCGGCGAGCGCGCGCTCGTCGATGACGCCGCCGCGGGCGCAGTTCACCAGGAGCGCACCCTTCTTCATCTTGGCGAGCGTCTCGGCGTTGATGAGGTTCTTCGTGCCGTCGGTGAGCGGGACGTGCAGGGAGATGACGTCAGCCTGGGCCCACAGCTCCTCCAGGGTGACCTGCGTCACGCCCAGCTTCGCGGCGGCGGCGGGGCTGATGAAGGGGTCGTACGCCACCACCTTCATCTTGAGGGCGAGGCACCGCTCGACGACGATCGAGCCGATGTTGCCGATGCCCACCACGCCCAGCGTCTTCCCGGCGAGCTGGTGCCCCTGGAACTTCTTCTTCTCCCACTTGCCAGCCTTGACGCTGGCGGTGGCCTGCGCGACGTGGCGCGCCAGCGCCAGCATGTGGGCGAGGGTGAGCTCGGCGACGGTGGTGGCCGAGCCGCCGGGCGTGTTCATCACGACCACGCCGCGCCGGGTGGCCGCATCCATGTCGACGTTGTCGACGCCCACGCCAGCGCGCCCCACGGCCTTGAGCCGGGTGGCCTTCTCCAGCAGCTTCGCGTTCACCTTGGTGGCGCTGCGCACCGCCAGGGCGTCGTACTCGCCGATGATCTTCTCTAGCTCGTCGGGCTTCAGGCCGACCTTCACGTCCACCTGCAGACCGGCCTTCCGCATGATCTCCACTCCGTCGGCGGAGAGATCGTCCGAGACGAGGACGCGGGGCGGCATCTAGAGGGCCTCCGAGCGGCTCTTCGTGAACGTGGGGCGAGGGGTGAAGAGGCGGCTGGAGGTCGGCATGGATTTCCTTCCCGGTGAGGGCTTCAAGTACGTGAAGGGGGCGCGGGTGGCAAGGTGTTTGCCGCGTCTTCCGGGGAGCCCGCGGCGGGACCGGCGGGCGCGCGCACTCCGCTCAGCAAAAGCTCGATGAGGCCGTGCTCCACCTTCTGGGCGGCGTCACCGGCGGGGTCTCCGAGGATGCCGGTCACCATGCCGGTGAGGCAGAGCTCGAGCGCGCCGAGGACGCTCGCGGCGACCACCAGCGGGTCGAGGTCCCGGCGCAGCTCGCCGCGGTCCTGCCCGCGCGCCACCACCTCGCCGACGGTGCGCAGCGCCTCCTGGAAGGTGCGGCGGGTGGAGCCGGAGCGGTACAGCCTGGGCGCGCGCGTCGCCTCCAGGAGGAGCACGCGGACGGCCGCCGGCGAGGTGCGGAACACCTCCACCGCGAAGCGGCAGATCCCGGAGAGCTGCTCGGCGGCCGGGCCCGGCCCGTCGGCGATGGCCCGCAGGGCGCGCAGGAAGATGGTCCACTGCTCGGCGAAGACGCTCTCGAGCAGCTCCTCCTTGTCCTCGAAGTAGTGGTAAACGAGGCCGTAGGCGACGCCCGCCTGCCGCGCCACGTCGGCGATGCGGCACCCGTGGTAGCCCTTCTCCGCGAACACGCGCACCGCCGCGTGGAGGATGGCGCGGCGCTTCTCGGGCTCGTGGTCGAGGGAGACTGGCGGCTCCGTGGAGCGGCTGCCGTTCTGCGGGCGAGACACCTGCCAACGCTATTCACCCTCGCCGCACCGTGTCAACGATTCGCAAGGGCTCAGGGGGCTCACAGGCTCAGGGGCCCGCGGCGCTCCGGCGCTCGGTGAGCGAGGAGAGGTCGATGATGAACCCGAACCGCGGGTGCGCGTCGCACTCGAAGAGCGAGGCGGTGACGCCCGCCTTCCAGCAGCGGCAGGGCGAATCCCAGACGAGCGACGCTGCGTGCTGGTACACGTGCGGACCGGTGCTCTTGCCCGGGCAGAGAGGCGCGGTGAGCTCGCGCGCGTTGAAGGCGGCGTCGTAGCCCAGGGTGGCTCCGCTCACGCGCACCCGCGCGCCGACGCCACCCTGCGCCACGGCGTCCACCGCAAAGGCGCGCGGGTCGAAGAAGGGCTCGAGGCCCGCCTCCAGCCGGGGCGAGCCGCCGGGCCCCACCGCGATGAAGGTGCCGTGCAGGTCGTCGCCGCGCCGGTCGGAGGCGGTGACGCTCGCGCGCAGCTCGGTGAAGGCGTCGAGGCGCGCGGGGGGAGCGGTGCGCGGGGTCAGCTCCGGGAGGCGGGCGCCGAACGCGCGGAACCGGGCCGAGGCATCGGCGGAGAGGCCCACCAGATGGAGCCCGGCGGCCATCCAGGTCTCGGAGGCGCGGCCCGCCGCCGCGTCGAGGTCTTGACCCACGGTGACGTCGAGGAAGCCGTTCGACAGCGTGCCGGCTCCCGCCACGAGCCGGTTGCGAAGCGACAGCCTCACCTGCGAGAAGGAGCCCGGGATGGCGGAGAGCGCACGCTGTGGGAGAACCGCCGCGGCGCCGGTCGCGCTGGCGCCCACACGTGGCGGGGGGAGCGCCACGTCGAGCTCGTCGTACGCGAACGCGGGCAGCCCCGGGCCGGCCTGGCCGGTGCCGCCGCGCCAGGCGATCGCCGGCTCGACCACATGTCGGAAGCGGGAGGCTCCGCTCCCGAAGCTGCGCCCGAAGGGCGCCGACACGCTGAGGCCCGCCGCCGCCCGCGCGTCGCCCTGCGCTCCGGGCCCCGCGTCGAAGGCGTAGGCGGTGGCGGTCCCGGCGGCCCAGGGCTCCACCTGGAGCGCGCCGGCCAGGGAGAAGGGCGCCGTGAGCTCCACCCGCGCAGCGCCGCGGGTGGTGGCGAGCCGCTCGCCGGCCTCCCAGCGTCCGTCGCGCTCGCCGGGGTCCGCGAGGTAGCTCCAGCCGCGCTCCCCAGGGCCGACGCCGTTCGCCCCCTCGTCCCCCGTCGCTCCGCGGATGGGGGCGAACCGGGCGATCCCGAGCATGATGCCGAGCCGCAGCGGACCGGCCACCCGGGTGGGCAAGAGCATCGCAGAGGCGGACGGGAGGCGGTGGAAGACCGGCACGTCGGCGCCGAAGACGCCAAAGGGCGCGCGCACCGGACAGGCGCCCGCGCCGAGGCAGGCGTCGAGCCCGGTGAGCGGCAGGTGATACGCGGCATCCGCCTCCAGCACGAGGTCGTCCCGCCTGTGCGTGAGCGCGACGCCGCTGCGGCGGTAGTCAGCGGCCCGCAGGAGCGGGTCCCCGGTGAAGTCGGCCAGGTAGTACGGGTCACCGATGAGGCCGAGCTGGAGCTCCAGCATGGTGCGGTCGCTCACCCGCTGGTCGTGCGCGAGCGAGAGCGCGATCCGATTGTCTCCCGGCGGACCGGCCGCGCCGCCCGGCCAGTCCGGGATGAGGCTGTGCAGCGCGAAGACCCTCGCCTGCCCGCGCGTGCCCTCGGAGGGCGCCCATCGCAGCTCCAGCGTCTCGCCGGGGCCTTTCACGCCGCGGTGCTGGCTCGCCACCGTGGCCTCGGTGGGCCCGAACACGTACGCCGTCGTGAGCGTCGCGTCGTAGCTGCGGCCCAGCGTGAGGAAGAGCGGCAGATCGACGCCCCAGCCGCTGTTCCCGCCAGCAGTGACCTCCGGCAGGAGGAGCCCCGACTGGCGCTCGGAGAGCGGGAGGTAGGCGACCGGGAGGACCAGCACCGGTACGGGCGTGTGGACGAAGAGGAAGCGCGGCGTGACGTAGAAGACGGGCCAGGAGAGCAGCGCCCGCTTCCCCGGGATGACGGCGGCGTGGCGGGCCCGGATCTCCCACGGGGGAGGCCCCGCGCCGCAGTCGCACAGCGTCACCCGGGCGCCGTCCACCTCCAGTGTTTGCGAGCGCGTCTCTCCGGCGGCGCGGTCGCCGTGGAAGACCAGGCGATTGCGCCCGGAGTCGCGCGCCTCGTCGGAGGTCCGGCAGCGAGAGAGGTCGAGCGGCGCGTCCTTCAGGAACGCGACGATGTCGTGCGCCTGGAACGGGCCGTCGAGCACGGCGTGCATGCGGTTGGCCGACACCGCGCGTCCGGGCTCGGTGAGGAGGACGCCGCCTGTCGCCTCGACGACGCCCGTGGCATCGTCCCAGGTCGCCTCCTCGGCGTGCAGGGTCACCGCCCCGCGCCGCAGCGTCACCCCGCCGGTCGCGCGGACGCGCACGTTGCCGCCGGAGAGGTCGTACTCGGTGGTGCCCGACTCCACGATCTGGATCGGAGTGGGGCTGCGCGCGCCGGGAAGGGGCTGCGCCGTCGCGGCGGCCAGGGCGAGGGCCAGGAGGGCTGCCGGGATCAAGCTCGCGGCAGCGTACTACGGAGCGGGCTCGGGGAGCGGGGCGAAGTCGAGGATCAGCGTGTCGCCCTCGATGCGCTGCTGGTGGGGCACCTTTGCGCGGAGGGCGATCTCGACGACGGTGGTGGTGCCCTCCCGGTGCGCGGTCACCGCGGTGACGGCGGACCGGAAGAAGGAGGTGTCGAGCCGCCGGGCCTTGTCGGGCGCGATCTCCGTCCCCTGCAGCTCGACGCGCAGGAGAGCGCCGCCGGCTGCCTCCCCGATGGAAAAGCGAGGCGGCGACGAGAGGCGGATGAACACGCGCGATCCCGCGGCGAGCTGCCGGAAGCCGACTTCCTTCACCTGACGGGAGGGCGGCGGGGTCGGGGTCGCGGGCGGATGCGGGGTCGCGGGCGGGTTCGGGTGCGGGTGCGGGTGCGAGGTCGGGGTCGGGCTCGCGGTCGCGGTCGAGGTCGGGGTCGCCGTCGAGGTCGCGTTCGGGTGCGACTGCGAGGTCGCAGTCGCGGTCGGAGTCGGGGTCGGGTGCGAGGTCGCGGTCGCGGTCGGAGTCGGGTGCGAGGTCGAGGTCGGGGTCGCAGTCGCAGTCGCGGTCGCGGGCGGGTGGGAGGTCGGAGTCGCGGTCGCGGTCGGGCTGGGCGGGAGCCCGGAGGCGGTCGCGCTCGCCGGCGAGGCGAACGTGACCACGAGGGTGCTTCCGTCCAGGCGGACCTCCGGCGGCTCCACCTCCCGCGCGAGCGCGATCACCACCCGTGCGCCGTGCAATCCCTCGCCGCCCACGGCCATCGCCTGGACCCCTCGGACCGTTCCGTGCGCCCCGGCGGGCTCGGCGACGTCCTGGAGGCTCGAGCCCGGGAAGTCGACGACGAAGCGGGGCGGCGAGTGGGCCGAGAAGGTGGTGAAGCTCGGCGGCCGCGAGCTGCGGATGACCACCTCCACCGCGCCCGGGAGGCTCCTCACCTCGACGCCCGTCACGGTCGCCGCCACGCCCGTCCCGTCGTTCGCCTCCGGCGGGCCCGAGGCGGCCAGCAGGGCGAGAAGAAGCGGCAGGGTCGAAGACGTCACGCGCCGCGGAGGTACGGCTCGGCGGAGCGCGGCGCCGCGCGGCGCTCCCCCAGCCTGCGGGTGGCGCCGTCTGCCCGCGCGGATCCCACCGGAAACTTGCGGGCGAACTCCACCAGGTTCTTCACGTCGAAGGAAATCTGCCGGACGTCGCGGCCCATGGTGAGCTCGAGATGGCTGTTGCCCTTCACCGGTCGCCACAGCAGGTATTCGCTCTTCGCCGCGCGGTAGACCTCCTTGGTGGAGGCGATGGTGGCGAGCGGGTCGAGATCGCCGAAGACGATCGCCATCGGGATCCGGATCTGATCGAAGTGCTCCCGGAACGTGTACCCGGTGCGATAGCAGCAGAGCTGCCCCTCGCGGATCCAGCGCGCGAGCTGGGCCACCACCTTGCGCGGCTCCCGGTCGCCCCCCTCGCGCAGGAGCCACCGCATCTCGTCCACCGTGATCTGCGCCGGGTTGGCGAGCCCGGGGTGGTGCCGGGAGAGGCGCTCCCAGGCGGCGTACGTGCGCGGGTTCGCGAGCGCGTGCTCCAGCCGGCGAAGCACGAGATCCATGGGGTAGTACTGGAAGCGCTGGCGCTCCGGCCTGGTGCGCGCCCCGAGCGCGGAGGCGATCCACGTGCCGAGCGCTGGCGCCCGCCGCAGCGCCTGCCGGATGCCCTCTCGCGCGTGATAGCCGGCCCACTGCCCCGTCCAGCGCGCCATCATGGCTGCGTCGATGCCGAGCTCGAGCGCCGGTCCCAGGTGCGCCAGGAGCCGGAGCGGCAGGAACCCCTTGCCGGGGTCCGCGGGGGCGCCGATGGTGATGAGCCCGGCGAGATCCCTCTGCAGCGTGGCGTAGCCGTAGCCCAGCATCCCGCCCATGGAGTGGCCGCAATAGAAGATCTCGTCGCGCCCGGTGATGCGCTTTACGGCGGCGATGGCGGCGGGGATGTCCTGGAGGAAGTAGCTGTCGATGTCCCAGTCGTAGTCGAGGTCGCCCGGCAGCGGCTCCCGGGCAGCCTCCGCGCGCTCGCGCTGAAGTGCCACCGACGACAGCCCGTGGCCGCGCAGCTCCAGGATGTGGACGTCGGCGCCATAAAACAGCAGGTGCTTCACGAAGCCGCCACAGGTCCAGGCGTGCCGGTTCTGCGAGAACCCGTGCACGAGGAGGATGGGCTCCCCGTGGATAGGCTGGGCAAAGCTCTGCGGAAGGGGGCGGTAACGGGTGACGACGAGGGTCCAGCCGTCGTCGGTCCGCACCTCGTACTTCGACTTGGCGTACAAGTCCTTCCAGCTGACGTCCTCCATGCGGGGCGAGGGAGGCCCAAGGGCATCCGGCAAACGGAGGCGGTGCATTCCCTCCAAAGGTGGGACGCGTCCATGGGGGTCGCAAGCGACCATTTAGGCCGCTTGCCGCCGTGGGCGGCGGCGTGGCGCTCACCCTCCTCGAAGGAGCAGTTCCCTCAGCTCGCCCACCAGGTACAGGGATCCCGCTGCGCACACCAGCGCGGCACCCTCGGCGGCGCGGCGCCGCGCGCACGCCACCGCCTCGGCCGGACTGACGTGCTCGTCCACCCGCTCGAACAGCTTCCAGGCGAGCGGGCGCAGGCTCGCGGTGGCGCGGGCGCGTGGGGAGCGGGGCGCCACCAGGTGCAGCCCGCGCACGACCGGCGCGAGCGCCTCCAGCATTCGGCGGTGATCCTTGTCCGCGAGCACGCCGAAGACGAGCTCGACCGGCCTGCCGGCATGGAGGGACGGGAGCGCCCTCGCGAGCGCAGCCGCGCCGTCCGGGTTGTGCGCGCCGTCGAGCAGCACGCCGGCCACGGTCTCCAGCCGCCCGGGCCAGGCGGCGTTCGCGATCCCGCTCGCGACGTGCTCCGCCGACACAGGGAGACCTGCCGCGTCGAGGAGGGCGAGCGCGCCCGCCGCCAGGGCCGCGTTCTCGCGCTGATGCGCGCCGGCGAGCCCCACCGGGCCCGGGTAGGCCGCCGGTGCGACGGAGAAGGGCGCGCCGGCGCGCGCCGCCTCGCCCCGCAGCCTCTCCAGCGCCTCGGCCGGCTGCGCTCCCGCCACCACCGCCGGAACGCCCGGCTTGAAGATGCCCGCCTTCTCCCCCGCCACTGCGGCCAGCGTCGGGCCGAGAAGCTCGGTGTGGTCGAGGCCGATGCGACTCACCGCGCACGCGAGCGGCCGGACGGCGTTGGTGGCGTCGAACCTGCCGCCCAGCCCCACCTCCAGCACGACCGCGCCTGTCCGCTCCTCCGCGAAGTGGAGCAGCGCGGCCAGCGTCGCCATCTCGAAATAGGTGAGCCGCTCGCCGTCCCCACCGGCGTCGTCGTGCCAGGGACAGGCGCCTCGCACCCGGGCCACCTGGCGCGCCAGCGCGCCGTCGTCGATGGCGGCGCCGTCCACCGCGATGCGCTCGTTGAAGTGGACGAGGTGGGGCGAGGTGTAGAGGCCGGTGCGGTGCCCGGCCCGGCGCAGCGCCTCGGCGGCCATGGCGCAGGTGGAGCCCTTCCCGTTGGTGCCGGCGACATGGAGGATGCGCAGGGCCCGCTCCGGGCGACCCAGCGCGTCGAGCGCGCGCTCCATGCGCTCGAGGCCGAACCTCATGGAGAGCGGCTGGAGCGCGGCGAGGTAGGCGTGGACGGGATGGCGCGTCGTCACGGGACTCGGGGAAAGCGCTCCTTCGCGCCCAGGCCGTCGCGCGCGGGAGGCCGCGCGGCGAGGTGCGCTTACCGGTGAGGCCGGCGGGTGTCAACGCCGCCCGGCCGGGAGACCACGCCCGCTCGCGCGCGGCTTGCGCCCGATCCCCCGGCGCGGTAAGCGGGCGAGCATGGCCCTCACCTACCGCGATGCCGGCGTGGACATCGACGAGGGCGACAGGCTCGTCGAGCTCATCAAGCCGCTCGCGAAGCCCACCTTGCGCAAGGAGGTGCTGGCCGGCATCGGCGGCTTCGGCGGGCTCTTCGCGCTCGACCTCGCGCGCTGGAAGGAGCCGGTGCTCGTCTCGGGCACGGACGGCGTGGGCACGAAGCTCGAGGTCGCCTTCGCCTCCGGCAGACACGGCACGGTGGGCATCGATCTCGTGGCCATGTGCGTGAACGACGTGGCCGTGGTCGGCGCCGAGCCGCTCTTTTTTCTCGACTACTTCGCCACCGGCAAGCTGCGGGCGGAAGAGGGCGCGGAGGTGGTGCGGGGAATCGCGGAGGGCTGCCGCCAGGCGGGGTGCGCGCTCATCGGCGGCGAGACCGCGGAGCTGCCCGGCTTCTACGCAGGCGGAAAGTACGATCTGGCCGGCTTCGCGGTCGGCTGCGTCGAGCGCTCCCGGATCGTGGACGGCACCGCCGTGGAGCGGGGCGACGTCGTGCTCGGGCTCCCCTCCTCGGGCCTCCACTCCAACGGCTTCGCGCTGGCCCGCCGCGCGCTGCTGGAGCGGCATTCCCTCGCCTGGAGCCCGCCCGAGCTTGGCGGAAAGACCCTCGCCGACGCGCTGCTCGAGCCGACGCGCATCTACGCGAAGGATCTCCTGGCGCTGCTCGACGCGGTGCGGGTGAAGGCCTTCGCGCACGTCACCGGCGGCGGGCTGCCCGGCAACGTGCCCCGCAACCTCCCCCAGGGCACCCGGGCGGTGCTGAACGCCCGGAGCTGGCCCCGCCCCCCCATCTTCGACCTGGTCGCGCGCGAGGGCGAGGTGGCCTGGGAGGAGATGGTGGCCACCTTCAACATGGGCCTCGGCATGGTGGCGGTGGTCGCCCCCGCCGACGTGCCCGCAGCGCGTCGCCTGCTGGAGGAGCGGGGCGTCCCGAGCTTCGTCGTGGGCGGGATCGAGGCCGGGTCGGGCGAAGCGGTCTGCGAGGTCGTGCGGTGATCCGGATCGCGGTGCTCGCGTCCGGCAGCGGAACGAACCTCCAGGCCCTCCTCGACGCGTGCTCCGAGGGGCGCATCCCCGGGCGCGTGGAGGCGGTGGTGTGCAACGTCCCCGGCGCGGGCGCCCTCGACCGCGCCCGCAAGGCCGGGACCGCCCTCGAGCTCCTGCCCTCCCAGGGCGTCGCAGATCGGGAGGCCTACGACTCGGCCCTCGCCGCCGCCGTCGAGCGCCACCGGCCCGACCTCGTCTGCCTGGCGGGATACATGCGGCTCCTGGGGCCCGCCTTCGTCCGTCGCTTCGGCCCCACCCCGGCCTCCCGCGGCTGTCCACGCATCGTGAACATCCACCCCGGGCTGCTCCCGTCCTTCCCCGGCCTGCACGCGCCGCGGCAGGCCCTCGCCTACGGCGCGCGGTTCTCCGGATGCACCGCACACTTCGTGGACGAGGGCACCGACACCGGACCCGTCATCGCGCAGGCGGTCGTGCCGGTGCTCCCCGGCGACGACGAGACGGCGCTCGCCGCGCGCACCCTGGTGGAGGAGCACCGCATCTACCCGCTCGCCGTCGCCTGGTACGCGCAGGGGCGGCTCGCCCTCGAAGGGCGGCGCGTCACGGTGCGCGGCGCTCGGCCCGCCGAAGGCACGCTCCACTCCCCCTGCGAAGTGTAGAGGTCCCCCGTGGCCAGCACCTTCAAGCCCCCCGCGACCCAGCGCATCTACGACGTCTGCGTGGTGGGGTCGCAGCTCGGCGGGGCGGTGGCGGGCGCCCTCCTCGCCCGCCGCGGCTACCGCGTGCTTCACGTCGACCACGACGGGGTGGGCGCGGCCTACGAGGATGGCGGGTACCTGCTGCCCTACGCCCCCGCCGTCCTCCCCGGACCGCGGCTCCTCCCGGCCGCGGAGCTGGCGCTGACCGAGCTCGGCCTCGCCACCGACCTCGTCCGGCAGCTCGAGCCCTGCTCGCCCGACCTCCAGATCTTGCTCCCCCGCCATCGGGTGGACATCACCCACGACGGCGCGCGCCGCATGCAGGAGCTCCGGCGCGAGTGGCCGCACGAGGCGGAGCGGCTGGAGGCTGGATTCGCCCGGCTCGGTCGCGCCTTCGACGCCTCGAGCCCCTTCCTGAAGGCGCTTCCTCCGCTTCCTCCCGACGGCTTCGGGGAGCGGAGGGCAGTGGGCAAGGCCCTGCGCTTCGCCGGGAACGCGCCGGGAGCGGAGGGCGAGGATCTGGAGCGCGTCTCGCCGCTCGCCGAGCTGGAGGGCCATCCCCTGGCGTCGTCGCTCGCCATCGCGCAGCGGTTCCTCGGCTACCTCGACGGGCCGACGGCACCCTTCGCCACCACGCGCCTCCTGGGCTCGCTCCTGCGCGGCACCTACAAGCTCCCGGGCTCGTACCAGCACCTGCGGGAGCTCCTGCGCCGCCGCGCCGAGGTGCGGGGCGACGCCGCCACGGCCGACGAGGCGACCGCGGTGGCCGAGCGCCTGGAGGTGGACGGCGGGAAGGTGGCGGCCGTGCGGCTCGCGGGCTCGCCCGACTCGTGGGTGGCGCGCGTGTTCGTGGCGGCGACCGACGCGCCCGCGCTGCAGCGGCTCCTCCCCTCCGAGGAGGAGCGCTCCAAGACGGCGCGGCTGCTCGAGACCGTGGTCACCGGCCGGCAGCTCGTGTGCATCAACGTGGTGGTGCGCACCTCCGCGCTCCCGCCCGCGCTGGGCGACAACGCCCTCTCGCTCCGCGATCCCGACGGCGGCGACGGCCTCGAGAACGCCATCCTCCTCCAGGTGCTCCCCGCCCGGCGCGACCGCGGGAAGGGGGTCGCCGAGGCCGTTCCGGACGAGCGGGTGATCTGCGCCGGCGGCTTCGCGCCCGCGGGGCTGCGCGCCAGCGACAGCGAGGCGGTCGAGCTGCTCGGCAAGAAGCTGCGCGACGCGGTGCTCGACGCGGTCCCCTTCTACGATCGACACCTGGTGCACGAGTCGATGCCGCTGCTCGCGGCTCGCCGCACCGGGCGCGGCTCGCGGCTCATGCCCCATCCCCTCTACGTACCCGTCCGCGAGATCACGCTCGGGGTCACCGGCCTCCCTTGCCGCTCGCCCTACAAGAACCTCCTCTTCGCCGGCCGGGAGGTGGTCCCGGGGCTGGGCATCGAGGGCGAGTTCCACGCCGGCGTGCAGGCCGCCGCGGCCGCGCGCGACCTGCTCGGCCGGAAGACGGGGTAGAAGTAGGCCTTGCTTTCGGCCCCGGGATCCGTCATATCCGGCGGCTCTTTCGAGGGTTTCCAGCCATGGCACGCCGCTGCGAACTGTGTGGGAAGGGGCCGCTGGTCGGCAACAACGTCTCCCACGCCAACAACAAGACGAAGACGCGCTCGCTCCCCAACCTGCGCTCGGTCCGCGCGCTGGTGAACGGCGCGGTGTCGCACATCCGCGTCTGCACCCGCTGCCTCAAGGCAGGGCGAGTCGTGAAGGCCGTGCGGATGAAGCCCGCCTCGGCGCCAGCCTAGTTCCTTGGCGAAGTCGTCCGCACCCATCGACCCGGCCGCCCTGGCGAAGGCGCGGAGGGCGCTGGCCGCGGCTTCCGGGAAGCGGCGCCTCGACCTCATCCTCGACGCGGAAGATCCGGCCGCGCTGGTGCGCGCGCTCCCGGCCGACGATCTGTATCTCACGGTCCGCGAGATCGGGCTCGGCGACGCCGTGCCCATCGTCGAGCTCGCCACCCCGCAGCAGTTCCGCACCTTCATCGACCTCGCCGGCTGGAAGGGGCACGAGGTGCAGCCGCGGCGCATCCTGCCCTGGCTGCGCGCGGCCCGCGCCGGGGCGTTGCGCAGCGATCGCGCTGAGGCGCGCTGGCGGCAGAAGCTCGCCGCCCTGGACGCCGAGCTCGTGTCGCTCCTCCTGCGTGATGCGGTGCGCGTGCACGACCTCGAGGAGGAGGAGGACCCGCACATCGAGCACGAGCAGTTCATGCGGACGCCGGAGGGCAAGCACATCCTCGAGTTCCTGGTGGACGGCACCGAGTACCTGGCGGTGCGAGGGCTCGTGGACGACCTCTTCGCCCAGGACCCCTTCGTCGCCATGCGGCTCATCGGCTCCATCCGCTCCGACTTCCCCAGCGAGCTGGAGGAGAGCGCCCTCCGATGGCGAACCGGGCGCATGGCCGACCTCGGCTATCCGTCGCTCGACGAGGCGCTGTCCTGGTTCGCGCGCCCCGGGGCGAAGCCCTCGCAGCCCGCCGGCACGCCGGACAGGCCGCCCGGCTTCTTCATCGAGCGCCTGGGAACCGGCTCGCTCCTGGCGCGCGCTGCCGCCCTCTTGCAGGAGGGAGAGCGCGAGCACCTGGAGCTCGAGCTCGTCACCGCGGCCAACGCGGTCCTGGTGGCGGACGCGGTGGACCCGGGCGATCACGACGAGGTGCGCGCCGCCGTGACCTCCGGACGCGCCCTGGTGGAGCTGGGATTGGAGGAGACGGCCGGCTCCGACGAGCGACGGGCTGCGGAGATCCTCGCCACCACCGCGGTGAAGTCGCTCTTCCAGCGGGGCTTCGGGCGGGTGCTGGCGCTGCGCTGGAGGGCGGAGCGGATCTTCGGCGCCGGGGGCGCCGGCTCGCGGGAGAGTCCGTTCCTCGACGCGCCGCTGGGGGAGATGCTGGCGGCGCTCTCGCGGCGGCGGCCGCTCTACGTTCCGGGCCTGGAGCTGCCGCGCGATCGCTGGGCCACGCCGGAGGCGGCTGTCTACGAGCCCCGCCCCTTCCTCTCGTCGGGTGAGCTCCTCCGGACCGCCGAGGCGCTCGGGCAGGCGGAGGGGCTGGCCTCGCTCGCGGCGTCGCTCGGACTCGCGCCGCCGGCGCCGCAGGCTGTCGGGGCCCCGCCCTCTCCCCGCCTGGCGGCGCTCTACCTCACCGCCCGCGCGAACGAGCTGCTCGGCCGGGCGTTCGCTCCCGCGCCGATCCCGCTCGTCGAGCTCCCCGCCTCCGCGCGGGCCGTGCTGGACGCGCCGCCCGATTCGCGGCTCACCTCGGCCGGCGAGGCCGGAGCGCTGCTCGCCGTCATGGCCCGGAGCCGGGCCGAGGAACTGGCCCCGCTGGTGGACGGCAGCGACGTTCCCGCGGGCGCGGTGACGGCGCTGGTGGTGGAGTGAGGCGAGGCGGGCGGAGGAGAGCTTCGACCGTGGATCACGTCAGCGCTTCCGCCAGGTATCTCACCTCCAGCTCCCGCGGCAGGCAAGGCTGGAACTTGGAGAGTCGGACCCGATCCAGCCCCTCGGCGTAGGCGAGCGCGTCGGCAGGGCTGGGCCGCCCCTCGGTGCGAAGCCGGTCCAGCGCCTGCCGGATCGCGACCTCGCCTCGACCCGCACCGTCGCGGAAACCGACGGACAGGTTTCCGGTGGTGACGTTCTCGCCGAGCAGCCCCTCCAGCGCGCCGGCGAGGACGTTGTTGTGGCGACCTCCGGCGAAGTTCCAGAGCCGGTAGCCGCCGCTCTCCTGCACCAGCGTCTCGCCGGTGGGCTCGAGGAATTCGTGCTCCGCGCGCGCCTGCGCGATGCGCGCCCGGGCGCGGCGCGTCCAGGCTGCATCCTCGGTGGAATCGGTGAGCACCTCTCGGACCGCGTTGCACAGCTCCGGACCGAGCAGGACCGGCCGGCCGCTCCAGCGCGCGTGGCGGCTGTGCAGCGCCGGCTCGACGCGCAGCACGCCGCGGGCAGCGTCGATGGAGAGCACCGCCCAGGTCCGCGCGCCCAGGGTGAAGGCCACCCGCTCGGTGCTGCCAGCGTGGATGAACGTGGCCTCCACGGTGCCGATCTCCTGGGCGCCGTGCATGACGGTGTAAACCCGCGGCGAGGAGAAGACCGCGTACAGCTCCATGAAGTGCCTGAAGCCGTAGAGCTGTTCACCCCGGCGGCCCAGCGAAAGGCGGCCTCCGTCCAGGTGGAGGATCTCCTCCCGCAACATGTGGTCGACGAGCGCCTGCCGCTCCTCCGCGGACACCTCGCCGAACCCGGCGGCGGTGCCGATCCAGCCCCAGGCGTCGCCCGCCGGCAAGCCTCCCTCCTGCAGGGCGAGCGCGATGAGCTGGTGCGCGAGCACGTGGTAGGCGCGGCGGGGCAGCCGCACCGCCTCGACGAAGCCGCGGGCATGGAGCCGCAGGAGCGCGGCCGCCTGGACCGCCTCGTCGTCGTCAAGGGCCAGGAAGGTGAAGTTGGCGCGGGTGCCGGGCCGGCGGCCGGACCGCCCCATGCGCTGGAGGAAGGCGGCCACGGTCGAGGGGCAGCCCACCTGGTAAACGTAGTCGAGGTCGCCGATGTCGATGCCCAGCTCGAGCGCGCTGGTGGCCACGATGGCGCAGTTCCGGCCCTCGGCGAAGGCGCGCTCGGCGCCCCGCCGCTCGTCGAGCGCCAGGGAGGAGTGGGTGACGAAGGTCTCCAGGCCGGCTTGGCGCAGCGCGCTGCCCACCTGCTCGACCCCGCGTCTGCTGTCCACGAAGACGAGCCGCTTCGAGCCGGGGTGCAGCTCCATCACCACCCGCGCGGCATTGGCGTGGTTCGCGACGAAGTCGAGCGCGACCTCCGGAGCCGCTTCCGCCGCCGGCGCACAAATCACCTCCCCCTCCCGGCGGGAGCCGCCAGCGAGCCAGCCCAGTACGGCCTCGGGATTCCCCACCGTGGCCGAGAGGGCGATTCGCTGCAGATCATGGCCGGAGATGCGCGCGAGGCGCTCCAGCACCGCCGCCAGGTGCACGCCGCGGTCGTCGCCGGCGAAGGCGTGCGCCTCGTCCACCACCACCGCTCGAAGCGTGGCAAAGAGGCGGCGGGCCGGCACCGACGGGCTCATCAGCATCACTTCCAGCGACTCGGGAGTGGTGAGCAACAGGTCGCTGGGCTCGGCCAGGAAGGCGCGGCGCTGGCCCGGGCCGACGTCGCCGTGCCACACGGCCGCGCGCCGGCCGAGGAGCGCCGCATAGCGTGACAGGCGATGCTCCTGGTCGTTGAGTAGCGCCTTGATAGGGGCGACGTACAGGAGCGAGAGCGGCCTCCAGTCGAGCCGATCCATCTGCGACAGGAGCGGAAAGAAGGCCGCCTCGGTCTTGCCGCCGGCGGTGGGCGCCAGCACCACGCAGTTTTTGCCCGCGACCACCGGCGCGATCGCGAGCTCCTGCACCGGGCGGAGCGAGGAGAAGCCCAGACCGTTGACGATCTGGAACTGCATCGCGGGAGAGAGGAGGTCGAACGGAGCCGGCATGTGCGCCACGCACCTCTGCAAATCTGCTTCGGAGAGCTCCTCGACGCGCTGCTCAGCCTATCACTGCCTCTCGCCAGAGCCCGACAGGTCCAGCTCGATCTCGTCCGCGGTGCGCGCCATCCCCGCCGCAGCGCGCTCCTCCGGCGTGAGCTCGTCCGCGGAAAGCGCGAGCTCGTAGTGGGCCCGGGGATCGAAGGCGGGGTGCTCGTCCACGCGATCGAGCACGTCGCCCACCAGCTTCTTCAGGAACACGCGCGGCGCGACGCCCACCCTTCCGCCGAGCGCGCCGGCCACCTTGCGGGCGAGGCCGGCCACCGCGTCGTCGCCCACCCGCTCGGCCACCCGCGCGGCGGCAGCGGCGTCGCTCACCGGGTAAAGGTCGCGGACCTTCCGGCCCACCTCCATCAGCCGGGCCTCGTCGAACGCGGGCAGCCGGATCTGGACGGCGCGCGAGGAGTCGAGCGCGGGATCGGGGCCGAAGTCCACGTGGAGGCGCTGCGCCAGCGGAGGGAGGCGCTTCACGCCCTGGGGACCGTCGTAGAAGGCCGGGGTGCCGGTGACGAGCAGGTAGAGCCCGGGGTAGCGCCCGCCGTCCACCTCGTCGACGAGCTGGCGCAGCGCGTTGAGGCTCTTCTCGCGCACGTCGCTGCGCATGCGCTGCACGGTCTCGACCTCGTCGAGCGCGAGGAGCAGCCCGCGCCGGCCGGTCTGCGCCAGTACTGCCAGGAGCCCGCGTAGAAAGCCGCCCGCGGTACGCGAGTCGAGGTCGCCCTTCACCCCCGCCTTTCGCGTCACCGCCGCGCCGACGTTGGGCTGCCCCATGAGCCAGGAGAGGAGGCCATCTGCGGTGGCCGGATCGCCGGTCATGCGCGCGGCGTGCATGGCGCGCAGCACGGCGGCGAAGGTGGGCTCCTGCGCCGACAGCCTGGCGAGGCGCCCCTCGAGCAGCTCGCCCACGGCCTTCGCCACCGCCGCCGCGTCGCCGGTGGGGAAGCCGGGCCGCCCCAGCGCCTCCTCCTCCAGGTCGAAGAACCAGCGCTCGACGAGAGCGCGAAAGGCGCCCTCCTC
>JBBQEB010000047.1:0-24515 GCA_038320275.1 Myxococcales bacterium | reverse complement strand
TCCACGGCCTCGCCCACGGCGCGGCGCGCGACGGTCACCCTGCGCGGATCGTCGGCCGGATCGCGGCCGACCTTCATCTTCACCATCCGCAGCCCCTGGCCGGCCCAGCCCGAGAGCTGCTCGGCGAGCTGCCCGTCGTCGTAGGAGGTGAAGCCTCCGCTCCCGTAAGCGGGTATGCCCTCCCGCGCGGCGCCGAGGAGGCTGGCGAGCGACACCTGGAGGAGCCGCGCCTTGAGATCCCACAGCGCCGCGTCGATGGCAGAGATGGCCATCGCGGCGATCCCCGGGCGCCCCAGGTTTCTCACCGCGGACGTGGTGGCGACGTAGGCGGCCTCGACGTCCAGGGCGTCGAGGCCTGTCACCACCTTGGCGAGAGCATCGCTGGCGAGCCTCGCCGTGGCGAGGTCGGCGTAGGTCCAGCCGATGCCCTCCTCACCACCCGCGCGCGCGCGAACGAGGACGACGGTCGTTCGATCCCACGCGAAGGTGCCGTCGGACTCCGGCGCGTCGGTGGGGACGACGGCAGCCCTGACCTCGATGGCCTCCACGGGGGCGGCGGGCCTGGTGCCCGCGCGCCTCACGACTTCACCCAGGCGCCCACCACCTCCCGCCAGGCCTGCCGGATGATCTCGGCGCGGTCTGGATCGCCCTTCCAGAGCGCCTCCACGAGCGACTTGGCCTGCGCGACGGTGATGTGGGGGGGCAGCGGCGGCACGTCGGGATCGACCACCGCCTCCACGACGCAGGGGCGGTCGGCGGACAGCGCCGCCTCCCATGCGGGAACGATGTCCTCCGGCTTCTCGATGCGCACGCCTCGAAGCCCGATCGCCTCCGCGTAGCGCGCGTAAGGGAAGTCGGGCACGTCCTGCGAGGCGGACAGCTTCGGGTCGCCAGCCATCACCCGCTGCTCCCAGGTGACCATGTTGAGATCGCGGTTGTTGAGCACCAGCACCACGAGGCGCGGGTCCTTCCACTTCCTCCAGTACTTCGCGACGGTGACGAGCTCGCCCGTTCCGTTCATCTGCATCGCGCCGTCGCCCGCCAGCGCGAAGACCACCCGGTCGGGAAAGGCGAACTTCGCCCCGATGGCGTAGGGCACGGCCGGGCCCATGGTGGCGAGGTTGCCGGAGAGCGACGCCATCATGCCCGGCCGGATGCGGAGATCGCGCGCGAACCAGTTGGCGGTGGTGCCCGAGTCGGCGCACAGGATGGCGCCGTCGGGGAGCCGGGGCGAGAGCTCCCAGAACACGAGCTGGGGGTTCACCGGCCTGGCGGGCTCGTGCGCCCGCGCCGCGAGCACCTTCCACCACTGCGCCACGCCTGCCTCGATCCCCTGGCGGAAGGAGCGGTCCTCCTTGCGGCGGAGGAGCGGGAGGAGCGCCCGCAGCGTCTCGCGCGCGTCGCCCACCAGCGAGAGCTCCATGGGGTAGCGCAGGGCGAGCATGCGGCCATCGAGGTCGATCTGGACCCCGCGCGCCTGGCCCTCCTTGGGCAGGAACTCCGAGTAGGGAAAGCTCGATCCCACCATGAGGAGCGTGTCGCACTCCATCATCATGTCCCAGCTCGGCTTGGTGCCGAGCAGGCCGATCGAGCCCGTCACCCAGGGCAGGTCGTCCGGGAGGACGTCCTTCCCGAGGAGCGCCTTGGCGCAGCCCGTGCCGAGCACGTCCGCCACCTGGGCCACCTCGGCGGCCGCGCCCTTCGCCCCCGCGCCCACCAGGAGCGCCACCTTCTTCCCGGCGTTCAGGATCTCGGCCGCCGCGGCGAGATCCTCGTCGCGCGGGACTACCCTCGGCGCCAGCCAGCCCCGACCGATCCCCGTGTGCACCGTCCCGTGCTTCTCCGGAGGCTGCTCGATGGGGAGCTCCTGCACGTCGTTGGGCACGATGACGCAGGTGACCGTCCGCTCGGCGAGGGCGATGCGAACCGCGCGGTCGATGAGCTGGCGCGCCTGCTGCGGCACCATGAGCGTCTGCACGAAGGCGCGGGCGACGTCCTTGAAGAGGTTCTGGAGATCGACCTCCTGCTGATAGTCGCCGCCCATGGCCGAACGCGCGGACTGCCCCACGATGGCGACCACCGGCTGGTGGTCCAGCTTGGCGTCGTAGAGGCCGTTGAGGAGGTGGATGGCGCCGGGACCCGAGGTCGCCATGCAGACGCCGACCTGGCGCGCGAACTTGGCGTGGGCGCAGGCCATGAAGGCGGCCATCTCCTCGTGCCGGACCTGCACCAGCTCGAGCTCCTTCACGTGATGGAAGCCGCCGAAGATCCCGTTGATGCCGTCCCCCGGAAACCCGAAGACGCGCCGCACGCCCCAGGCCACCAGGCGCTGCAGGATGAATGTCCCGACGTTGGTGCCCATGATCCGTCCTCCCTGCGGCGGCCCGCACCGGCGGGCCGCGGTGCGTTGCTCGTGCTACTCGGTCCCGGCGAAGGCGATGGTGCTGAGGAGCGCCAGCTCGGCCTGCCTGGAGTCGAGCCGGGTGTGCTGCACCACGATGGGAACGTCGGAGGTGATGACGCTCGCGTAGTCGGTGCCGAGCGGCACGGGCTCCGGGTCGCGCAGATCGTTGAAGCGCACGTGCAGGGTGCGCCGCGCCGGGACGGTGACCCGGTACGGCCCCGCAGGCTCGCGGTCCTTGAAGTAGAGCGTCAGCGCAACGTGCGCGTCCGCGTCACCCGCGTTCAGGATGCAGGCCGTCTCATGGCTCAGGAGCGCCGGCGCGGGCCCCGTACTGCCAGGCGGAATCCAGCCCTCCGCGATGGCCCAGGTCTTCCGCCCGATCGAATTCCCCATACCGTGTGCGTACCGGCAGGGGCATGGCTGGGCAACAGCGATTCGGAAAGAGCCCGGCTGGCTAACTCGGCTGGCTGGCTGGCTACTGCCGGCCCTCTCCCGAGGGCGCGGGCGCGCTGTGGCCGGGCTCCCCCGCCTCGGGCATGTCGAGGCGCCGGCTCGGCTCGGGCCAGCCGCGCGGGGTGAGGATGTCGGGGCCGGGGGGCTCCATCTGCAGCGTCCCGCGGTGCCCCGGGTTGGTCAACACGAAGCGGGTAGCGTTGTCGAGCAGCACGAGACCGATGAGCAGCGCCACGAAGACGAGGGAGGTCCCGAACACGACTCGGTTCGCCCCCGGGTGATCCCAGAGGTGCATGAAGAAGAGCACCACCAGCGCCGACTTCCCTGTCGCGATGGCCATGGCGAGAAGCAGGTGCCAGGGCGACGGGAGATGGATCCGCGAGGTGAGGAACGTCAGCACGGTGCCGACGAGGAGCAGGATCCAGACCACGTAATAGCGCGTCGCGCCTGCCGGGCCGCCGTGCGGGACGTGGGTGTCTCGGGAGGTCGTGATCGCCATGGCGTGGGATTCAGATGAGGTAGAGCAGCGGGTAGAGGAAGATCCAGACGAGGTCGACGAGGTGCCAGTACATTCCGCCCAGCTCGACCGGGGTGGTGTAGCCGTGGTCGTAGGCGCCGCGGAAGCACTGCACGGCGATCACGGCCAGCACCGCCATGCCGATGACTACATGGATGCCGTGCAGCCCCGTCATGAGGAAGTAGAGGGTGAAGAACATCGGCCCGCCCACGGCGTGGAACTCGGGATAGATGAAATAGCGCCCGGGCAGCAGCCCCTCGTGGATGTCGTGCGTCCACTCGAAGCCCTTGATGACGAGGAAGGCTGCGGCGAAGGCGAGGGTGGCGAGAAGCAGGAGGCCCGCGGTCCGGCCCGCGCCGTGGCGGGCGAAGTGATACGCCAGCGCCACCGTCAGCGACGAGGTGATGAGCACGACCGTGTTGACCGTGCCGAGCGGCGCGCTGAGGAGGTGGCTCGCCTCGGCGAACGCCTCCGGGAAGAGAAAGCGGTAAACCGCGTACGCGGTGAAGAGGCCCGTGAAGAGCAGGATCTCCGTCGTCAGGAACAGCCACATCCCGAGCCGCGCCGCGTGCTCCTGCTGCGCCAGGTTGGGGAAGTGGTGGGCGACGTACCCCTCAGACTGCATGCTTCACCTCCGGCCCATCACCCGAGGCTCCGCCCGAGCCGTCGGCGGTGTAGTCGTGCGGCGCACGCCTGAAGACGGGGTTCTCGAGGAAGTTTTCGACGGGGGGAGGCGAGAGCGTCTCCCACTCGTAGCCGCGGGAGTTCCAGGGGTTCGGCCCGGAGAGCCGGCCGTGCTTCAGCGAGATGAGCAGGTACACGAGGATGATGAGGAACCCGAAAGCGAGGAGCGAGGCGCCGGCGGTGGACGCGACGTTCAGCGCCCAAAAGCGCTCCGGATAGGAGTAATACCGGCGCGGCATTCCGTAGTTCCCCAGCAGGAACTGCGGAATGAAGGTCGCGTTGAACCCGAGGATGATGAAGGTCGCCGAGACGAGCCCCCACGCGTCCGAGTAGGTGCGCCCGAAGAGCTTCGGCCACCAGTAATGGAGCCCGGCCAACCAGGCCATGATCGTGCCGCCGACCATGATGAAGTGGAAGTGCGCGACGATGAAGTACGTATCCTGCCAGTGGACGTCGAGCGACACCGTCGCGAGCGCGATGCCGGTGAGCCCGCCAAAGACGAGGAAGAAGAGGAACCCGCACACGTACGCGAAGGGGGTCGTGAACTTCACCGCACCCTTGTAGAGGGTCGCCGTCCAGTTGAAGACCTTGATGGCGGTGAAGATGCCCACGAACATCGAGAGGACGCCGAAGATGCCTGCGTCGAGCGTCGACTGCCCCGACGTGAAGAGGTGGTGGCCCCAGGTGAAAAATCCGACGAAGGCGATCCCGAGGGAGGAGAAGGCGACCGCGCGGTAGCCGAAGATGGTCTGGCGGGCAGCCGTCTGGATGACCTCGGAGATCACGGCCATCCCGGGCAGCACCATGATGTACACGGCCGGGTGCGAGTAGAACCAGAACAGGTGCTGGAAGAGGATGGGGTCGCCGCCGCGCGCCGGGTCGAACACGCCGAAGCCGAAGGCGTGCTCCACGGCGACGAGGAGCAGCGTGATCCCCAGCACCGGGGTGGCGAGGATCTGGATGATGCTGGTCGCGTAGATCGACCAGACGAAGAGCGGCATCCGCATCCAGGTGAGCCCCGGGGCGCGGAGGGTGTGCGCGGTGACGATGAAGTTGAGGCCGGTCAGGATGGACGAGAACCCGAGCACGAACGCGCCGAGGAGGATCGGCACCACCTTGGTCACGGTGGTGGTGGAGTAAGGCGTGTAGAAGGTCCAGCCGGTGTCCGCGCCGCCGTGGATCATCCCGTACAGCGCGATCGCCGCGCCGAGCAGGTACAGGTAGAAGGAGAGGAGGTTCAGCTTGGGAAAGGCGACGTCCTTCGCGCCCACCATGATGGGGATGAAGAAGTTGCCGAAAGCCCCCGGGATGGCGGGGATCATGAAGAGGAAGATCATGACCACGCCGTGCAGGGTGAACATCCGGTTGTAGGTCATCGCGCTCATGATGGTGGGACCGGGCGTGAGGAGCTCGATCCGGATCAGCATCGCGAAGACGCCACCCAGGAAGAACGACACGGTCGTCGCGACGAGGTACATGATCCCGATGCGCTTGTGGTCGCGCGTCAGGAGCCAGGAGAGGATCCCCGACTCCGCGTTCAGGTAGTTCCGCGTGTTGTACGCGGGAACGAGCTCACCGGGCGGAGGTGGGGTCGAAGCCAGGGACTGGGACATAGACGGGGCCCTTCGACGGCTCGGGGCGCACGGTGTCGGTGCGCAGGGACTTGATGAACTCGACGATGGCCGCGATCTCCGGAGCCGGGATGCGGCCCTGGAACGTGGGCATCACGTTCTGGTAGCCCGCGACCAGCTTGGCGGCGGGATCCATCATCGACTCGGTGAGATACGCCTCGTCGGCAAGGACGGTCTTGCCGTCCTTCAGTTTCTCGGTCTTGCGGTAGAGATCGAGCCAGGTGGGCCCGATGTGCCGGGTGCCATCGACCGTGTGGCACTTGAAGCAGCCGTACTCGGCCGAGAGCCGCCGGCCCTGCTCGGGCAAGCTCGTGCGCGGGTCGAGGCGGTCCTCGGGCGTGTCCTGTGCGGCGACCGTGGTGGGGTTGCGGCGCGTCTCCGCGATCCAGGTGTCGTACTCGGCCGGATCCATGCTGATGATCTCGGCCAGCATGGCCGAGTGGCCAATGCCGCAGTACTCCGCGCAGAACACCTGGTGGCGCCCGGGTGCCAACGCGGTGAACCAGGTCTCCGAGTAGCGGCCCGGCACTGCGTCCTGCTTGAGCCGGAAGTCGGGCACGAAGAAGGAGTGGATCACGTCGCGCGAGGTGATGAGGAGCCGGACCGGCCGCCCCGCCGGAACGCGCAGCACGTCGACGCCGTTCGGGCCGCCCGGATAGGCAAACTTCCACATCCACTTCTTGCCCTGGACGTACACGTCCATGGCGTCCTTGGGCGGCGTGTGGAGCTTCACGAACAGTGGGAAGCCGATCGCGAACCAGAGCAGGAAGAAGCCCAGTGGGACGCCGATGAAGAGGATCTCGTGGACCGCGCGCGGCTCGACGCGCTCGGTGGTCTGCGTGTCCGACTTCCGGCGGTAGCGGATGAAGAGGAGCAGCGCCGCGGCGGCCACGCCGAAGGCGGAGATCATCGTGATGGTGATGACGAAGTAGTGGAGCTTGTCCACCTCGGCGGCGTAGGCCGAGCCCTGCTCCGGGAGGAACAGCATCCTGCGCATGATCTCGTTCATCGCCCTTCACCCTCGCTCCCGCCGCGCCGGCCGCCCTTGCTCTTGAGCTCGCGCCGCCAGAAGACGGTCAGCATCACCCCCAGCCCTCCCAGCACCCCCAACATCGCCACGCGGACGAAGCCGAGCGCGTAGGGCTCGTACTTCCGGCTCGCGGGATCGTACCGGTAGCAGGTCAGCAGGAGGCGGTCGAAGCTCGTGCCCACCTTGCCCTTGCTCGCCTCGACCACCGCCAGGCGCACGTCCTTGGAGGGGAACTCGACGCCGTAGAGGTAGCGGGAGACATGCCCCTCGGGAGTGAGGACGAAGATGGCGGCGGCGTGCGCGAACTGCTTCGTCCGCTCGTCGTACGCGTAGTGGAAGCCGACCGCGTCGGCGACTGGCTTGATCTCCTGTTCGGCGCCGGTCAGGAAAGTCCAGGCGCGGAAGGCCTCGGGCTTTCCGAAGGCCTGGAGGTATCCGCGGTGGCGCTCGGCGGCGAGCTGGGTGGTGTCGCTCGGGTCGAAGGAGAGCGTGACCGCCTCGAAGTCCTTGCCGAGCTCGAGCCCAGACTCGCGCATTCCGCGGGCGAGCCCGGTGAGCACGAGCCCGCACAGCATGGGACAGTTGTAGTAGACGAGTGACAGGACGACGGGCTTGCCCTTGGGAAAGAGATCGCCGAGCCGCACCGCCTTGCCGTTCTGGTCGGTGAAGCGGCCGCCCAGCGGCACCTGGCTCCCGAGCTTCTCCTCGACGTCCACGTTCTGGAGCGCGGGTGGGAGCTGGGCGTTGCCCTCGGGAGGCACCGCGCGGTGCAGGGCTTGACCGATGGGCAGCGCGCGCGCGGCGAGCGGAAGGAGCGCGGCTGTGGCGGCGAGCGCGAGGAGACGGCGGCTCACGGCCGGACCCCCTTCTCCACCATGTCCATGGCGCGGTCGATGGGGATGTGGGCGACGCCCTTGCCCTGATCGACCCAGCCGTAGTTGTCGAGGCGCTTGCGCGCGTGCTCACGCCAGGCGACTCCCTGGTTCGCGTGCTCGAACAAGCGCTGCTCGACCATGCCGATCTTGGCCTTGCCCGCCTCGGTCGGCAGGGGCGGATCACCGTCCGGGTTGACCGATCGACGAACGGCCCGCATTCCGAAACCGGCCAGCAAGGAACCGACGAGAAAGATGAGGAGCGCAGCCGCGCCAACGCCGACGATAGCCCTGGACGGGACCTCGTCCAGCTCGGCGGGGGGGTGCGCGCCGGCGTCGTGCGCGGGGGCGCCGTGCGGCGCCGCGTGAGGAGGGGCTTCGATCATGACGGGTGGTACCTCAGCGACTCCTCGAGGTAGGGATCGCCCACCGGCACCGCGTTGCCGCCGCGAAGCCGCCAGATCACGAAGGCGAGCGCCGCAGCGCCGATGCCAAGGACGGCGGTGAGGTCGGTCCAGTGCGGCGTGGCTCCCTCTCCGTGCTGCAGGGCGGGCATCATCACCCAGTAGACATCGACGTAGTGCACCACGAGCAGCCACACCGCCACGAACCCGAGCGCGCGCGGGTTGCGCTTGAGGTTGCGCGAGAGCAGCACGAAGAAGGGCACCACGAAGTGGGCGAAGATGAGAAAGACACCCATGGGCAGCCATCCACCCTTGCCGCGAGCGATGTACCAGGGAACTTCCTCGGGCAGGTTCGCGATCCAGATGAGCAGGAACTGCGAGAAGGCGATGTAGGCCCAGAAGCAGGTGAAGGCGAGGAGGTACTTTCCGAGCGAGTGGTAGTGGTTCTCGTTCATCAACCCGGCCGGCGTGCCCTCCGCGGCCGAGCCGCCGTTCACCCCCAGGATGAGCACCGCGAAGGCGCTCAGGAACGAGCCCGCGAAGTAGTAGAGGCCGAAGATGGTGGAGGCGAGGTGCATGTCGAGCGACATCTGCCAGTCGAAGGCGGCGAAGGTCATCGCCAGCGCGACGAAGGGGAGCGCGCCTGCACCGAGCCGACGCTGCTTCGCGGTGAGCTCCGTTCCACCGTCGACGTCCTGCCGCACGGACCAACCGTGAAGCAGCGAGGCCACTCCCAGCCAGATGGCGAAGTAGATGGCGGTGCGGACGAGGAAGAACGGGACGTTGAGGTACGGACGCCGGTGCTCCGCGAGCTCGCGGAGCTCGCCCTGGAGGTGGGAGGGATCGACCCACGGAAAAATGCGCCTCGCCCCGAGCAGCACCGGAATGAAGAGCACTGCGAGGACGACTCCGGAGAGCGGGATGGTCTCGAGCACCCGCCGCACCACCACGTACCACTTCGCCTTCCCGGCCTGGAACGCCATGTTGATGATGAGCGCGCCCATGGCGATGCCGGCCCAGTAGGTGAAGGCCACGTGGTACGACTTCAGCGCGCGATCCGGGTCGAGGAAGCCACCCAGGAGCGTGAGCCCGAGCCCCCCCGCCGCGAGGGCGAGGGCGCGCCTCATGGTGCTGCGGCCACCTTCGAAGCGCATCGCCTTCGCGGTCGTCATCGCCTCTCCCCTGCCAGCCGCGCCCGGTCCTCGGGCGCGAGCCGATCCGCGCGGTACGTCTGGCTGAGCTGCAGCGCCCGCAGGTAGGCGACGATGGCCCAGCGGTCCTGCACGGTGAGCGCGCTGGCGTAGGAGGGCATCACGCCGAAGCCCTCCGACATCACCTGGAAATACCAGCCGTCGGGCTGAGCGGCCCGGGTGAGGAGCGAGGGCGGCGGCCGGACCGACATGTTGCGCGCGACGAGGCTCACGCCGTCGCCGAGCTGCCCGTGACAGACGGCGCAGTAGATGTCGAAGTTCTTGCGGCCGTGGTCGAGGAGCTTGCGGTCCACCGCCAGCGGCACCCGCGTCAGCACCTTGCCGTCCGCGCTCCGGCCGGTGGCGAGCTCGGGCGCCATCATGTCCTCCCGTGAAACGGTGGAGGGCTGCGGCGGGCGCATGGAGATGCGGTCGGGCCAGAAGTCGCTCTCGCGATAGGCCTTCACCTTCTGCTGGGACATCATGGGGTCGAGCGCCTCGCAGCCGGCGAGCGACGCCAGCGCGACCAGCGCGGCCGTGCGCATGGAGCGGCTCATCGCTGCTCCTCCGCCACGCGTTCGACCTGGGTCGCGCCGAGCTTCTGGAGCTCGCGGACGACGCCCTCGCCCTCGGCCGCGGGCACCTCGGCCGAGAGCCACAGGCCGTCGAGCGACGCGGTGCGGAAGCCCTCCACGTCGAACACCGGGTGGTGGAGACGGGGCAGCCCGGAGAGCAGGATGACCGCCAGCACGATGGCGATGGAGGCCAGCAGGATGGCCGACTCGAAGGTGATGGGGATGTTGGCGGGGGGCGCGTGGGCGCCGCGGTTGGCGACGTTGAGGGGGTAGTCCACCCCGTTCATCCACCACTGCATGACGTATCCGCCGACCGCGCCCGACAGACCGCCGATGAGCGCGATGAGCGGAACCTTCGACTTCGGCAGCCCCAGCGCCTCGTCGATGCCGTGCACCGGCACCGGCGAGTAGGCGTCGAGCTGTTTCTGCCCCAGCTCCCGCATGCGCCGGGCGGCGGCGCAGAGCGCCGCCTCGTCCTTGAACTCCGCGAGCACGTAGGTGGCCATGCCTAACCTCCCCGCCCGACGCCGTGCGCCGGCGGGTGCGCGATCGCGTGCGCCTCGTGATCCAGCTCTCGCCGCAGCTCCTTCACCTCGCTGGCGGAGACCGACGGCACGAAGCGGAGGAAGAGCAGGAACAGCGCGCCGAAGAAGCCCAGCGTGCCGACGAAGATGCTCCAGTCCACCCAGGTGGGCCGGTACATGGCCCAGCTCGAGGGAAGGAAGTCGCGGTGGAGGCTGGTGACGATGATGTTGAAGCGCTCCGTCCACATGCCGACGTTCACCAGGATGGAGGCGACCCAGACCACCATCAGATTTTCGCGGAGTCGCTTCGACCAGAAGATCTGCGGCACGATCACGTTGCAGAACATCATGAGCCAGTAAACGGGGGCGAACGGTCCCCGCTGGCGCGTCTGGAAGAAGACGAAGCTCTCGTACTTGTTGCCTGAATACCAGGCGATGAAGTGCTCGCACATGTAGCCGTACGACACCATGAGCCCGGTCGCGAGCAGCACCTTCGCCATGTTGTCGAGGTGGCGCTGGGTGATCACGTGCTCGAAGTGAAAGACCTTGCGGGCCGGAATGATGAGCGTGAGCACCATCGCGAAACCCGAGAAGATGGCGCCGGCGACGAAGTAGGGCGGGAAGATGGTGGTGTGCCAGCCCGGGAGCTGCGACACGGCGAAGTCGAACGACACGATGGTGTGCACGGAGAGCACGAGAGGCGTCGCCAGGCCGGCGAGCAGCAGGTAGGCGATGCGGTAGTGCCGCCAGGCCTTGGCCGAGCCCTTCCATCCGAGAGCGAAGATCCCGTAGGCGATGCGGGCGCCGCGCTTCTTCGAGCTGTCGCGGAGCGCCGCCAGGTCGGGGAGGAGCCCGACGTACCAGAAGAGCAAGGAGACGGTGAAGTAGGTGGAGACGGCGAAGACGTCCCACAGGAGCGGGCTCTTGAAGTTGGGCCACACGCCGAGCGTGGACGGGTACGGGAACAGCCACCAGAAGAACTGGGGCCGCCCGAGGTGGATGAGCGGAAAGAGCAGCGCTTGCATGACCGCGAAGAGCGTCATCGCCTCCGCGAACCGGTTGATGGAGGTGCGCCACTTCTGCTGGAAGAGAAGGAGGATGGCGCTGATGAGCGTGCCGGCGTGGCCGATGCCGATCCACCACACGAAGTTGATGATGCCGAAGCCCCAGGCGACCGGGATGTTGTTGCCCCAGGCTCCGATGCCCTTCGCGAAGGTGTAGCCGATGGCCGCGAAGAGCAGGCCGGACACGCCCACGCAGATGCCGAAGAGCGCGAGCCAGCCGCGGCGCATCTCGCCCCAGACCGGCTGGAAGAGCTCGTGGGTGAGCTCCTTGTCGCTGGGCCGGCCGACGAGGACCGGCGCGCCCTCCAGCTCGTCGAGCCCCTTCCGATCGAGGGCCGTGTTCGTTCGCGTGGCGCTCATGTCAGCTCGGGGTTCGGGTTGCGGAGGCGGACGAGGTACGCGGTGCGGGGGCGGGTGCCGAGCTCGTGGAGCACGTCATACCGCCGCTCGCTCTGGTGCAGCTTGGAGACGGCCGACTCGGGATCCGCCAGGTTGCCGAAGACGATGGCATTGGCTGGGCAGGCCTGGGCGCAGGCGGTGGTGAACTCACCGTCCTTGATCTTGCGGCCTTCTACCCTCGACCCGATGCGTGCGCGCTCGATGCGCTGCACGCAGTAGCTACACTTCTCCATCACGCCGCGCGTGCGCACCGTGACGTCCGGGTTCATCACCATCTTCTCGGTGGGCGACATGTCGCCGCGGTAATCGAGGAAGTTGAAGCGGCGAACCTTGTACGGGCAGTTGTTGGAGCAGTACCGCGTCCCGACGCAGCGGTTGTAGACCATCTCGTTCAGCCCCTCGTCCGAGTGGACGGTGGCGTTCACGGGACAGACGTACTCGCAGGGCGCGGTCTCGCAGTGCTGGCACATCATCGGCTGCGCGACGAGCTGCGGGTCCTCGGGGCTGCCGGTGAAGTAGCGGTCGATGCGGAGCCAGTTCATCTCGCGGCTGCGCAGCACCTGCTCCTTGCCCACCACCGGGATGTTGTTCTCGGCCTGGCACGCGACCGCGCAGGACGAGCACCCCGTGCACTTGGTGAGGTCGATGCCCATCCCCCACTTGTACGGCTCCTTGGAGTAATCGACGGGCTTCTGGATCGTCGGGACGGGGCCGCGGAGATGCTCGATCTTCTCCGGCCCGAACGCCTTGGCGTCGAAGAGGAGCGCGATGTCGCGCCCCTCCATGGAGAAGTGCTCCTGCGTCGGCGCGAAGGCGTGCTTCGCCCGCCCCAGGGGAGCCACCGCGAGGCCGGGCGCAAACCAGGGTGTGGCCGCGGTGCGGAGCGGGGCCACGTCGAACCCCACGCCGGTGCCCACGGGCCCGGCACGTCGCCGCCCATAGCCGAGCGGCAGGGTGACGACGTCCTCGGCGTGGCCGGGCACCGTCCAGACCGCCGCCTCGATCTTGTTGCCGCCGAGCCTCAGCTCGACCTTGCTGCCGTTCTCCACGCCGAGCTTCTTGGCCGTGGCCGGCGCCAGGTAGGCAGCGTTGTCCCAGGTGATCTTCGTGATCGGATCGGGGAGCTCCTGGAGCCAGGCGTTCTCTGCGAAGCGCCCGTCCAGGAGCTTCGTGTCCGGCACGAAGCTCGCCTCCAGCCCTGCCGCGGAGGCCGGAGCCGCACGCACCGCGGCGGCGACGGCGTCGAAGCGCGGGGCGGCAGGCTCGGCCACCGTGGCAGTGTCGGGCACCACGCCGCGGGCGAGCCACCTGTCCCAGTCGCCCGCGAAGTTCCCACCCCCGCGTCGCCGCTGCCAGCTCTCGCGCAGGATCGTCCAGGCGCCCGCGTCGGCGGCATCGACGAAGCTGGCGAGGACCTCGACCTCGGAGAGGCTCTCGAAGAGCGGCTGGATGAGCGGCTGTACGATGGAGACGGTGCCGTCGTGACCCCTCGCGTCGCCCCAGGTCTCGAAGGGGTGCGCGGCCGCGAGGTTCCAGGTGCAGCGGGGCGAGGTCTCGTCCTCGCGCAGCGCGAGGTAGATGGTGTTGGGGACCTTGGCGAGGGCAGCCGCCAGATCCACGTCGCCCGGAGCGGTGTAGACGGGATTGGCGGCGGTGATGACGAGCGTGTCGATCTTGCCGGCTGCCGCGTCGGCCGCCAGTGCCGCGAGCTCTCCGGGGCCAGTGGCCTCGTCGTAGACTGCCGGCGCGTACTCGACGGTGCGGCCGGCGTTCCCGAGCGCGGCGTTGAGCGCATGCGCGAGCGCATGGACCGCCGCGGGCTGCCGCGAGCCTGCCAGCACGAGCGACCTGCCGCGCGACCGGAAGAGGTCGTCCGCGACCGCGTTCGCCTCCCTGGCGAGCCGCGTCGGTCCAACCAGGGGCGCGAGCGCGCCCAGGCCGTGGGTTGAGGCGAGGCGCGCCGCCACCGCGCGCCCGAAGCCGAGGACCTCGGAGGGCTTCAGCCGGAAGCGATGATCGGCGGCCGCCCCGGTGACGGAGAGATGCGCCTCCGCGACATAGAGCCGGCTCATCTCGGGGCCGCTCTCCCGGTGCGCGGAGAACTCGCGCGCGAGCCTCAGCCCATCCGGCCCGTGGCACAGGAAGTCGGCGTCGAGCGAGAGCAGCACCCGCGCCTCGTCCAGCCGGTGCCGCACGTCGAGCGCCCGTCCGAAGGCGAGGCGAGCGCCCTCGCGCTCGGCATCATGGCCCGCGGCCTCGTAGGCATGAAAGCGCGCGCGGGGGAACCGCTGCTGGATGCGCTTCTTCAGCTCCGCCAGCAGCGGCGAGGCATTCGCGCCGAGAAGGAACCGCAGCCGAGCCCCTCCGTCGGCCTGGTGCGTCGCGGCGAGGGCCGAGAGCTCGCGCAGGAGCGAGCGGTACGCGAGCGTGCTCTGCCCCCTCCGGAAGCCTTTGGCGCGCCGCGGGTCGTACAGGTCGAGCAGCGTCGCGAGCTCGTGCATCCCCACCCCGCCGAGGCTGGAGGGGTGGTCCGGATTGCCCTCCACCTTGGTGGGCCGCCCGTCATAGCTCGTGACGAGCACGCCCGTGGCGTAGCCGTTGAGCGTGAGCGCGCTGGCGTAATGGACGGCGGTGTTGGGGAGAAGCGGCTTCTCGGGAGGCCGCACGTAGGGGATGATCTTCTGGCGGGGCGGCCGGCAGGCATCGAGGGACGCGAGCGCGGTGGACGCCCCCAGGATCTGCAGGAACGTTCGTCGGGCGAGGCCATCGGGCGGCGAATCGGCGCCTTCCGGGAACTCGGGAGAAGGAGCGGTGGCGGGCTCGGCGGCCAGGGCATCCAGGCTTTGCCAGTGCCGCCGGCCGTCCGACGAGGGCTGGCCGTAGATGGGCAGTTTCGGCACGGGCGGGGTTAGCGATGGCATGTCGTGCAGCTCGTCCGGCTGTGGACTTCGTACTTCTTCTCGAGCTCACGCCCGAGCGCGGCGGGGTCGCCCTGCGGCGTCCATCCCATGGTGGTCACCTGGTCGAGAGGCCGGAGGAACGGCTTCGGGTTGCGGTGGCATTCGAGGCACCAGCTCATGGTGAGCGGCGCCACCTGCTCCACGGCCGGCATCTGGTCGACGCGCCCATGGCACGTTTCGCAACCGACGCCCTTGGCGATGTGGATGGAGTGGTTGAAGTAGACGAAGTCGGGCAGGCGGTGCACCCGGACCCACGGTATGGGCTGCCCGCTGAAGTAACTCTCGCGCACCGGCTCCAACCTGGGGCTCTTGTTCCAGATCTGCGCGTGGCAGTTCATGCAGAGCGCAGTGGATGGGATGCCTGCGCTGGGGCCGCGCTCGACGCTCGTGTGGCAGTACCGGCAGTCGATGCCGTCGTCCACCACGTGGTGGCGGTGATCGAACTGAACGGGCTGGAGCAACGGCTCCTGCTGTCCGGTTCCAGCCGGCACACGGGCCCATATCATGGCCCCGCCGAGAGCACCGACCGCGCCGCCGCCGAGGAGGATGAGGACGAGCCTGAAGGCGGTGTTTGCCCGGGGTCTGAAGAGCGCGCTCATGGATGGTGCCGTGAGCCCAATCACGCGAGCGGTCAATCCCTCGTCCGCCTGGGCTTCGACGCGCTAAAGTGCCCCCTTCGGCGCCTGCTTGCACTTGCCTTTTGGGTCCTCCGACCTCGAATTTTAACGCGCGCAGTCGAGGCCGAAATAACACGCGACGGGAGCGCCGTCACGTCCGTGCTGCTCGGGCGATTCAGGCATCGCGAGCCGCTCGGTCCAAGCTCGTTACGCCCCCGGCCACCGCACGAAGAGGGCGAGCCACCTCGTGGGCCATCGCCCGAACCGTCCCGTCCCGAGGTCGAAGAGAGCGTCACCGCGTTAAGTTTTCGCGGTGCCCCTCTTCCGCCTCCCGCGCGAGCCGGAGTTCCCCGACCCATCCGACGCCGAGCCCGACGGCCTTCTCGCCGTCGGCGGCGACCTGTCCCCGGAGCGGCTGCTTCGGGCCTACGCCGCCGGCATCTTCCCCTGGTTCTCGGAGGAGATGCCCATCCTCTGGTGGTCGCCCGACCCGCGCCTCATCCTCGAGGCGAGCTGGCTTCACGTGCCGCGCTCGCTCGCGCGGACGGTGAGGAGCGCGCGCTACGCGGTGAAGGCCGACCAAGCCTTCGGCGAGGTCATCCGCCGCTGTGCCCGCTCGCCCCGCCCGGGCCAGGACGGCACCTGGATCACCGACGGCATGGTCGCGGCTTACGAGCGGCTGCACCGGCTCGGGTACGCCCACTCCTTCGAAGCCTACGAGGAAGGAAAGCTGGTGGGCGGCCTCTACGGAGTGTCGCTGGGCGGGGCGTTCTTCGGGGAGTCGATGTTCGCCGAGGCGCCCGACGCTTCCAAGGTCGCCTTCGTCCAGTCGGTGAACTGGCTCGCCAGGTGGGGCGTCGATCTGGTCGACTGCCAGGTGAAGACCGATCACCTGGCTCGATTTGGAGCCCGCCAGATTCCTCGGGCGGACTTCCTGGCGCGCCTGGATATCGCGCTCCGACAACCTACCCTGCGCGGCCCCTGGGACCTCGACAGTCCGGTCCGGCCGCCTCCGGTCTGATTCCGGCGAGAGTCGACCTGCCACCCGTGCGGAGCGGCGGCGCACGGGCGACGTCGTTAAGAGCCCACCATGGCCGAGGGCACCCGGGGACCGGGCGACACCTCCGTCGCGATCCCGAAGGAAAAGACCGCGCGGAAGGTCGCGAAGCCCCCGCTCTACAAGGTTCTATTGCACAACGACGATTATACGACCATGGAATTCGTGGTGGAGGTGCTCCGCACCATCTTCCATCACGACGTGGAGCGGTCGACCCGCATCATGCTCCACGTGCATCAGCGGGGCGTCGGAGTCGCGGGAACGTATCCGAAGGACATTGCGGAAACGAAGGCTGAAAAGGTGGTCTCGCTCGCCCGCGAGTCGGGCTATCCGCTCCTTTGCACGGTGGAGCCGGAGTAGAGATGGTGACGGTCACGAAGGAGCTTCAGCTCACCCTGCAGGCGGCGGTCGCCGAGGCGAAGAAGCGGCGGCACGAGTACGTCACGCTGGAGCACCTGCTCCACGCGATGACGAAGGACAAGATCGCGGCGGAGATCCTGCTCGCCTGCGGCGGCGATCTGGAGCTGCTCGCGCGCGAGCTCGAGGATTACCTCGACCGCACCCTCGAGGCGCTGCCCAACCGCACCCAGGACCCCGAGCAGACGGCTGCGTTCCAGCGCGTGCTGCAGCGGGCCGCCTGGCACGTGCAGGGCTCGGGCCGCACCGAGCTCAACGCGGGCGACGTGCTCGTCGCCATCACCCGCGAGCGCGGTTCACACGCGGTGTACCTGCTGGAGCGGCAGGGCGTCCGGCGGCTCGACATCCTGTCGTACATCTCGCACGGCATCGCCAAGGATGGCGCTGGAGGGAACGAGGAGGAGGGCGAGGGTGGCGGGGGCCAGGAGGGCGGCGGCGAGGAGGGCGCGCGCAGCGTGCGCGACCCCTTCCGCACCTTCACCGTGAACCTCAACGACCGGGCGGCGAAGGGGCTCATCGACCCGCTCATCGGCCGCCGCGCCGAGATCGCGCGCACCGTCCAGGTGCTCTGTCGCCGCCGCAAGAACAACCCGGTGTTCGTTGGAGAGCCGGGCGTGGGCAAGACCGCCATCGTCGAGGGGCTCGCGCTCGCCATCCACGAGAAGCGCGTTCCCAAGGTGCTCGAGGACGCGAAGATCTTCTCGCTCGACATGGGCGCGCTCCTCGCCGGCACCAAGTTCCGGGGCGAGTTCGAGCAGCGGCTGAAGGGCGTCATCGCGGGCGTGAAGAAGACCCCGGGCGCCATCCTGTTCATCGACGAGATCCACACCATCGTGGGCGCGGGAGCGACCACTGGCTCCTCGATGGACGCGTCGAACCTGCTCAAGCCAGGCCTGGCGTCGGGCGAGCTGCGCTGCATCGGCTCGACCACCTTTCACGACTACAAGATGACCTTCGAGCGCGACCACGCGCTCGCCCGGCGCTTCCAGAAGGTGGAGGTGCACGAGCCGTCCATCGAGCAGACGGTGAAGATCCTGCGCGGGCTGAAGAAGGTCTACGAGGACCACCACGGCGTGGTGTACAGCGCGCGGGCCCTGCGGTCCGCGGCGGAGCTCTCGGCGAAGCACATCAACGACCGGCACCTTCCCGACAAGGCCATCGACGTCCTCGACGAGGCCGGCGCGGCCGACCGCATGCGCGCGGAGGGCAAGCGGCACATCAAGATCACCGCTCGGGACGTGGAGCGGGTGGTCGCGCGCATCGCCAAGATCCCGGAGCGAACCGTCTCCTCGGACGACGAGCTGGCGCTGGCGCGGCTGGAGCCGGAGCTGAAGAAGGTCATCTACGGCCAGGACAAGGCCATCGACGCCATCGCGAGCGCGATCAAGCTGCAGCGCTCCGGCCTCGGCAGCCCCGAGAAGCCCATCGGCTCGTTCCTGTTCTCCGGACCGACCGGCGTCGGAAAGACGGAGCTCGCGAAGCAGCTCGCGCGCGTGCTGGGCGTCGAGTTCCTGCGGTTCGACATGACGGAGTACCAGGAGAAGCACACCGTCTCGCGGCTCATCGGCGCGCCGCCGGGGTACGTGGGCTTCGACCAGGGCGGGCTCCTCACGGACGCCATCCGCAAGACGCCCTACGCCGTGCTCGTGATGGACGAGATCGAGAAGGCGCACCCCGACATCTACAACATCCTTCTCCAGGTGATGGACCACGCCACGCTCACCGACAACAACGGGCGCAAGGCGGACTTCCGGCACATCGTGCTCATCCTCACCACCAACGCCGGCGCGCACGAGCTCTCCGCCCGCAGGCTCGGCTTCGGCGCGGAGTCGTCCGAGCCAGGGAACGCCCGCAACGCCATCGAGAAGGCCTTCAGCCCCGAGTTCCGCAACCGGCTCGACGCCTGGGTGGCCTTCGATTCGCTGCCTCCGGAGGTCATCCGGCGCGTCGTCGACAAGCTCGTGAAGGAGCTCACGGCGCAGCTCGCCGAGAAGAAGATCGCGGTGGAGCTCACCGAGGAGGGACGCGGCTGGCTGGCCGAGCATGGCTTCGACAAGACCATGGGCGCACGCCCGATGGCCCGGCTCATCCAGAACGAGGTGAAGAAGCCGCTCGCCGAGAAGATCCTGTTCGGGGAGCTGAAAGACGGCGGCATCGTCCGGATCAGCGTCCGCGACGACAGGCTCCACCTCGAGGTCGTGCCGAAGCCCGCTCCGGCTCCCCCCTCCCCTGCGCCCGCGATGGCGTGACCCGCCCGGAGAGATCCGCATGCCCGTGAAGCTCTGGTATGTGCCGCGCACGCGTGCGACCTCCGTGCGCTGGGCTCTCGAGGAGCTCAGCGTTCCCTACGAGCTCCAGCGGCTCGACCGGAGCGAGACGAGGACACCGGAGCACCTCGCCCGCCAGCCCCTCGGACACGTCCCGGCGCTCGAGGACGGCGACGTGCGGATGTTCGAGTCGGCGGCCATCTGCCTCTGGCTCGCGGAGCGGCACGGCGACGGCAAGCTGCTCCCCCCTCCCGGGAGCGCCGAGCGGGCGGCGGTCTACCAGTGGATGTTCTTCACCGCCACCGAGGTCGAGTCTCAGCTCGCGCCCCTCATCGCGCAGCACCTGGGGAAGACGAGCGCGGCGACGAGCCCGGCCGTCGTCGAGGAGGCGCGCGCCAAGCTCGGGCTTGCGCTGACCGCCGTCGACCACGCGCTCGCGGGCGGCGGATTCATCGCCGGTTCCACCTTCACCGTCGCCGACGTGTGGATCGCGCACCGGCTCCGCGTCGCGGATATGGTGAAGGCGCTCCCCGCGGAGCTCACGGCCATCGCGAGTTACCGCGCGCGCGTCGAAGCGCGCCCCGCCTACGCGAGATCCATGGCCGACTGAACGGGCCCCTCCGCTCGCCCTTCGCCCTCTCGCGCGCCAGAGCGCCGTTCACAGGCCGCTCTCGCGTGCAGCCGCTCCCCATCGACTCGCTCCTGCCCGAGGCCGTCGCGGCCCTGCGCGCAGGCTCGTCGCTCGTGCTGGAGGCGCCGCCCGGCGCGGGCAAGACCACCCGCCTCCCCCCCGCGCTGCTCGCCGCCGGACTCGCCGGGGCTGGAGAGATCGTGGTCCTGGAGCCGCGGAGGCTCGCAGCCCGGATGGCGGCGAAGCGCGTGGCGGAAGAGCTGGGCGAGCGGCCAGGCGAGACGGCGGGCTGGCAGGTGCGCTTCGAGGACGTCTCCGGGCCCCACACCCGCATCCGCTTCGTCACCGAGGCGCTCCTCACCCGGCGGCTCCTCGCGGACCCCTTGCTGCGCGGCGTGGGAGCGGTGGTGCTGGACGAGTTCCACGAGCGCCACCTGCACGCCGACCTCGCCCTGGCGCTGCTCGCGCGGCTGCAGCGGTCGCGCCGGACGGACCTCAAGCTGGTGGTGATGTCGGCCACCCTCGACGCCGCTCCCGTGGCGCGGTTCCTGGGCGCCGCGTCGTTGCGGTCGGAGGGGCGCGCCTTTCCCGTGGCGGTGGAGCACCTTTCACCGGAGGATGCGGCGCGGCCACTGCGGCTCGAGGAGCGCGTGTCGGGGGCGGTGAAGCGCCTGCTGCGAGAGGAGCCGGATGGACACGTGCTGGTGTTTCTGCCCGGCGCCGCCGAGATCCGTCGCGCGCGCGAGAGGCTGGCGGGGCTCGGCGAGGTGGAGGTGCTGCCGCTGCACGGCGACCTCCCGCCGGAGGAGCAAGACCGCGCCGTGAGCCCCTCGGCGCGCCGCAAGGTGATCCTCGCCACCAACGTCGCCGAGACCTCGGTGACGATCGCCGGGGTGGTGGCGGTGGTGGACTCCGGGCTCGCGCGCGTGGCGGCCCACTCTCCCTGGTCGGGGCTTCCGGCGCTCGAGCTGCGCAAGGTGAGCCGCGCCTCGGCGGCGCAGCGGGCGGGGCGGGCCGGGCGCACGCGCGCGGGGAGATGCTTGCGGCTCTATGGGCGCGCCGACCACGACGGCCGCCCCGAGCACGATGCGCCGGAGATCCAGAGGGCGGACCTGGCCGAGACGGCCTTGGCCGTGGCCTCGCTCGGCCTCGAGAACCTCGCCTGGCTCACGCCCCCACTCCCCGCGGCGTGGGAGGCAGCGCAGGACCTCCTCCGCCGGCTGGGCGCGATGTCGCCGGGCGGAGAGCTGACCGGCGACGGCCGGCGCATGCTGCGCTTCCCGCTGCACCCCAGGCTGGCGCGGCTCGCGATCGCGGCCGAGGAGCGGGGAGCCGGCCGGGAGGGTGCGCTCCTCGCCGCCATCCTGGGCGAGCGCGACCTGCGCGAGCGCTGGGACGCGGATGCCCGAGGCGCGGCCCCCACCGGCCCGTCGGACCTGCTGGAGCTGGCGTCTCTCTTCGAGGAGGCGCGGCGGGCGAGGTTCGACGAGCGGAGGCTGCGCGCGATGGGGCTCGCACCCGCAGCGGTCGCGGCGGTGGACCGCGCAAGGCGGCAGCTGGAGAGGATGGTGGGGCGGGGGGCGAACCCGACCCCGACCCCGAACCCGACCTCGACCTCGACCTCGACCTCGACCGCGACCGCGACCGCGACCTCGACCTCCGTCGAAGCCTCCCTGCTCGCCGCCACCCTCGCCGCCTTTCCCGACCGCGTGGCCCGCCGGCGCTCCCCCGGATCGGACGAGGTGGTGCTGGTGGGCGGCGGCAGCGCGCGGCTCTCACCCGCGAGCGTGGTCCGGGAGGCTCCGCTCCTGGTGGCTCTCGACGCGGAGGAGCGCCGCGCCCGGGCGGCCGGAGCCGGGCGGCCGGCCTCTCCGGGCGGCGGGGTGCAGGTCCGGCTCGCCAGCGCGATCACGCAGGAGGGGCTCCTCGACCTCTTTCCGCACGCCCTGCGCTTCGAGACGCACGTCAAATGGAACGCGGATGCCGAGCGGGCCGAAGCCTTCGAGCAGCTCCTGTACGAAGATCTGGTCCTGGAGGAGACGCGTGCGCCGCGGCCGGATCCCGAGCCGGTCGCGGCGGCGCTGGCGGAGGCCGCGCTCGCCCGGGGCGCGCGCGCTTTCGCGCCGGACGGCGCCCTCGACCGGCTCCTCGCCCGCATCGCGTTCGCGGGGGAGCACGCGCCCGGGAGCGGGCTCGCCGCACCGTCCCCCGAGGATCTCGCCGCCGCGCTTCGCGACGCCTGCGCCGGCCGGCGCAGCTTCGCCGAGCTGCGGGAGGCGCGGCTCGACGAGGCGCTCCTGGCGCGCCTACCTCCCGATGGCCGCCGAGCGCTGGAGCGGCTCGCGCCCGAGCGCATCGCCCTGCCCGGCGGTCGCGGCGTGAAGGTGGAGTACGAGACGGCTCCCAGGCCGCCCTTCGTCGCGAGCCGCCTCCAGGACTTCTTCGGGATGGCGGAGGGTCCGCGCGTCGCCGCGGGCCGGATCCCGCTGGTGCTGCACCTGCTGGCGCCCAACGGCCGGGCGGTGCAGGTGACCACCGACCTCGCCGGCTTCTGGGAGCGGCACTACCCCGCGCTTCGCCGGGAGCTCGGCCGCCGGTATCCCCGCCACGCCTGGCCGCAGGATCCCCTTCGCGCGGCTCCCCCGGCGCCGCGCGGACGGCGGTGAGCACGGCCACGAGCGAGGCCCGTGCACCGCGAGCTCCTGGGGGGTGCGCCTCGAGCGCCCGGGCGGGACGGGAGCGTCGCCGCGGCGACGCAGCTCTCAACCCTGCCAGAGCACGAGCGACGCGAACACGAGGAACGTGACCGGGGCGACGGCGACGGCGAGGAACGCAGCGCCCGTGCGCACGAACACGGCGCTGTGGAGCGCTTCCGACAGCGCCGCCGGAGGAGCGCTCTCGGACCCCGAGAAGGCGAGGCGCGCGTTCTGTGTCGGCTTCGCGAACAGGTGCATGCAGACGGCGGCGAGGATCCAGCACGGGAGGGTGAGCCACGCAGCGCGGGTGAGCGCCTGGACCGAACCTCCCACGGCGAAGAGCGGCGCGGAGAAGAGCACCGCCACCGCGGCGAGCAGCACGCCGTCGAGGAGCGAGAAGCGGCCCGCGCCGCGCGTCGGGCCGGGCAGGGCGGCGAAGATGCCGACTCCCGACAGCATGAGAACGATCGCGATGAAGGTGAAGGGGTAGAAGAGCTCCGAGGGCGGTTGCGGGGTGCCCGTGAATCCCGCGCCCAGGCGGAAGTCGGCCGGCGTCCAGGAGTGCAGGTTCATCCGGTACATGGCAGGGCCGCCCGGCCCGACCGCGGCGACAAAGGCGGTGTCGTGCGCTTTTCCGCCACTCCCCGCCTCCCACTGGACGGGCTCGCCGCGCAGGCGAGTGAAGAGGTGGAAGCGGCTCCCGCCCCCGGCGTGCGGCACCCGGACCAGCCGGCCCCGCGCGCCCGGTGGCGACACGCCGTGTTCAGCCGCGCGGGCCTCGTTGATGAGGGGCTCCCATGACGGTCCCGTTCCCTGCTGGACGGCGAAACCCTTTGCATCACCCTCATTGCACGGCGCGATGGACACCATGGGCGCCAACGAGACGAGTCGAAGCAACCACAAGCCGGGGAGAAGACAAGCCTATCAGCAGCGAGCGTCGAAGGAGCTCCATGAGTCACCCTGGGTCATACACGGCAAACTAGATTGCAATCTCGGGGCTCGCGCCCGCCACGATGACGAAACGTGAACGATCCCCGGGTTCGTGCCAACGGCAACTATTGATTTGGCACAAGTACGCTCACTCCCTGGCAGGCGCAATAGGTGATTCGACGCCATCGGGGGCGCCTCAACCGGTGGGACGCACGTGCGCCCGTCCGAACGCGCACATTTAAATTGGACAAAGGCTCGACATGCTCCGCGGGTCGGTGGTCAATCAACGTTTACTCCGCCGAGCCGGGGCGCGGTGCTCGCCCCGCGAGCATCCCGGTTCAACTCCTGCTCGTTCTGCGAGCATCGTCCCGCGGGCCGGCCGCACCAACTCGCGGAGGAGGGGAACGTAGTAGCAGTTCCGGCAGACCGGCCCTCGCGCGACCGCACGACCGCCCGGCAGATGCGCGCGGATCAGGGCTCCGGATCACCTCCGGGAGAAGCGCCTCAGGTCGTCGTTGCAGCGCGCAGGGCAGTGGACGCCGAGAGCAGCGCGTGGACGCTGCTCGCGTACTCGATGACCCGCTGCGCCTCTGCGCTCCGCCCCGGCGGAAGCCGGCTCTACTTGGCCGTCCTCGGCGTGAGCACGATCTCGCGCGCCAGGCGGCTCCCGACGACGCGCCGGATCTTGAGCCGGTCCGTGTAGCCCTGCTGCACCTTCGCGTCGCCGCCCTCGAGCTGATTCGCGATGGCCTCCGCCCGCTGCTCGGTCGCCTCCAGTGTCGCGAGATCCTTCACCTCGGTCATGAGGATGAGGTTCCAGTCGTCTGGGCCGTGCCCCTCGGTCTGAAGCACCTTGTACGAGAGGATGAGCCCCTCCTTCTTCAGCGCCTCGGACAAGCGCTTCCACTCGGAGGCGACGAAGCCCAGGTAGGCCGTGTCCATCCCAGGTTCCACGCGGATGAAGCCCATCGTCCAGACGCTGCCGGGATGGTAGGGGCGCTGGACCGACTGCACCTGCGCGCGCGCGACGTACCCGACCGTGAGCGCGACGAGCGTGATCGCGGCGAACATCAGCTTCCTCATGACGGCCTCCTTCAGAACGGCGTGGGACCCGTCCATGGAGCGGTCGCCTCGAGCTGGCCACGGCAAGCGTTCATTGACCCCCAACATTGCCGGAAGAAACTCTTCACCAC
>JBBQEB010000046.1:0-24562 GCA_038320275.1 Myxococcales bacterium | reverse complement strand
CCTCGGCCCTGCGGCCCCGTCCCTCCGCTCCGCCCACGGCGTCGTCGCCGTCGAGCCCTTCGGCGCCGCGCTGCACGTGCGCGTCGCACCGGGCGCGCTCGATGCGGGAGAGGTCGCGCGCGTGCTGCGCGAGGCCGGGGCCACCGCGGTGGAGGTCGAGCCGTCCGAGCCCTCGCTGGAGGACGTCTTCCTGGCCGTGGTGGGCCGGGCGGGGACCGCGGCGCCGTCCGGAGCAGCCGGCGGCGCGGAGGCCACCCCGTGAGCGGGCACGGACCGGCCGCCCGAGCCGCGCTGCGCGTCTGGGCCATGGCGGCGAAGGAGGTGCTGCACATCCGCCGCGACCCGCGCACCCTCGTCCTCGCGCTCGTCATGCCCATCGCGCTCCTCGTCATCTTCGGCTACGGCGTCTCCTTCGACCTGGAGCGCGTCCCACTCGCGGTGGCGGACGGCGACCGCACCCCGGCCTCGCGGGCGCTCGTGAGCGCCTTCACCGCGGCGGGCGAGCTCGAGCTCGTCGCGCGCACCGGGCCGGAGCGCGCGGACGAGCTCTTCCGGCGCGGCGAGGCCATGGCCGCCCTCGTCGTCCGGCCGGGCTACGGCCGGGACCTCCTCCGCGGCGGGACGGGTCGCGCGCAGCTGCTCGTGGACGGCGCCGACCCGACGACGGCGAGCGCGCTCGCGGCGAAGGCGGACGCGCTGGCGCGGGCGGAGGGGCTGCGCCAGCTCTCGGCCGCCGGCGTCGCCGGTGCCGCGGGCATCGCCGCAGGCGGAAGCGGGAGGGTCTCGCCGCCCCTCGAGGCGCGCACCTGGATCCGCTACAACCCCGAGGCCCGCTCGGCGGTGTTCATGGTGCCCGGGCTCACCGGCTTCCTCATGGCGCTCGTCGCGGTGCTCCTCACCGCCCTCACCATCGCCGGCGAGTGGGAGCGCGGCTCGATGGAGGCGCTCTTCGCGTCGCCGGTGGGGCGCTTCGAGGTGATCGCGGGGAAGCTTCTGCCCTACCTGGGCCTCGGCCTCGCCCAGCTCCTCCTCGTCGTGCTCGTGGGGGTAGTCGCCTTCGACGTTCCAATGCGGGGGAGCGCCGCGCTGCTCGTGCTCTTCGGCCTCGTCTTCCTGGTGGGCATGCTCGGGCAGGGGCTCCTCATCTCCGTCCTCACGAAGAACCAGCTCGTCGCCACGCAGGCGGGGACGCTCTCGGCCTTCATCCCCTCGCTCATCCTCTCGGGGGCGTTCTTCCCGGTGGAGAACATGCCCGCGGCGCTGCGCGCGCTCTCGGCGGCGATCCCGGCGCGCTACCTCGTGCACGCTCTGCGCGGGATCCTGCTGCAGGGCACGGGCCTCCGCGTCCTCTGGCCCGACCTCCTCGCGATGACGGCTTTCGCCGCGGTGGTGCTGGCGGTCGCCACGGCCCGGTTCGAGCGGAGGGTGGCGTGAGCCCTTCGCCGCTCGCCATCCAGTACCGCGCGGTGCTGCGCAAGGAGGTGCGGCAGACGCTGCGCGATCGGCGCGTGATCTTCATGCTCGTCGCCGCGCCCCTCATCCAGCTCGTCGTGTTCGGGTTCGCGGCGAACTTCGACGTCGACGACCTGCCCACGGCCGTCGCGGACCTCGATCGCAGCAGCGGCAGCCGCGAGCACCTCCGGCGGCTCCTCGCGGACGGGACGCTGCGCGCCGCGGTGGCCGCGCGGTCCGCCGAGGAGGCTGACCAGTTCCTCGATGACGACCGGGCCGCGCTGGCGCTCGTCGTGCCGCCGGGGTTCGGCGCCGACCTCCAGGCCGGCCGTCTCGCGCGCGTGCAGGTGCTCGTGAACGGCGCCGACCCGGTGCGCGCCACGGCGGCCGCCAGCGCCGCGACCCGCTTCTTCGCCGAGGCAGCCCAGGAGGGCGCGGCCGCGCGCCTGCGGGCGGCGGGCCTGCGCGCGCCGTCGGTCGTCCTCGCGCCGCGCGTCCTCTACAACCCGCGCCTCCGGACCTCGCTCTACATCGTGCCCGGGATCATGGCGATGCTGCTCGTGGTGGTGACGACCATCGTCACCGCTATGGGCCTCGCCCGCGAGCGCGAGCAGGGCACGCTGGAACAGGTGCTCGTCACGCCGATCCGCCCGGTCGTGCTCCTCGCGGGCAAGATGACGCCGTTCGTGGTGATCGGCCTCTTCGACGTGCTGCTCGCCCTCACCGCCATGACCTGGATCTTCGGGGTGCCGGTGCGGGGGCCACTCACGGTGCTGGCGCTCGGGTCCCTGCTCTACCTCTGCTCCACCCTCGGCATGGGGCTCTTCATCTCGACGGTCTCGTCCACGCAGCAGCAGTCGTTCCTGGGCGGCGTCCTCTTCATCATCCCCGCGTCGCTCCTCTCCGGGATCATGACGCCGATCCGCGCGATGCCGCCCTGGCTGCGCGCCGCGACCTGGGCGAACCCTCTCCGCTTTTACGGCGAGCTGATGCGCGGCGTCCTCCTGCGCGGGTCGGGGCTGGCGGAGTTGTGGGTGCAGCTCGCGGTGCTGCTCCTCTTCGGGGCGGGGATCCTGGGGCTCGCCACGGCGAGGTTCCGGAAGACGCTGGGGTAGCCGCGGCGGGGGCCGTGGCCGACCCGGAGGTCGCGGGCTCGAGCCTACGCGGCGCGCGGGGCGAGCGCGAGGAGCACCTCGCCCAGCGGCGCCTGCTCGCCCGCGGCCTCGCTCACGAACCGATACGCCACCGTTCCGTCCGGCCGGACCACCAGCACGCCTCCCTGCTGCCAGGGGTCGCCCTGCGTGCGGCCCTGCCGGAACCCTGCGCGCAGCGCGCGCAGCGCGTTGGGGAGGGTCCTCCGATTGAAGAGCGTCGCCGCAATCCCACGGCGCAGCCCCAGCGCCCGGTAGGTGGCGAGCGACGGGTCGACGTAGAGCGGGCTCTCGAGCTTCAGATCCTCCCGGAACGCCCGCGCGAAGTGGGGAGCTCCGTTGCCGATGACGACGAGCTCCGCGCCGCGCGCGTGCAGGGTGCCCATCTCGCGGTGCAACTGCACCACGGCCTCGCGGCAGAAGAGTCAGCCGAAGTGGCGCACGAAGGCGAGCACCGCCGTCCGTCCGGACCAGAGCTCCTCCAGGCGCCGCGGCGGGCCACCCTCGGGGTCGAGCACGGTGAGCTTCGCCACGTCCTCGGGAATCCGGTCCATCTTCCCTTGATGGTGCCTGCGCGCTCCCGGCGCAAACCTCAAGCGCCGAAGACGATCCGCTCGCCCCGGAACGTCCGCACGCCGAGCGCGAAGAGCACCGCCGCCCAGAGCGCCGTCCCGACCATGACCGGCGCCACGGCGAGGAAGGGCACCACCTCACCCCGCAGGAGCCGGGCGACGACGAGCTGCTCGCCCAGGGTAGGGACGAGCGCCATCCAGAGCTTCAGCTTCACCGGCACGAAGGCGAGCATCATCCCGGGCAGCACCGGCACCATCATGAGCAAGGACAGGCTCGACTGCGCCGCCTTGAAGGAGCGCGCGCGGGCCGCCACGACGATCTGCAGGGAGCTCACGAGGAGCACCAGCGGCAGCGCCAGGAGGAAGACGCGCACCAGCATCCCCGGGTCGAGCCGGATGACGAACCCGAGGCTCTCGATGGGCAGGACGAGGGGGACGAGCGCGAAGCCGATGAGCGTCTCACCCAGCGCGACGGAGGCGAAGAGCGCGGTCGCGCTCACCTTGGCGGCAACGTGGCACCAGCGCGGGACGGGGTTGAGGAGCAAGGGCTCGAGCGACTGCCGCTCGCGCTCTCCGGCGGTCGCGTCGATGGCGATGTACATGCCGCCCACGAACACCGCCAGGATGACGAAGTAGGGGAGGAGCGCGAGCAGGAGCGCCGCGCGGCTCTCCGGAGTGGCGAGGTCCACCGTCTCCAGGGCGACGCCCTCGGTGAGCGCGGGCGACACGCCGCGCGCGAGGAGCCGCTGCATCCCGAGCTGATGGCCGTAGCCCTCCAGCAGGCGGCGGGCGCGCCCGGTCGCCGCGTGGGCCGACTGCCGCGAGTCGTCGATGACGAGCCGTACCGGCGCGGGCCGGCCGGCGCGGAGCCGCTCCCCGAACTCGGGCGGGATCACCACCACGAGGTCGAGATCGCCGGCGCGGACCGCGCGCTCGGGGTCCGCGGGCGCTGCTTCCAACACCACTCCCGCCGACTGGAGGAACGCGACGAGGTTGGGCGCGTGCTCCCGTCCGGCGACGGAGAGCGCGAGCGGCTTCTCCTCCGAGCCTCGCTGCTGCTTCGACACCAGCGTGAGCGTCATGGCGAGCACGACCGGGCCGAGGAGGGGGAAGAAGAGGGCCATGGTGACCGCGCGCCGGTCGCGGAGGTTGTCGCGCACCTCCTTCTGCAGCACGACCAGTGCCGGGTGGCTCATGCCAGCCCCTCTTCCGAGCCGATGGCGGCCACGAAGGCGTCCTCCAGGGAATCCTTTCCGGTGGCCTCCCGGAGCGCGTCGGGCGAACCGGACGCCACCACCTTGCCGCCGGCGATGACCACCACCTCGTCGCAGAGGGCCGAGACCTCCTGCATGATGTGCGACGAGAAGAGCACGCAGCGCCCCTCGTCGCGCAGCCGGCGCAGCAGCGCGCGCACCGCGCGCGTACCGGCCACGTCGAGGCCGCTGGTGGGCTCGTCGAAGACCACGTTCCGCGGCGCGTGCACGAGCGCGCGCGCCAGCGCCACCTTGAGCCGCTGGCCTTGCGAGAAGCCGTCGGTGCGGCGGTCGGCGAAGTCCTTCAGCCCGAGCTCCTCCACCAACTCTTCCACGCGGCGGTCGAGCGCCGGGCCGTCGAGCCCGTGCAGACGTCCGAAGTAGGCGAGGTGCTCGCGTGCAGTGAGCCGCGGGTAGAGGCCGTGCGCGTGGGGCAGCACCCCGAGCCGCCGCTGGGCCGCGGCGCGGTCGCGGGTCGCGTCGTGCCCGTCCACCGTCGCCCGGCCGCTGTCGGGCTCCAGCACGCCGTAGATCACCCGCAGCGCGGTCGTCTTGCCGGCGCCGTTCGGCCCGAGCAGCCCGGTGATCCGGCCGTCGGGCACGCGGAACGAGACGCCGTCCAGCGCGCGCACCTTCCCGAAGCTCTTGAAGACGGCGTCGAGCTCGATCACGGTCCTGGCCCCATCAGGTCGAGGAAGAAGGGCGCGGGGCTGCTCCGCTCCGCGCAGCTCGCGTCGAGCCCCTCGGCGCTGCCGCTCTCGATGAAGCGGGCGACGAGCCGCGGCACGCATCCCCGCATCAGCGAGCCGTGCCCGCCGCCCGGGAGGACCACCGAGCGCGCGCGGGGGAGCCCCTCCGCCGCGAGCGCCGCCCAGGAGGGAGGCGTGACCGGGTCGGCCTCGCCGGAGAGGAGCAGCGCGGGCACCTCGGAGCGCACGGGCTCCTTCTCGCTCGCGGCCACCTCCGCGTGCGGCCACACCCGGCACGCTCCCCGGAAGGTGCGCGTCACCGTGTCGCCGAGGTAGCTCTGCGCGCCGCCGGCCGGAGCCGCGGGATAGAAGGGCACGTCCTCCGCGCACAGCACGCTGAGCTGCAGCGGGCGCGAGAGCCCCGACTCGACGTCGTCCGCCACCAGGAGCCCCTGGGCTGCGAGGGTGGTCAGGTCGCCGGCGGCCGCGCCGTGCAGGAGCACCGGGAGCAGCGCCACGGTTTCGGGCATGTAGGTGAAGAGGTGCACCATTCGCCGCAAGTCGGCGGCGTCCAGCGTCACCTCGCGCTGCACGCCGGTCACCGGGTCCTTCACCGAGAGGCGCGCCGGGGCGCGCTCCAGCCGCGCCAGGATGGCCGGGAGGTCCTGCGCCAGTCCGGGGAAGCGCGGGCCGCAGACCGCGTTCGAGGCGCAGCGGGCGAGGTCGAGGTCGAGCGCGCGCTGCCCGTCCCGCGCGAAGGAGCTGCCCACCACCATCTGCGGCGGCACGACGCCATCCAGCACCAGCGACCGGACGCGCCCTGGAAAGGCGCGCAGATAGGCGAGCGCGGCGCGGGTGCCGTAGGAGACGCCGATGAGGTTCACCTGGGCATAGCCCAGCCGCTCGCGGACGTGGTCGAGGTCGCGCGCGAAGGCGGCGGTGGTGTACGCGCGGGGATCGCCCGGGAGTGAGCGCGCGCACGCCTCGAGCTCCGCGAGCTCCTCCGCGTCGGTGCGGGTGAGCGCGCCCGCCGCCGAGCCGGTGCGCGGGCACGCGAGCCGGCCCGAGCCGCCGGTGCCGCGCTGGTCCACCAGCACCACGTCGCGCGTCCGGCGGAGCCGCTCGTAGGCCGCCGCGACCGCGGGGTACTGCTCGGTGATGGCCTGGCCCGGCCCGCCGGCGAGGAAGAAGACCGCGTCCGGAGCCGCCCCCCGCCCCTCCGCCTCCAGCACCGCCACCCGGAGCGCGATGCGCCGTCCTTCGGGCGCGTCCCAGGACTCGGGTACTTCCACCGTGCCGCAACGGGCCTCGACCCGCACCGCCGCGCTGGGGTGGGCGAGCTGGCAGGGCTCCAGCTTCGGCCTGCGCGAGCCCGGGCGGTCTCCGCCTCTGCAGGCGAGCGCGATCGCCAGCGCCGCGAGGGCCAGGGCAAGCCTCGCGGGGGACGGTGCGCGCCGCATGGCGGACACGATAGCCGAAGGGAAGGCGCCGTGCCGGGCGAGAGAGACCGCCGCGCTGGAGCACGACCGCGCCTCGGCGCCCGCCGCGATGCGGCTCAGGCGCTCTGCTGTTCCGGCTGCTCCACCGCGAGTGCGCCCGCGAGCTCCTCCACCTCGTTCCGGAGAAGCCACTCGCCGGTGCAGCGGCGCGCATCCCCCCGGAGCGCGGCCACCCGGCCGGCGTCGATTCGCCCGGACTCCCGCAGCGAGCGCACCTCCCGATAGAGCTCCGCCACGTGCGGCGAGAGCGCTCTCGCCCGGTTGGCGAGGGCTCGCCTCTCGCCTTCACCTGCCGTCTGGGTGTGCCCGAAGGCGATGTCCCAGGCGGCCGGATCGGCGGGGCCCCCGGCCACCGAGGGCAGCGAGGGGCTGGAGACGAGAATGGCCCGCGACGGGACGTCGAGCTCGGCGGAGCCGAAGGAGGCTCGAAGCTCGGTTGCCAGGCCGTCCGTCACCCGGCCCGAGAGCGCGAGCCCGCTGCGAAAGGAGAGGCAGAACGAGCCCTCCCGAGGCACGCGGGCGGCTCCAAACGCCAGCACGGCAGGGAGCTGCACCGGAGGCCCGAAGGCCTTGCCCAGGCGCGAGCGCAGGACCGGGCCGCGCACGAGGGCGAGCGCCGTGCCGAGGCCCGGAGCAGCGGGGCGCGGGCCGCGGTACAGCGCATCGACGACACCGGTCAGCTCGGTGCCGTCCGCGAGGCCGAGGTGGTTCACCGTGCGCGCCGCCCGCGCCTGCTCCAGCCCGTGATCGCCGCCGCGTCGCCAGGAGAGGGTCCGCGCGAGGTCTTGCACCACCTCGGTGAGCTGGTCGAATTCGCGCGCGACGAAGAGCTGCGGCTGCATCCGGGTGATGTCGTACTCCACCTCGGCGGCGCCCGCGTCGAGCGGCAGCCGCTCCACCTTGGGCGAGAGGCAGTGCGTGCTCTCGCCGATGGACGAGAGCAGCCCGGCCCCGTAGATGCGGGGCGCGTCGAGCGACCCCACGAGCCCGTACTCCGCCGTCCACCAGTAGAGCCGCGAAGCCCGGGTGGCCTCCGACACGGAGTGGCGCGATGCGCTCGCTCGCTCCAGACGCGCCTCGGCCGCGTCCACCTCCGCAGGCGTGGCGCCTGGATCCTCCTTGGCGATGGAGAGGGCCCGGATGGCGTCGTATACGTCCTCGTCCTCGGCGCTCGCGATGGCGCGAAAGCCCAACTCGCCCGCCCGTTGCAAGAACGCGGCGTAGGCCGGGTCGGCCAGGATCGGCGCGTGCCCCGCGCTCTCGTGCACGATGTCGGGAGCAGGCGTGTACTCGACGTGCTCGTGGCTGCGGATGTCCGATGCGATGGCGAGCACGCGCAGCGACTGCAGCTCGGTGAAGACGGCAGGCGGGATGAAGCCTCTCACCGGGACCGCCGACCAGCCCAGCCTGCCCAGCCGCTCGTTCATTTCGTCCATGCTCGGGATGCGCTCCGTGCCGATGCCCGCCGCCTGCAGGCCCCTCAGATAGGAAGGGTGGGCGCGCGACGCGAGGTGACGCACCAGCCGGCGGAGGATGTGACGCCACACCGCGTGGTCGCGCGGGGTGTAGGCGCCGTAGTTCTGCGGCACCACCCACCGCTGCAGGTGTGGAGGAAGGGCATCCACCGCACGGTCGCTTGGCGAGATCACGATCAAGGCACCCCCGGGCCATGGGCCCAAAGACCCCAGATCCAAATTCTAGTCATCTTTTCCGTAAAGAAGAATCAGCCCGTCCAGGATTGCGCGTCGCGTTAGCGCATTGCGGCAATCCGATGTGGGCGGAAGGCGGCTCACGCAGCACGCTGTGCGCCCGGCCGACCTGCGTGAACGCCTCGACCGCTCGCGCCACGTGCTCGGGCGTATGAGCGGCCGAGAGCTGCACCCGGATGCGCGCCTGGCCGCGTGGAACCACCGGGTAGCTGAAGCCCACCACGTAGATCCCACGATCCAGCAGGTCGCGTGCCATCCCCGCCGCCAGGCGCGCCTCGCCGAGCAAGATGGGCACGATGGGGTGGATGCCTGGCTTCACGTCGAAGCCGGCCTGCGTCATTCCGTCGCGAAAGGCGCGCGCGTTCTCCATCACCCGGTCGCGCAGCTCGGAGGATGCGTCGAGCAGGGCGAGCGCAGCCAGGCTCCCGCCGACGATGGCGGGCGCGAGCGTGTTGGAGAACAGGTAGGGCCGGGCGCGCTGCCGGAGGAGGGCCACGAGGCCAGCCCGCGCCGCCACGAAGCCGCCTGCAGCGCCTCCCAGCGCTTTTCCAAGCGTGGAGGTGAGGATGTCCACCCGGCCCCGAACGCCGAAGTGCTCCGGCGTGCCGCGTCCGGTGGCGCCCACGAAGCCGGAAGCGTGGGAGTCGTCCACCAGCACGAGGGCCCGGAAGCGCTCCGCGAGCTCGCAGATGCGGTCGAGCGGTGCGAGGCGGCCGTCCATGGAGAAGACGCCGTCGGTCGCGACCAGCACGAGCCTCGCTCCCCCCGCGCGCGCCTCCGCGAGCCGGGCGGCGAGCTCCTCCATGTCGCCGCTCGCGTAGCGAAAGCGCCGTGCCTTGCAAAGCCGCACGCCGTCGATGATGGAGGCGTGATTGAGCGCGTCCGAGACGATGGCGTCCTCCTCGCCGAGCAGCGCCTCGAAGACGCCGCCATTGGCGTCGAAGCACGAGCTGAAGAGGATGGCGTCCTCGAAACCGAAGAAGCGCGACAGCTCTCCCTCGAGGCGCCGATGCAGGTCCTGCGTGCCGCAGATGAAGCGCACCGAGGAGAGGCCGAAACCGCGCGCGTCGAGCGCCTCGCGGGCGCCGGCGAGCACGCGCGGGTGCGTCGAGAGCCCGAGGTAGTTGTTGGCGCAGAAGTTCAGGACTTCCCGCCCGTTCACGCGGACGGTGGCTCCCTGCGCGGACTCGAGGACGCGCTCCTCCTTCCAGGTGCCCGCGGAGCGGATCTCCTCCAGCGCAGCCCCTACCACCGCCTCCGCTTCGTCGTACATGGTGCCTTTCGGGCGCTGCCGCGGGCGGCCTCGCGCTCAGAACTTCAGCAGGACCTTGGGATGCTCGTTGATCTTCGCCTCGAACGCCGCGGGCTCCAGCTCTGCGAAAGGGACGACCGTGCCCACGCCTCGCTGCAGGATGACGTTCCAGACGAGGTCGTGGATATTGGGCTCGCGGGACTCGAGCAGGTTCCGCGTGATGTGCCAGGTCTCGAAGATGCGCCGGCCCACCACCGCGTGAAGGCTGATGCCGTCCACGATGACGCGGTCGAGGCTCTCGATGACGGCGTCGCCGCTCTTCAGCCCGAAGAGGATGACGTGCCCCCCGCGGCGCACCGCGGCGAGCGCCGTGTTGAGGGCGGCGTTCGAGCCGGACATCTCCAGCGCCACGTCCACTCCCACGCCCTCGGTGAGGTCGCGGATCTCACGCGTGATCCCCTCGTCGTGGACGTAGGAGATGGCGTCCTTCTGGGCAGGTTCCACCACGGCGTCGGCGCCGAGCGCGCGCGCCATCTCGATGTGCGAGGCCATGGGCTCGACGCCGATGACCTTGCGCGCCCCGAGCGCCCGCGCGACGGCGACCGCGAACAGCCCGATGGTGCCGCAGCCGATGATGGCGACCGTCTTGCCGCGGAGGTTCACCTTGGTGCAGGCATGGACCGCGTTCCCGAAGGGCTCCTGGAGGGCCGCCACCTCCGGCCGCATCTTGCGCAGGTCCACCGGCCAGAGCGTCTGCGCCGGGAGCTTCACGTACTCGGCGAAGCAGCCGTCCTGGCTGATGCCGATGATGCGGGCCGTCTCGCAGACGTGATTGTCCCCGATCCGGCACTGATAGCAGGTGTTGCAGACGATGTGACTCTCCGTCGACACGACGTCGCCCGCCTTGTAGCCGTGGTCGCGGGCCGCCTCGGGGCCGACCTCCACCACCTCGCCCAGGAGCTCGTGCCCGATCACGCGGACGTCCCGCTTCTCCCGATCGAGCGAGCCGTAGATCATGTCCTTGAAGGCGCGGCGGAACCAGATGCCCCGGTCCGAGCCGCAGAAGCCAGCGAAGCGGGTCTTGATGAGCACCTGCCCGCTGTCCAGGTGATCGCGCGCGACGTCCAACCGCGGCCGCTCCACCCGCTCCCGGCGAAGCCCCTTCCCGCCCTCCCACCGGTCGTTGGCACGGTCGTAGACGAGCGCCCACATGTCGCTTTCCATGGACTTCCTCCCCGGAAGGCGCGGCGTGCCGCCGCGAGCCGCCTCGCCATCCTGCCGCGCGCGGGCCCGAAAAGGTAGATTGGGTGCCCATGGGGACGCCCGTTCCACCCGCGCTGCGCACCGCGGCTCGCGCCGCCCGCGATCTCCCGGACGAGGTGCTGCTCGCAGGCTGCGACGCGTCGTTCTTCGTGGGAGGCGGCCCGGGAGGACAGCATCGCAACAAGACCGCGAGTGGGGTCCGGCTCGTCCACCTCGCGACCGGGGTCACGGTGATGGCCACCGAGCGCCGGAGCCAGCTCCAGAATCGCGGGGCGGCGCTGGAGCGGCTGCGGGAGCGGCTGGTCGCGCTCGCCCACGTGCCCCGCCCGCGCAGGCCCACCCAGGCGACGCGCGGGTCGAAGGAGCGGCGCCTCGAGACCAAGAAGAAGGAGGCGAGGAAGAAGGCGGAGCGACGGGGCGGGATGGACTAGAAAGCGTTCCCGGCCGCGGCGCTCTTGCCGGGGCGTACCGCTCGCGGTCTATGCCGCCTCTGCGGCCGAGGCGGGCACCGCGGCGACGAGCTGGGCCTCCGCCAGCCGGTCGATGGCCGCCTTCACGTCCGCCGCGCTGGAACCGCAGTCCTCGAGCCCGCGCGTGAGATCGGACAGGCTCTTCCGCCCGCCCCGCAGCTCTCCCAGGACGACGCCGTCGTGCGGCTGCACCCCCAGCGGCTCGGCCCAGCGCCGCTCCTCGACCTCGAGGGCGTTGCGGCCCTGCGCGCGCGCGAGCTGGACGGCTGCGCGGTAGGAGGCCTCGGCGAGGACCCCGGTCGGCGAGAGCTCGAACTTCTGTCCGCGCGGCCAGCGCTTGCCGCCCTTCGGCTTGAGGCTTTCCAGCATGGGTGGACAGATGAACCAGACCTTGACGGCTGTCAATACCGGCGAGCAGGCGTGCAGCCACGCTGCCCGCTGAATGCGACCCAGGCGAGCATCGACCGACCGCTTGCGGCCACCCCCCTATCGGCACCACCTTCTCCTCCGTGGCCCGAACTGCGCTCTTCGACATCGACGGTACCCTGGTGGACTCCGTGGACCTCCACGCCCGCGCCTGGCAGGAGGCGTTCTCGCACTTCGGAAAAGAGGTGCCGCTGTCGGAAGTGCGAGGGCAGATCGGGAAGGGCGGCGACCAGCTCTTGCCCGCGTTCCTATCCGAGGACGAGATCGACCGGTTCGGCGAAGACCTCACGGAGTACCGCGGCGCACTCTTCCGCAGGGAGTATCTGGGGCTCGTGAAGCCGTTCCCACAGGCGCGCGAGCTGCTCGTGAGCCTCAAGCGGGCGGGGATGCTCATCGGCCTGGCCTCGTCCTGCAATCGCACCGAGCTGGGCTACTACCTGCGCATGGTCGGCGGAGCGGCCTTCGTGGACGCGGCCAGCACCGCGGACGACGCGGAGGCGTCGAAGCCCGCGCCCGACATTTTCGAGGCGTGCCTGGAGAAGCTCGAGACCGAGCCGTCCGAGGCGGTGGCAGTAGGCGACAGCCCGTACGACGCCATCGCTGCCTCCCGGGCTGGGATCGTGACCGTGGGCCTGCTCTCGGGAGGGTTCGCGGAGCGGGACCTCCGGGATGCCGGCTGCGTCGAGGTGTATCGAGACGCGGCCGATCTCCTGGCAAGGCTCGCGAGCTCGCCGCTCGCGCCGGAGCCTGGCGCGCCCTCACCGGACCGCTGAGCGAGGCGCCGTTCCCGGGAGCTTGCCGCCTCGCCCTCGGCGCGCGGGGCTACTCGCCCAGGAAGTCGGCCACCACCTGCAGCCGCGGGATGTGCCCGCAGGTGATGCGGATGGTCGAGAGCAGGGGCACCGCCAGGAAGAGCCCCACGGGGCCCCAGATCCAGAACCAGAACAGCGACCCGACGAAGATCACGATCGAGGAGAGGCGGAGCTGCTTCCCCAGGAAGATCGGGTCCAGCACGTTGCCCTGCAGCGACACCAGCGCGACGTAGATGGCCGCCACGACGGCCACGTTCTGGGCCCTCCCGAACTGGAGGAGCGCCATGGCGGTGGGCAGCGCGAGGCCGAGCGCCGGCCCCACGTACGGGACGAAGTGCAGGAGGGCGGTGGTGAGTCCCCAGACCGCCGCGTGATCGAGGCCGTACAGCGCGTACACAGCCCAGGTGACCGCGCCCAGCGCCGCGTTGAGGAGGACGCGGTTCACCATGTAGCCTTCGAGATCGCGGTGAATCTCGTGGAGGGCGGCGACCGTCTCCTCGCGCGCGGCCCCCTTGCGCCCCATGGCCGAGAGCAGCTTCTCCCGGAACCGCGGCCCCTCCGCCAGCGCGAAGTACAGCGTGAAGGTGGCCACCGTCGCCTGGCCCAGGAGCTTGAGCGCGCCCTGCGCCGTGCCGACGAGGAGCGTCACCCACGGCACACCCTCCTGCACCTTCACCTCGCCGCGCTGCGGCTTCACGAGCACGTCCGACTGGTGCCTGAAGTGGGCGTACCGCTTCGCGATCGCCGACCCGATCTCCCGGGTGCGGTCCTCGTAGGCGGGGAGCTCGTCGTAGAACGCGGAGATGGCGTTGTAGAGGAGGGCCAGGATGGCGGCGATGATGAGCGTGGCGAGCAGCGTGCCCGCGAGCGCCGCCACGGCGTGCGGCACCTTGCGCCGCTCCAGCCAGTTCACGAAGGGATGCACCGTGAAGGCGAGGAAGATGGCGAGCACCGTCGGCAGCAGGAACTCGCGCGCGAGCCACAGGAAGGCGAGCACCGCGCCCACCGCGAGCACCGCGACGGAGCGCTCCGTGACGCCGAGCTTTCGCCCCTGCATGTCGGCCTCGCCGTTCACCGGCCAGGAAGGTGCCCACGCGGGCGAGGGCTCGCCAGGCGCGTTCGGGGCGTCGTTGTCCGTCTTCGCCACCGAGGAGGTGGCGTCGGTCGGGCGCCGACCGCAAGAACTCGTCCATGCCGGACGTTCCCCGGGCAGCGCCGGGATGGGGCAAGGCGCGCGTCCTCGCCATCGGTCACTCCACCCGTCCCCTCGACGAGCTCGTGGCCTGGCTCCGCGCGGCCGGTGCGGTGACCTTGGCGGACGTGCGGACCGTTCCGCGCTCGCGACACAACCCGCAGTTCGGGATCGAGGTCCTCGCGGAGCGCCTGCCCGGCGAGGGGATCGCCTATGTCCATCTCCCGCGGCTGGGCGGGCTGCGTCGCGCCCGGAAGGACTCGCCCAACGGCGCGTGGCGCAACGCGAGCTTCCGGGGCTACGCGGACTACATGCAGACAGCCGACTTCGAGGAGGGGCTCTTGGAGCTGCGCGCGCTGGCGCGCGCGGGGCCGGTGGCGGTCCTGTGCGCCGAGGCCGTTCCCTGGCGCTGCCACCGCTCGCTCATCGCCGACGCGCTCTTCGCGCGAGGCGTGGTGGTCGAGCACATCGTGGGCCTCGGCCGAACCCGCCCGCACCGGGTCACGCCGTTCGCGGTGATCGAAGGTCGGCGGGTCCTTTACCCCGCCGTGCCCGGCGCCGGTGACGCATCACGATGAGCAGCCCGAGCAGGCCGTTCACCAGCATGAGGCCGTTCGTCACGACGAAGACCCAGTTGCCGACGAGCAAGCTGTAGAGGGTGAAGCCGGTGGAGGCGGCGAGCTGCCCGAGGAAGAGCCATTTCGACACCCCCTCGCTCGATCCCTCCTTCCACTGCTTGTAGACCTGCTTGGCGATGGTGAGGACGAGGATGAAGGAGCTCACCCAGCCGAGGGCCTCGGTTGCTGTGTTCACCGCCCAAGAGTGGTCATCCCGGCGCGAGGGCGCAGCCCGCCGCGCGCCCCGACCTCACGTTCCGACGCGCACCAGCTCGATGAGCGGAGCCCCCTCGGGCCGCTCGACGGCGAGGTCGATGGCGCATGCGATGGCCCAGTCCACCTCGCCCTCGGGATCGACGATGCGCTGGGTCGCCGACCAGGTCCGAGGGCCCGTCTTCACGAGGAGCGTGTTGTGCGGGAGCCTCGCCACGGGCCGGGTGTCGATGGACGCGTGCTCGGCGAAGTAGGGCGCGAGCTCGGCTTCGAGCCGGGCCGGGGTCCAGGCGCCGTCCGGAGAAAAGGCGCTCGTGGCCGCGTCCGCCCAGCGCTTCCCGGCGAGGTGGACGAGCAGGCGGTGCAGCTCGTTGCGCACGCGCGCGGCGAACGCGCGGGGGTCGTCGTCGGGCTGGGCGATCCGGGGCGGCAGGGCGCCCAGCGCGGCGCGCGGATCGATCGCGGCGGCGCGGTAGGAGGGGTCGCGCATGCGCTCCCACTCGTCCAGCAGGGAGGCGTCGGCACCCCGCACGGTGAGCCGGAGGAAGGCGATGACGTCGTCGAGCCGCTCGTCGCGAAAGCGCTCGGGCACGCCTTGCACGAGCGCCTTGTAGGCGTCGGCGAGGTAGCGCAGGAGCACGCCCTCGGAGCGCTGCAGCTCGTACTCGACCACGTAGTCGTTGAAGGCCATGTACCGCTCCGCCAGCTCCCGGGCCACCGACTTGGGCCGGATGTTCTCGGCGCCCACCCACGGGTGGACCGCCGCGAACTCGTTGAAGGTGGCGTAGATGAAGTCGGCGTGGGGCTTGGGGTAGGTGACCTTCTCCAGCTCCGCCATGCGCTCGTCGTACTCCATGCCCTTCGCCTTCATCTCGGCGACCGCGCGCCCCCGGGCGGCATCGAGCTGCTTCCACAGGACCACCTCCGGGTTCTCCAGGATGGCCTCCACCAGCGAGAGGATGTCGAGCGCGTAGGTCTCCCCCTCGAACGGCACCTTGGGCAGGGTGTCGAGGAGCCAGAGCGAGAGCGTCTGGTGGAGCGAGAAGTCGCGCTGCAGGCCGGGGGCGAGCCGCACGTGTCGCCCCCGGTAGCCCTCCACCGCGTGGAGCTCCAGCAGGCCGGCGCGGCGCAGCGTCCGGAAGCTCTCCGCGGCCGCCCGCCGGAGCTTCGCGCGCGCATAGGGCGTCTCGTGCGCGCGAGCGACGAGCTCCACCAGCCGGGCGTAGCCGCCGCCGCGCTGGATCGTCTCGCTCTGCAGGAGCTCCAGCACGAGCCCGAACGAGAGCTCGAAGCGCGACACCAACGGCTCGGGCTCCTTTGTCTGCAGCCGCTCGAAGGTGGTGCGATCCCAGGGGACGTATCCCTTCTGCGGCGGTTGCCGCTTCACCGCCTTCTTGCCAGCCGCCTGCTTCTCCGCGATGCGCTTGTTCTCGATGACGTGCTCGGGCGCCTGCGCCACCACGTAGCCCCGATCGTCGAAGCCCTTGCGCCCCGCCCGGCCGCTGATCTGGTGGAAGTCGCGCGCGGTGAGGAGCGCGGTCTTCGTCCCGTCGAACTTGCAGAGCTGGGTGAAGAGCACCGTCCGGATGGGGATGTTCACGCCCATGCCGAGCGTATCGGTGCCCGCGATCACCTTGAGCAGGCCACCCTGGGCGAGCTTCTCCACCAGGAGTCGGTAGCGCGGCAGGAGTCCGGCGTGGTGCAGCCCGATCCCGTGCCGCAGGAAGCGCTGGATCTCCTTCCCGTAGGGCGTGTCGAAGCGCACGCCTTCGAGCGCCGCGCGGATGCGGTCCTTCTCCTCCCGCGAGGAGAAGTTGGCGGACATCAGATTCTGGGCGCCCTCCGCGGCCGCCCTCTGGGTGAAATGCACGAGGTAGATGGGCGCCCGGCCCGCGGACACCAGCTCCTCGATCGTCTCGTGGAGCGGCGTCTCCGCGTACGCGAATTCGAGCGGCACCGGCCGCTCCATGCCGCGCACCTCCGCGACGGGCCGACCGGTGAGGGCGGTGATCCCCTCCGCGATGGCGCTCACGTCGCCCAGAGTGGCCGACATGAGCAGAAAGGTGGCCCGGTCGAGCAGGAGCAGCGGTACCTGCCAGGCCACGCCGCGGTCGCGGTCGCCGTAGTAGTGGAACTCGTCCATGACGATCGCGTCGGTGCGCGGACGCGCCTCGCGGAGCGCCATGTTGGCGAGGATCTCGGCGGTGCAGCAGAGGATGGGAGCGTCGCGGTTGATGGCAGCGTCGCCGGTCATCATGCCCACGTTTTCCGCGCCGAAGGCCTCGCACAACGCGAAGAACTTCTCGTTGACGAGCGCCTTGATCGGGCAGGTGTAGACCGATCGCCGCCCCTCGGCCATGGCTTGAAAATGCAGGAAGGTCGCGACGAGGGACTTTCCAGAGCCGGTGGGCGTCGCGAGCACGAGGTGGCGCCCGTCGAGCAGCGCGAGCAGCGCCTCCTCCTGCGCCGGGTAGAGGGTGAGGCCCGAGGCGGCCACCCAGCTCACGAAGGCGTCGAGGATGGCGTCCGGCGCAAGGTGCATCCCCTCCGCGGGGAGGAGCGCGGCGAGGGAGGGCGGCATGGCGGGGCTGGTCAGGGCTGCGCGCCGATCAGGTGTTCCGGGCCTTCGCGACCCGCTCGAGCCAGGCGCGCACGGACGGGCGCTCCCACACCGCCCGCGCGTAGCTCGCCAGCCGCTCTGGGACAGGGTCGCCGTTCGCGAGGAGGCGCTGCAGCATGAGCGCGAGGTCTGCGTCGGCGATGCAGAAGGGGCCGAACAACGCCGATGCGCCGGGCGGAAGCAGCGTCTCGCAACCAGCGACCAGGCGTTCGGCGGCCGCCTTCCCCTTGTCGGAGAGCGGCTGCGTTCCAGCGTGGTTGAACACGCTGGAGGTCGGGCGCTCCTCCCGGATGGGCAGGAGGTCGCTGCGGAGCCAGGCCTGCACCGCTCGCGCTCGCGCCCGAGGCACGATGGCCTCCGGGTAGAGGCGCGGGTGGAGCGGAGGCGGGAAAGCGTCCTCCAGGTACTCGTCGATGGCCGACGACTCCGCCAGCCAGAGCTCCCCGTGCTGCAGGGCCGGGACGCGTCCGGTCACCGAGCGCGAGGCGTAGTCGCCGGTGCGGTGCTCCCCGGCCTGCAAGGACATCGTCCTCACCTCGAAAGGCAATCCTTTCTCGGTGAGCGCGACGAACACGGAGAAGACGTAGGGGCTCTCGAACCGGCTCTCGCCCCACAGCACGATGCGCTCGTCCACCATGGCAATCCTTTCAGAAGCTTCGCCCGACGATGGTCTTTGCGATGAACTGCTGATCCGCCCCGCCCCCGAACCCTCCCCCGAGGGCGAGGTTCACCTCCCAGCGCGAGGTGGGGCGGCCCTTGGCGGGCGCGAGGTCGAGCACGCCGAAGAGGTAGTGGGCCTGATCGCGGAGCGGGCGGATGGCATCGACGAAGCCGAGCTCGGCATACCACTCCGCGCCCACCGCGAAGCCGAGCCCGCTGTTCACCGAGACCTTGGCGGCCGGCTCGAAGTCCACCCGGAAGCGGTCCTTGCCGGTGAGGGCGTAGCCGACGATGGGATTCAGATCGAAGAGGAAGCGGTCGTCGGCCCAGCCGAGGAGGGGCCGGATCTCGTTGGCCCAGCCCGCCTCGTCCACGAACGACGGGACGCGCCCCACCTCCACGTTCACCCCCACGAAGAAGTTCTCGCCCGCGAAGCGCGGCGCTACCAGCTTCGCCCTCACCTTCCCGCCCGCGAAGCGGGCCCCCTCCGACGGCGTCACAACCGACTGGAGGTATGCGCCGAGCTCGAGCCAGGAGGTCACGCCGTAGGCGGGCTCCAGGGTGAAGCGCGCCGCCCGATCGGGCGGACTCTCGCCCGGGAAGGCGGGCGTCCGGGATCCGCGCACGGTGTAGTTCGAGTGGAGCTCGACTCCGGCATGGCCGGGCTCGTTGAGCTCCGGCTCGTACACCTGGATCTCGAAGCGGTCGATGGCGCCCGCCGGAACCGCCGCGAGAAGGGCGGCGCCGGCGAGCGCGAGTCGAGGGATACGCATGCGGTGCGCGGTAGCCCCGCTGGAATCACTTCTTGGCGGAGATGTCGAGGAGCTCCACCTCGAAGACCAGTGTGGCTCCGCCGGGAATGGTCGGCGGGCGCCCCTCGTCGCCGTAGGCGATCGCCGACGGGCAGATGAGCTTCGCTTTGCCGCCGACCTTCAGCTTCTGCACGCCCTCGGTCCAGCACTTGATGACCTGGTTCAGGGGGAACTCGGCAGGCTGCCCGCGCTTCACGGACGAGTCGAAGACCTTCCCGTCCACGAGGGTGCCGGTGTAGTGCACCTTGACGGTGTCGGTCTCCTTGGGCTGGGCGCCCTTGCCCTCCGTGATGGGGACGAAGATGAGGCCCGACGCGGTCTTCTGCGCGCCCTTCTCCTTGGCCGCCTTCTCCAGGAAGTCCTTCGAGCCGGACTTCTGCTTCTCGGCGGTGACCTTCATGCGCGACTGCGCGAGGGTGTTGATCTTCGCCTGGTAGGCCTCCGGCTCGATCGAGAGCTTCTTGCCGCCGGCTGCGTCGTTGAGCCCGTGCTTCACCTGCTCCAGCTCCGCCGGCTGGAGGTTGAACACCTCGAGCTGCTTCGCGACCACCACGCCGATGGCGTAGAGGGTCTTCTCGTCCTCGGTCTTTGGCGCCTGCGCGAGAGCTCCTCCGGCGATGGAGAGCACGGCGAAGGCTGCGATGAGCTTGTTCATGAAGTCCTTTCGGAGAGCGCTGGGCGGGAGCCGGCGCGGCGATCCTCGCGGACCACCTGTCAAGGGCCAATCTTGGGGTCCGGGAACGCCCGGCGCAACGCATTCTCCGGGCTCCCGGGCGAACCCGGTGGCGGCGCCACCAGGGCTCGTCCCGCGCGGCGCTAATCCTCCAGGGTGGACAGGTCGCCTTCGGGGAGGCCCTGGGCGCGGGCCTTCAGCACGCGCCGCATGATCTTGCCCGAGCGGGTCTTCGGGAGCGAGTCGACGAACACCACCTTCTCCGGCCGGACGATGGGTCCGAGGTGCTGGGCCACGTGCGCCTTCACCTCGTCGGCCAGATCCTCCGACGCCTTGAAGCCCTGGCGGAGCAGGCAGTAGCAATGGATGGCGTTGCCCTTCACCTCGTGCGGCAGGCCGATCACGGCTGCCTCGGCGATCGCCGGGTGGGACACGAGCGCGCTCTCCACCTCGGCGGTTCCGAGCCGGTATCCGGCCACCTTGATGACGTCGTCCACCCGGCCAATGACCCAGATGTACCCGTCCTTGTCCCGCTTGGCCGAGTCGCCGGCCTGGTACTTGCCGGGATACTTCGTCCAGTAGCCCTTCACGTAGCGGTCGGGGTCCTTGAAGATGGTCGTCATCATGGCCGGCCAGGGGTTCTTGAGGACGAGCAAGCCCTCCTCTCCGTCCGGCACAGGATTGCCCGCATCGTCGAGGATCTCCACCTCCTGCCCGAAGAAGGGCCGGGTGCCCGAGCCGGGCTTCAGCGGGACGCTGGGCGTGGGCGTGATCATGAACATGCCCGTCTCGGTCTGCCACCACGTGTCCATGATGGGACAGCGGCCCTTGCCGACGACGCGGTGGTACCACTTCCAGGCCTCGGGGTTGATGGGCTCGCCCACCGACCCGAGGAGCCGGAGCGTGGAGAGATCGTGGCGGTTGGGCCAGCTCTCGCCGAAGCGCATGAGGCCGCGCACCGCGGTGGGAGCGGTGTAGAGGATGGTGATCCCGTACTTCTCGACGAGCGACCACCAGCGGTTGGGATAGGGGTAGGTGGGCGCCCCCTCGTACATGAACGTCGTCGCTCCGCAGAGGAGCGGGCCGTAGACGATGTATGAATGGCCGGTCACCCAGCCCGGATCGGCGGCGCACCAGTACCGGTCCTCGTCCTGGATGTCGAAGACGTACTTCAACGTGGAGTAGACGCCCACCATGTAGCCGCCGTGCGCGTGCACGATCCCCTTCGGGCTGCCGGTGGTGCCGGAGGTGTAGAGCACGTACAGAGGGTCGCTGCTCTCCATCACCTCGGTCGGACAGCTCCCGGTGGCCAGGGGGAGCTTCATGAGCTCGTGATACCAGTAGTCCCGGCCCGCCTCGAGCTTCACCTCGTGGCCGGTGCGCTGCACCACGATGGTCGTCTCCACCGTGGGGCAATGCCGCACGGCGTCGTCGACGATCTTCTTCAGCTCCACGACCTTGCCGTTCATGAAGCCGCCGTCGGCGGTCACCACCACGCGCGACTCCGAGTCCTGGATGCGGCCCTGCAGCGCGTCCACGCTGAAGCCGCCGTAGACGACGTTGTGCACCGCGCCGATCTTGGCCGTCGCCAGCATGGCGATGACGATCTCGGGGACGCGCGGCATGTAGATGGTGACCCGATCTCCCCTGCGGACGCCCATCGCCTTCAGCACGTTGGCGAACTTCGAGACGTCGCGGTTGAGGGCGAAATACGAGTAGGTGCGGACGTCTCCCCGCTCGCCCACCCACACCAGCGCGAGCTTGTTCTTGCGCCAGGTCTTCTGGTGCCGGTCGAGGCAGTTCTGGACGATGTTGGTCTGTCCGCCGGGGAACCAGCGGTAGAACGGCTTCTTCGTGCTGTCGAGGACCTCGTCCCAGGGGCGGAACCACTCCAGCTCCCGGGCCTCGGCGCCCCAGAAGCCCTCCAGGTCCGCGGCGGCCTTGCGCGCGAAGGCGTCCCAGTCCTTCACGCGCGCGTTCGCGATCACCTCGGGGGAGGGATAGAAGACTTCGCCTTCGAGGGCGCTGGACGGCTCGGGCATTCGAGGCTCCTTGGAGCGCGGAGACATAGCCACGAGTTGTCCGCGGTCAAGCGCCCGAGACGGGGACGGGGTATGGTGGCCCGCCCGTGATCCGACCGCCCCCGCTGTGCCCCGGCGACGTCGTCCACGTCGTGGCGCCCTCGAGCCCCATCGAGCCGGAGGCGCTCGAGAGCGGCGTCGCGGTGCTCCGCGACGGCTTCGGCCTGCGCGTCCGCATGCGCGACGACGTGACTGCGCGCGAGGGCTACCTCGCCGGAAGCGACGCCCGCAGGCTCTCGGAATGGAAGGGAGCGGCGTCGGATCTGGAGGCCCGGGCAGTGTTCCTGGCGCGCGGCGGCTACGGGGCCACCCGGCTCCTCTCGCAACTCGAGCCGGCGCGGCTCCTCCACCCGGCCAAGTGGGTGGTGGGGTACTCCGACGCGACCGCGATTCACGCGGTGCTGAACCGCGCTGGCCTCGTCACCGTGCATGGCCCCATGGTGTACCAGCTCGCGCGGCTCTCGCCGGCTGCCCGCGTCCACCTCGGCGCGCTGCTGTTCGGGGCGGGCGCCCTCCCGGGGGTTGGCGGCGCGCCTTCACCGGGGGCCGGCTGCTCCGGCACCGGCGTCATCCGCGCGGGCCGGGCGGTGGGGACGCTGCTGGGCGGCTCGCTCACCATGCTCGCCTCGCTGTGTGGGACGCCGGCGATGCCCTCCCTCGCGGGAGCCGTGCTCTTCTTCGAGGACGTGGGGGAGCGGCCGTACAAGCTCGACCGCTACCTCACCCAGCTCCGTTCGGCGGGCGCGCTCCAGCGCGTGCGCGCGGTCTGCGTGGGGCGCCTCACCGACTGCGACGAGCCCGGCCTGCGCGGTGCCGACGTGGTGCGGGAGCTCGTGCGCGGCCTCGGCGTGCCCGCCATCGAGGGCGTCCCATCCGGCCACGACGACGACAACTTTGCGCTCCCGCTCGGCGCGCTGGTGAGCGTCGTCGCGCCGGAGCGGCCCGAGGACGGGCCCCCACGGCTCGTGTTCGGAAGGGGCGAGCGCGGAGCCGGGAGGTCGTGAGCGCGGAGCTGCCGGGGGTCGCCGCGGTGCTGGAGAGGGGACTCGCGCAGGGCGCTGCGCCCGGGCTCTCGGCGGCGGTGCTGTTCCGCGGAGCGCCCGTCCACGCGTCCTGCCACGGCGACGCGCAGCGCGAGCCGGAGCGCAGGCCGCTCGGGAGCGCGGACCTCTTCGACCTGGCTTCGCTCACCAAGGTGTTCGTCGCCACGGCGGCGGCGCGGCTGGTGGACCGGGACGCGCTGGCGCTCGATGCGCCCGTCGCCGGATGGCTGGGGTGGAGCGGCGCGAAGGGAAGGGTGACCGTGCGCCAGCTCCTGGCCCACGCGAGCGGGCTCCCTGCGTACCGGCCCTTCTTCGAGGCGGCCGCGGGGGACCCCGTTGCGAGGCCCGCGTTCGCTCCGCGGTCCCTTCGCCCGGCGGCGGATGCGCTCATCCCCGCGTTCCGCCGCGGCGCGGAGCTGGTCGAGGCCGGCATCGCCGCGGAGGAGTTGGAGAGCGCACCGGGGAGCTCGGCGCGCTACAGCGACCTCGGCTTCATGGCCCTGGGGCTCCTGCTCGAGCGCGCCGGCGGCGCGGACCTCGACGCGCTGGTGGCCTCGGAGGTGCTGGAGCCTCTCGGGCTCTCTCGCACCTTCTTCCTGCCCGGCCTGCAGCCGGCGCGGTCGGCCGCCCGCCGCGCCGCGGCCACGTTCGCGGCCACCCGGCGCGATCCGGCGCGCGGCGGCGAGGTGCTCTGCGGCGCGGTGGACGACGACAACGCCTGGGCCATGGGCGGCGTGGCGGGCCACGCGGGGCTCTTCGGCCCGGCGGAACAGGTCGCCGCGCTCGGGCAGGCCTGGCTCGGCGCTCTCGCCGGGCGGTCGCCCTTCCTGTCGCGGGCGGTGGCCGCGGAGTTCGTCGCTCGCGACCCCACCCCGGGCAGCGAGCGCGCGCTGGGCTGGGACACGCCGTCGCCCTCCGGCTCTGCGCTCGGCACCCGCCTCGGCCGCGGCCCGCGCGGCGCGGTCGGCCACCTCGGCTTCACCGGGACTTCGCTGTGGATGGACCTGGATCGCGAGGTGGTCTGCGCGCTCCTCACCAACCACGTGCACCCGGACGGCCCCGATCGTCCGCGGCTGCGCGCGATCCGCGCCGCCTTCCACGATGCCGTCGCGGAGGCCCTGGGGATATAGAGGCGGCCATGGACTACACGGGCGTGAAGCGGATCCACCTCATCGGCGTCGCGGGCACGGGGATGGGCTCCTTCGCCGGCATGCTGAAGAGCGCCGGCTACGAGGTCACCGGCTCGGACGAGAACGTCTATCCGCCCATGTCCACCCAGCTCGCGCGCTGGGGCATCGACGTGATGACCCCGTACGCAGCGGCGAACCTCGACCGCGCCCGGCCCGACCTCGTGGTGGTGGGCAACGTCGTGCGCTCGGTGAACCCCGAGGCGAGCGCCATGCGGGAGCGCGGGCTGCCGCACGTGTCCTTCCCGCAGGCCCTGGGCGACCTCTTCATCGCCCCGCGCCACGGCGTCGTGGTGGTGGGCACGCACGGCAAGACCACCACCACCGCCATGATGGGGTTCCTGCTGTTCCATGCCGGCCGCGATCCGTCGTTCCTGGTGGGCGGGGTCACGCGCGACTTCGAGTCGAACTACCGGCTCGGCAAGGGGCCGCACTTCGTGGTCGAGGGCGACGAGTACGACACCGCCTACTTCGACAAGGGCCCCAAGTTCCTCCATTACCACCCGCGCACCGCCATCTTCAGCTCCTGCGAGCTGGACCACGCCGACATCTATCGCGACGAGGCGCACTACGAGAGCGCCTTCGAGAAGTTCGTGGAGATCCTCCCCGCCGACGGCTTCCTGGCCGCCTGCGCCTCCTACGAGAGCGTGCTCCGGATCGCGCGCCGGGCGCGCTGCGAGGTGGAGACCTACGCCGTCGGAGCCAGCGCGGACTGGGAGGCGCGCGGGCTCGAGCTGCGGCCCGACGGCGCGCACTTCGACCTCGTCCGGCGCGGGCGGCCCCTCGCGAAGGCGCACCTCGGCGTGGGCGGCGCGCACAACGTGGAGAACGCGCTCGCGATCGCGGCGGCGGCGACGCGCCTCGGCCTCTCGCCGGAGGAGATCGCCCTCGGCTTCGCGGCCTTCAAGGGGGTGAA
>JBBQEB010000045.1:0-24626 GCA_038320275.1 Myxococcales bacterium | reverse complement strand
GCGCGCCGAGGGGCAACCCGCGACCGCGCCGCAGCCCGGCGTGAGACCGGCGCCGATGCCGCCGCCCGCTCCGGCGAGCTCCGCGGACGGCGGTGCCGGTGCCGCGCCGTAGCATTCGTCTCCCACCTTGACCTACGCGGGCGCGAAGAATAGGGTCCGCCGCTCGAAAGGGAGCACCGATGAAGAGATTCCTCCTCGCCCTTGCGCTCGCAGCGCCGCTCGCGGCCTGCGGCCCCGACTGCGACAAGTTCTGCCGCCGCTGGGTGCAGGATTGCCAGCTCGGCAACGACCTCGCGCAGTGCACCACCGCCTGCAACGAGGTGGGCTCCGACAACGCTGCGTTCATCTCGTGCGTCAACGATCGGACCTGCGACGACATCAGGAGCGGCGGGCACTGCCAGATTCCGAAGTCGGTCTCGGGGCTCGTGCCGTGATGAAGCTGTGGCTCCTCACCGCGGCTCTGCTGGGCCTGGCGCTCGCCGGCTGTGGCCCGGACTGCGACAAGTACTGCGCGAAGATGGCGAGCTGCGCGAGCGCGGCCGCGCTGCCGACTTCCTTCGACCAGGCCAAGTGCGTCGTCGGCTGCAACGACTCGAAGGCCGACAAGCCGCGCACGATCAACTGCATCATCGATCAGTCCTGCAGCGACATCGCGGCGGGCCACTGCTCGCCGACGGGGCAAGCGAACAATCCGTAAAGCGGGGCATGCTGCCCCGCCGCCTCGGGTAACATGCCGGGGTGATGAGCTCCTTCTTCGCGCCGCATGGCGCGGCCGACCTGCTGGCGCGCTACAGCTTCGTCGAGCCGCTGCTCGCGGGGCGTCGGGTGCTGGAGCTCGGCGCAGTCCGCTCCACCGAAGGCGCCTCGGCGCTGGCGCTGGCCGAGCGGGGCGCGGCGGTGGTGGTCGCGGCCGACGAGGATCCGCAGGTCATCCTCCGCGCGGCCCAGGCGGTGCGCCATCCGTCCGTGCAATTCCGCGTGGCGGCGCTGGGCGATCTGCCTCCGGGCGCGTTCGATCTGGTGGCGGTGGCCGACGGGGCGGAGCTGGTGGCGAGCCCGGCGCGGCTGGCCGCGTGCGCCGCGCTCCTCGCCCCCGGCGGCCGGCTCCTCACCTCCGTCGCCGTCGCCGGCGCGAGCGGGCTGGCGGTGCTCGCGGGAGAGCGTCCGCCCACGAGCGCCCCGTCCTTCGAGAGCTTCGCCGCCGCGCTCTCCGCCCGCTTTTCGGCGGTGGAGCTGGCGACGCAGGCTCCGGCGGTGGGCTGGGTGCTCACCCCCGCGGACACCGGCTCCGAGCCGGAGCTCGGCATCGACGGCTCGCTCTCCGGCTCGCCCGAGACCGCGTTCTACGTCGCGCTGTGCGGGGAAGCTCCCGCGAACCTCCGCGGGATGGTGCTGGTGACCCTTCCCTCGGCTCCGCTCGTCGAGGCGGCACGCGCCTCGGCCGAGCTGGCTCGCGAGCACGGAGATCTGCAGCGCGCCGCGCGGGAGCGGGAGGATGCCGCCGCCTCCGAGCTCGTCCGCGAGCGCCGCGCCCTGCTCGACGCACGCCACGCGCGCGACGCCGCCCGCGAGGCGCAGGCGGCGACCGCCCAGGAGCTGGAGGCGGCGCGCAGCGCGCTCGCCGAGCGCGAGCTCCAGCTCGCCGGTGCCGCGGAAGAGCGGGCGGCCGCCGAGCGCGCGGCGGCCGAGGCGAGCGCCCTCCGATCGGCCGAGGAATCCGGGCCGGAAGCTCCCACCGCCGAACCGGGCGGGGAGGGGGGGCGCGCGCTGGCGGCCGAGCTCGCCAACGCGCGGAGCGCGCTCGAAGGCGCACGGCAGGTCCTGCTCGCGGCGGACCGCCAGGGCGAGGGAGAGTCCCAGCTCCCCGCGCTGCGGGAGGCGCTGGAGGAGGCACGCGAGGAAGCGCTGCTCACGCGCTCGCAAGCGGAGCGCGACCGGGCCCGGGCCGAGGCCGCGCACCAGCACGCGGCGGAGCTGGCGGGCGTGAACGAGGCGCTGGCGCGGCGCATGGAGGCATTGCGGGCCCGCGGCGAGGTGCTGGCGCGCGAGGCCGATGGGCTGGAGGAGCGCGCGCTCGGGGCCGAGGCCGCGCTCGCCGGGGAGCGCCGGCAGGTGGGGGAGCTGCGCGCGGCCCTCGCCTCCCAGCGCGCCGAGGTGGAGGAGCTTCGGGCCCGGCTCGCCAAACCATCGCCGATGACGCGCGAGCCCGGAGCCGGCTCGCCGCCCGGAGAAGGCGGGCAGAGCCCATTCGCGGAGGTTAAGCCGCAGACGTGACCACCGCTGCCCAACCTCCCGCGCTGGGTCTGCGACACGTGGCGCTGCGCCTTTGCGATCTCGCCCGAGCGGAGCGCTTCTTCACCGAGCTCCTGGGCTACCGGGTGGCCTGGCGGCCGGACGAGGAGAACGTGTACCTCGCGCGCGACGGCGACAGCGTGGCACTGCATCGGGCGGAGGGCCTCTCCGAGGAGGGCTCGGGTGCGCGAGGCCTCCTCGACCACATCGGCATCGTGGTCGAGCGGCCCGGCGACGTCGATGCCTGGGCGGCCCACCTCGCCGCGCACGGGGGGAAGCTCACCGCCGGCCCGCGCACGCATCGGGACGGAGCGCGCTCCCTCTACCTCGCGGGACCGGAGGGGCTCGTGGTGCAGATCATCTGCCTCGGCCCCGAGAGCGTCACCGGAGCTGCCTGACCATGTCCAAGGTCCGCCTCGCCTTCCTGTGGCACATGCATCAGCCGCTCTACCGCGACCCGGACACGGGCGAGTTCCTCATGCCGTGGGTGCGCCTGCACGCGACGCGGGCCTACTACGACATGGCCTTCATGCTGGAGCGCCACCCGTCGGTGCGCTGTACCGTCAACTTCACCCCCGTGCTGCTGGAGCAGCTCGAGGCCTACGCGCGCGGCGAGGCGCGCGATCGCTTCCTCGAGGTCTCGCGCAAACCTGCCCGGGATCTCCTGCCCGAGGAGCGCCAGGCGGTCCTCCGGTCGTTCTTCATGATCGACTGGGAGACTGCGGTGAAGCCCATCCCGCGATACCTCGAGCTGCTCTCCAAGAGAGGCCGCGATCCGCGCCACATCGACTTCGCGCGCTCCGCACGGGAGTTCACCGATGGAGAGATGAGCGATCTCCAGGTGCTCTTCAACCTGGCCTGGTTCGGGTTCGGGGCGGTGGAGGACGACGACGGCCTGCGCGCGCTCCTGCGCAAGGGGCGCGACTACGACGCGAGCGACCTCGCCTACGTGCTCACGGCGCAGTCGCGCATCGTGAACGCCATCCTGCCGCGCTGGCGCGCGCTCGCGGCGCGCGGGCAGGTGGAGCTCTCGACGACGCCGTACTATCACCCCATCCTCCCCTTGGTGTGCGACACCGACTCCGCCCGGCGCGCGCTGCCCGGCATCCCCCTGCCGCCCCGCTTCGCCTGGCCCGAGGACGCGCACTGGCACGTGCGCGAGGCACTGGTGTCCCACGAGCGCCACTTCCACCGCCCGGCCGCAGGCATGTGGCCGGCGGAGGGCTCCATCTCGCCCGAGGCCGCCGAGGTGCTCGCCTCCGAGGGCGTGCGCTGGGCCGCCACCGACGAGGGGGTGCTGCTCCACTCCCTTCCCGCCGGCACCTCGCGCCTGCGGGCCCTCTATCGCCCCTGGCGCATCGCCGCGGGCTCGCGGGAACTGTCGATGCTCTTCCGCGACCGAGGCCTCTCCGACCTCATCGGATTCAGCTACGCGCGCACACCAGCCCGCGAGGCGGTGGAGGACTTCACCTCGCATCTGGAGGCCATCGGCGACGCCTGGGAGGACGACGGCGGCGCGGGCCCGGCCACGGTGGGCGTCTTCCTCGACGGCGAGAACCCCTGGGAGCACTTCCCGATGTCGGGGCGCCCTTTCCTGGAGGCGCTCTACCGGCGGCTGGAGGGCTCGCCCGACATCGAGTCCGTGACCATGTCCGACGCCACCCGCGAGCCGCCCGGCCCCGTCATCCCGCGGGTCCACTCCGGCTCCTGGATCGAGTCGTCGTACCGGATCTGGCTCGGGCACGAGGAGGACCGCCGCGCCTGGACCGCGCTCGGGCGCGCCCGCGAGGCGATCGACCACATCGAGAAGGGGCCGCCCGGCGCGGTCCCGCCCGGCGCCATCGCCCAGGCGAAGCGGCTCCTCTACGCGGCCGAGGGATCGGACTGGTACTGGTGGTACGGGGACGACTTCCACACGGACCTCGCGGCGGAGTTCGACGGGCTCTTTCGCGCGCTGATCGTCTCGGCCTGCAAGCTCGCCGGCGCGCCGCTGCCCATCGAGGCGCTGGAGCCCATCAAGCGCGAGGGGCCGATGGCGGGGGACCAGAAGCCGCTCCGGGAGCCCACCCTCCTCATTTCACCTCGGGTGGACGGCCGCGAGACCACCTACTTCGAGTGGAAGGGCGCGGGCCTCTACCGCCCGGGGCAGGCGCGCGGCTCCATGTTCGGCTCGGCGCACGCCTTCGACGCGCTTCGCTACGGCTTCGACCTGGCACAGCTCTACCTCCGGCTCGATCCGGTGGAAGCTCCCGCCCGGACCGCCGAGGTCTGCCCGGTGGCGCGGGTGGAGCTCGTCACCACCCGCGGCGCATCGAACATCGACTTCGCGCTCCTCCCCGACGGGCAGTCGCGGCCGGGGAAGGGGCCCGGCGGCGAAGTCGGAGCGGCCGCGTTCCTGCGCATCGCGGAGCTCGCGCTCCCCTTCGGGGCGCTGGGCCTCGCGCCCGGCGATCGGGTGGCCATGGCGGTGCACGCACTGCGCGGCGACGTCGAGGTGGAGCGGCTGCCCAGGTTCGGCTACGTGGCGTTCACCGTGCCCGACGAGGACTTCGAGCGCATCCACTGGCGCGTGTAGCGCGGGGCGGGGCCGGTTACATCCCGGCGCTCGTGAACACACGGCGCTCGCTCGGCATCCTGTTCATCATCGTCTTCATCGACCTGCTCGGGTTCGGCATGGTCATCCCGGTCATGTCGATCTACGCCAAGAAGCTGGGGGCGTCGGAGGCGGCCACCGGCTTCCTCTCCACCGGCTACTCCGCCATGCAGTTCGTCTTCGCGCCGATCTGGGGCCGGCTCTCCGACCGCATCGGGCGCAGGCCGGTGCTGCTCGTCTCCATCGCCATGACGGCGCTCGCCTTCCTCGTGTACGGGCTGGCGGGTAGCTTCGCCGTGCTGCTCGCCTCGCGCCTCTTCGCCGGGGCGGCCACCGCGAACATCGGCATCGCCCAGGCGTACGTGGCGGACGTCACCCCGCCCGAGGGGCGCGCGCGCGGCATGGGAATGATCGGCGCCGCCTTCGGGCTCGGCTTCGTCCTCGGCCCCGCCATCGCGGGCTTCCTCGCGCGGTACTCGCTGGCGCTGCCGGGCTACATCGCGGCCGGGCTCGCCGCGGCCAACGGAGTGGCCGCCTTCTTCATCCTGCCCGAGCCGGCCAAGCGCGAGGTGAGCCGCGTCGCCCGGGGGCGGCTCACCGCGCTCGTCGAGGAGCTGCGGCAGCCCCGCATGCGGCGCCTCATCCTCTGCTCCTTCCTCATGGTCGGGGCGTTCAGCGCCATGGAGGCCACCTACGCCTTCCTGATGAAGGACGTGTACGGTCTCACCGACGCGGCTGTGCCGTGGGTCTTCACCTACATCGGCGTCCTCATCACCATCGTGCAGGGCGGGCTCGTCGGGCCCATGACCCGCCGCTTCGGCGAGAAGCGGCTCCTCGTCGCGGGCGGGATCATGCAGGCGGCCGGCCTCGCTGCGCTGCCCTTCGCAGGCAGCCTGGGAGGGCTGCTCGCCGCGACGGCGCCGCTCGCCATCGGCTCCGGCTTCGTGAACCCGGCCATCTCCGCGCTCATCTCGCGCAGCGCGCGCGCCGAGGATCAGGGCGGCACGCTGGGCATCGGGCAGTCGGCCTCCGCGCTCGGCCGCATCGTGGGCCCTGTGTCGGGCACCTTCAGCTTCCACCTCCGCCCCGCGTATCCCTACCTGGGCAGCGCCGCGGTCATGGCGCTCGCCGCGCTCGTCGGGACCACCATCGCCGCCGCGGCGGCGCGCGTCACCCAAGGTCCAGCGGCGCGAGAAGCTTGATGGCGGGCCGCGACAAGGCTTAACTCGAAAAACATGCCCGAGCTCCGCAGAGATCCTGTCGTCGGCCGCTGGGTCATCATCGCCACGGACCGCGCCAGGCGGCCGGCGGAGGCCCCGCGATCGCTGACGCCGACGCGCCCGGCACTCTGCCCCTTCTGCCCCGGGCACGAGGACCGCACGCCGCGCGAGGTCTACTCCGCCGGGCGCCCCGAGGGCGCACCCCCCAACGGGCCGGGCTGGAAGGTCCGGGTGGTGCCGAACCGCTACCCCGCGCTCAAGATCGAGGGCGACCTGGAGCGCGAGGCGGACGGGATGTACGACCGCATGAACGGCATCGGCGCCCACGAGGTGGTCATCGAGACGCCGGACCACGGGCGCGACCTTGCCAGCCTCTCCGACGGCGAGGTGGCGGAGGTGCTGTACGCCTTCAAGGCGCGCATGCTCGATCTCCGCAACGACCTGCGCTTCCGCTACATCCTCCTCTTCAAGAACCAAGGGTTCGCCGCCGGCGCCTCCCTGGAGCACCCGCACAGCCAGGTGATCGCGCTGCCCGTCACCCCGCGCCTGGTGCAGGAGGAGGTGGACGGCGCGCTCCGCCACTACGCGCACCGCGAGCGGTGCATCTTCTGCGACATCGTCATGCAGGAGCGCAAGCAGCGCAGCCGGCTCGTGCTGGAGAACGACGAGTTCGTGGTGTTCGCGCCGTGGGCGCCGCGGAGCCCCTTCGAGACCTGGATCGTCCCCAAGCGCCACGAGTCGAACTTCGAGACGGAGCCCCGGGAACGGCTCGCCTCCTGCGCGCAGGCGCTCCGCTCCTCGCTACGCCGGCTGGGCGCCGCGCTCGGCGAGCCCGCCTACAACTTCATCCTGCACTCGAACCCGCTGCGGGAGCCCTCCAGCGCGGCGTACCACTGGCACATCGAGCTCATGCCGGCGCTGACGCAGGTGGCGGGCTTCGAGTGGGGAAGCGGCTTCTACATCAATCCGGTGCCGCCGGAGGAAGCGGCCGAGTTCCTGCGCCTCGTGCCTGCCTAGCGCCCAGGCCTGGGCTCCGCCGCCCCGCATGCGCATCCTCTTCATCGCGTCCGAGGTGGCGCCGTTCTCCAAGAGCGGCGGCCTGGGTGACGTCGCGGGGGCCCTGCCCGCCGCGCTCGCCGGGGCCGGCCACGAGGTGGTGGTCGTCACGCCGCGCTACGGCAGCATCGACCCCGGCGCACAGCGGCTCGAGCCCACCGGGATGGGCGTGCGCGCGCGGGGCGAGGTGGCGGCGCTCTGGGCCGCCAGGCTCGGCGCCGCGCGGATCTTCTTCCTCGAGCACCATCGCTTCTACGGGGGGAGGAGCGGCATCTACGCAGAGGGGATGCGCGACTACGAGGACAACGCGCAGCGCTTCGCTTTTCTCGCCCGGGCGGCACTCGACCTGCCGCGCGTGCTCGGCTGGGAGCCGCAGATCGTCCACCTCCATGACTGGCAAACGGCGCTCGCCGCCTGGATGCTGCGCAACGAAGCGCCCGAGGAGACCTGGCGTCGAAGCGCGCGGAGCGTGTACACGATCCACAACCTCGCCTACCAGGGCGTCTTCGCGAAGGAGCTCCTCCCCGCCGCCGGCCTGCCGTGGGAGGTGTTCCGGCTGGAGGGAATGGAGTTCTACGACCAGCTCAACTTCATGAAGGCGGGGATCGTCTTCGCGGACTCCATCACCACGGTCTCGCCCAAATACGCGAAGGAGATCCTGACGCCGGAGCACGGCTGCGCGCTCGACGCGCTCCTGCGCCATCGCGCCGCCAGCCTGCACGGGATCCTCAACGGGATCGACACGAACGTGTGGAACCCCGCTCGGGACCCGCACCTGGCGGCCCCTTTCCATGCGGTCGACCTCGCCGGGAAGACGAGCTGCAAGACGGCGCTGCAGCTCGAGCTGGGACTCCCGGTGCGTCGCGACGTACCGCTGATCGGGATGATCGGCCGACTCGCCGAGCAGAAGGGCATCGACCTGGTGGCGGCGGCGCTGCACGAGATCCTGGGCTTGGACCTGCAGGTGGCGCTGCTGGGGAGCGGGCGGCGCGACTACGAGGCTCTGTTCGAAGCCGCCGCGCGCGAGCGCCCGGACAGGATCGCCGTGCGCATCGGCTTCGACGAGGGGCTCGCCCACCGCATCGAGGCGGGCGCCGACATGTTCCTCATGCCGAGCCGCTTCGAGCCGTGTGGCCTGAACCAGATGTACAGCCTGAGATACGGGGCGGTGCCGATCGTGCGGGCGGTGGGAGGGCTCGATGACACGGTCGAAGACTTCGACGGACACCGGAGCGGGACCGGATTCAAGTTCCGCGAGTACCAGCCGGCGGCGATGATGACCGCGCTGCGTCGGGCGCTCGACCTCCGCCGCGACGAGCGGTGCTGGCGAGGCCTGGTGGAGCGCGGGATGGCGCTCGACTTCTCCTGGGGCCGGAGCGCCGAGCGCTACGAGCGCCTGTTCGCGAGCCTGCTGACGCGGTCGTGAGCCCCCGCACGGGCAACGCCGATTGCGGGCGAGGCCCACGCGCAGCACACTCCATCCGTGCCCAACGAAAAAGATCGCAGGAGCGGCTCCCGCCCGGTGGAGCTCGACGACGACGCCCCGGAGCCCGAGATCACGGCCCAGCCGAGCGAGCGGCCGGACCGGGATGGCGAGCGCGGGGACCGCCTGGTGCCGCCCTCCAACGTGGGAGGCGCGGCCCCCACGCGGCTCGGCAACGACTCGGGCGGCGACATGCCCGGGCCCGAGGACGACCTCTCGAACCTCATGGAGCCCGAGCCGCCGGAGGCGCCGGAGGTGGACGCGATGCACGTGACCCAGCCGCGAAGGCGCTAGACGGGCGGCTTCACCACGGGCGGAGGTGCGGCCAGGGGCGCCGCCGCGGGAGAGGGCTGGGTGGCGGATGCGGGTGCCTGCACCTGAACCGGATCCAGCGTCACCGTGGGCTTCTCCGCCGGGAGGGCAGGGGAGGCGGCGGGAGCTGGGGTGGCACTGGGCGGGGCAGCAGAGGCAGGCTTGGCGGCCGCGGCGGCGGGTGCTGCTGCCGGCGCGGCATCCGCCGGTACCGCCGTGGCCGGTGCCGCTGGCTTCGCGGCAGCGGGTGAAGTCGGGACCGCCTTCGAGGCCGGCGCAGGCGCGGAGGCTGCCGGCGCAGGGGCAGCCGGCTTCGCGACCGCAGCAGGGGCCGCGGCGGGCTTGGGGGCCGGCGCTGGCGCTGGCGGAGGAACCCGCCTGGGCGGCAGGGGGCGCTCGGGCGCCGGAATGAGGGAGTAGAACGCGCGGTCGCCCACGCGCTCCAGGCGGTACGCCGCGTCCAGGTGGACGTAGATCTCGTCCGGTGAGACCCGCTCCACCCGGTCCGGATGCTGGCCGGAGAGCTGCCACAGGCTTGCCTCGGCGAGCACGGAGCGACCGTCGCGGACTGTCTGGAGCAAGCCGAAGGGCTTCCAGGAATTTTCGAAGGGGTCGTAGTTGGCCATGTCCGCGCGCAACTTAGCCTCCCTCCCCGGCCGCGGTCCATCCCTTTGGGGCGGGCGCGGGGGTGCCTCGCACAGGCAGGCGAACCTCGAGGAGGGACGTCCCGCCTGCCTACTCGAGCCCGCGGGCGCGGAGCTCATCGTCCGACTCGCCGTGGAAGTGGCCCAGCTCGTGGAGCAAGGTCACCCGCACCTGCTCCTCCAGCTCGCCGGGGGTGCGTGCGAAGCGCGCCAGGTTGCGGCGGTAGAAGACGATGCTGCGGCAGCGCGGGCCGTCCTGGGGGAGGCAGGGCTCTCCCTCCGAAGGTCCGCGGTAGAGCCCCAGGATGGAGGGCGATAGGGGCGGCTCGACTGCGGTGAGGTCGTCGAGGGCGGGAACGTCCGCCACCTCCACCGGGAGCGCGGACAGGGCCTGCTGCTCGGCCGGCGGGAGCGCCGCGACCGCCTTGCGCAGCTCGCGGTCGAAGGCGCCTTCGGGCAGCTCCAGGGCGGGCGGAAACTCCTCGGGCGCGAGCGCGGTCGCCCGGCGCGCCAGCCGCTCGGCCCTGCGCGCGTCGCCGGTCCGCTCCGCCACCAGCGAGAGCTGGTACAGCGTCCAGGGATCGTCGGGTTGGAGCTCCAGCACCCGCTCCAGCGCCGAGCGCGCCTCGCCGAACCGGCAGAGCTCGTACAGCGCGACGCCCTTCTCGTACAGCCCGTCGGTGCTCCCGGGGCGGACGCGCAGCGCCTCGCCTGCGTGCTCCAGGGCCTCCGCGCTCTCGCCCAGGTCGTTCTCGGCCGAGGCTGCCACGAGGGCGAGGTCGGCCGTCAGTTCGGGGTCGGAGAGGCGGGCCCGAGCGAGGCCGCGCAGCGCGTATTCGAGCCCGAGCTCCACGGTGTCGCGGTCGCCGTCCAGCCGCGCGACGTGGAGATCGGCCGCGCCGTAGAGGACCTCGGCATCGCTGGGATCGACGGCGAGCGCGCGCGCATAGGCGGTCCTGGCCTCCTCCAGGCGGCCCAGCCCGACGAGGGCCGCAGCGCGGCAGCTCAGGCCGGAGAGGAGCCGGGGGGAGGCACGCAGCGCCTCCTCGGCGCAGGCGAGCGCTCGCGGCGCGTCGCCCCGCCGGAGAGCCTCCTCGCCCCGCGTGACGAGAGACTGCGGGGGTCCGGTCCGGCCTCCCCGCAGGCAGCGGACGAGAGGCGGGGGCGCGGGCTCCCGGCCCGTAGAAGCGGGCTCTCTCGCTCGCGAGCTGCTCGGGGAAGGGAGCGGCCCCCGAGCGTCGATGCGAGGGGAGGACAGCGTGCCGCGGCCCTCGCAGGCGAGGGCGAAGCACAGGCAGATGAGCATGGAATGAGGCTGGCGGGGGCTCAACGTGCGCGAGTCTGCCACAACCCTCGCGAGGGGGCCACGAAGCGGGCGTACCGTGTCGAAGGGATACCTACGGCGACTTGATGCGAACGGTCACGTACACGTGGCGCGGGGACAGATCGACGTGGACGGGCGAGGCCATGAGCCACATCGCCGCCTGCGTGACGCGGTATTCCCCGAGGTGGAGCTTGTCCGCGACCATCGAGACCCACTCCTCCGGTCGATAGGCGCGAAACACCGGGACGGCCGCTGCTGCGCCGGTGGATGGGCCATTGAACACGGGCCATTCCGGCGACTGGGGCCCTGCGTTCCAGACGTTGGTGGGGTCGACCTGGGCTGCCGGTCCGAGCACCGCCGCGTTCGCCACCGCGCGCGCCTCGGCCCTCACCGAGATGACGCTCGGCGCCGCGCTCGGCGTGAAGGTGCCGAGGCGCAAGGCGAAGAGGAGGCCGAAGAACGAAAACATGGCGAGGAAAACGTAGTCTGTCCCGCAGCGATGGACAAGCCGCCGCGCCCCGCAATGGGACCACGTTGGAGCCAGTCCTGCGCCCCGCGCGCACCCTCACCCCGGGTGGAGCGCGGGTGCGCCCCGTTCCGCGAGGCGCTCGGCGGAGAAGGGAGCCAGATCCACCGGCGGTGGCCGGCCGAGCACGGCCGCGGCCACCGCGTCGGCGGTGACCGGGGTGAGGAGGATGCCGTTGCGGGTGTGGCCCGTCGCGTAGAACAGGCCCGCCAGCGCGGCCGGGCCCAGGACGGGCCAGCCGTCCGGGGACGCGGGCCGGAAGCTCGACCAGGTCTCGAGGACGGGGGCGGCGGCGAGGGCGGGGGCGATCTCCAGCGCGAGCCCCAGCACCGAGGCCAGGCCGCCGGCGGTCACCGCCCGCTCGAAGCCCACCTCCTCCATCGTCGATCCGCAGAGCACCCGTCCATCGGCGCGCGGGACGACGTAGCCCTTGTCGCTGAAGACGACGCGCGACAGCAGGCGAGGGCGCGTATCGAGGAGCGCCATCTGCCCGCGCACGGGCCGGATCGCGCCGCGCGGGAGCCCGCTGCCGGGCACGAGCGCGCTCCAGGCGCCTGCCGCGAGGACCACCGCGCTAGCGCCGATGCGCCCCGACGCGTGCTCGACCGCCACCGCCCGGCCGCCCTCCTCCACGATGCGGAGAGCTTGTCCGGTGAGGAACCGCGCCCCGGCCCCGTGCGCGGCGAGGTAGAGCGCGCGGGCGAGGAGGCGCGGATCCACGGAGGCCTCCTCGCGAAACCAGAGCGCTCCCCGCGCGCGTGGGGAGACCCCCGGCTCCAGCGCGCGGACCGCCGCGTCGTCGAGCACCTCGACCGCGATCCCCAGCCGCACGAGCCGCTCCGCGCGTGCGGCGAGGATCCGCGCGTGCTCGTCGTCGAGCGCCACCTCGAGCGTCCCGCCGCCACGAAAGCCGATCGGCAGGCCCGTCGATTCCTCCAGCTCGCGGGCGAGCGCCGGATAGCGCGCCAGGGACGCCTCACACAGATCGTGAAACGGTCCGGGCTCGACCGCCTCCACCCCCGGCGACAGGATACCGCCTGCGGCGCTGGAGGCCTCCGCGCCCGGGATGCTGCGCTCCAGCACCACCACCTCGCGCCCAGCCTGCACGAGGCGCAGCGCGACCGCGCAGCCCTGCACGCCTGCGCCCACGACCACGATGGGAGGTGCCATGCGGACAGGTCTACCTCGCCGCGGCGGAGGCCGCGACGTCAGCCTTGCGCGGCAGGCCCCCGCCCGGCGACGGCTCCATACAGGAGCAGGTCGTGAAGGCTGCGCCGCCACGTCTCGGGGCTGATGGGACCATCGACGAACGGGCGCGCCGACTCGCGGGCCGCCGCGATGAGGGCCGCCAGCCCACCGATCGAGAGGACGAGCAAAACGGCTTCGCCGCTTCGCTCCCGACCCCCCTCCGACCCTCCCGCGAGCGCCTGGGCCGCCTGCAGCACCGGGTCGCGGAGCGCCGGCTCACGGGCGACGACCTCCGCCATGAACGGGCCGCCATCGAGCAGCTCGCGGACGAGGATCCGGGCCGCGACGGTGTCCTTCATCATGGTGTCGACGTACGCGTGAACCACCGCCTGCGCGCCGCTCTCCTGGTCCAGACGAGCGCTCACCTCGTCTGCGATGAACTTCATCACCGCGTGGAGCACGTCCACGTACAGCGCCTGTTTGGAAGTCCAGTGGCGGTAGAGCAGGGCGACGTTGCAAGAGGCCGCTCGGGCGATGCTCTTCACGCGCGCGCCGCTGTAGCCCAACTGGGCGAACTCCTCGCGAGCGGCATGGCGCAGCCGCTCGGCGACGCGGGCCGGCGGCGGCACACCGTGCGGAGGTGGCTCGTCGATCACAGAACGAGGATGGTCCCACCTGCGCGTGCCCATCGTCAAACGCGGGGTGGCGGTCGGCGACGGGACCGCCGGGACATGCCGACGGCGCTCGCACGGCGGGCCGCGACGCGCGTTAAGACGACGGAGTGCGCCCGAGGGCCATCCTGCACCTGGATCTCGATGCGTTCTACGCATCCGTGGAGCAGCTCGACGATCCGGCGCTGCGCGGCAGGCCGGTGCTGGTGGCGGGGCGCTCGGCACGCGGCGTGGTGTGCGCCGCCAGCTACGAGGCGCGGCGCTTCGGCGTCCGCTCGGCGATGCCCACCGGCCGGGCGCGGCGCCTCTGCCCTGCAGCGGTGATCGTGCCGCCGCGCTTCGACAGGTACGGGGTGCTGTCGCAGCGCGTCTTCGAGCTGTACCGGGCCTACACCCCGCTCGTGGAGCCGCTCTCCCTCGACGAGGCCTTCCTCGACGTGACGGAGAGCGCGGCCCTGCACGGCTCGGGACGCGCCATCGGCGAGGCGCTGCGCCGGCGGGTCCGGGACGAGGTGGGCCTCGCCGTGTCGGCGGGCGTCGCCGAGGTGAAGCTCGTCGCCAAGATCGCGAGCGACCTCTGCAAGCCGGACGGCCTGCTGGAGGTTCCGGTGGGGACGGGCCGCGCCTTCCTGGCGCCGCTGCCGGCCGGCAGGCTGTGGGGGGTGGGGGAGGTCACCGGCGCCGCCCTGGCGCGGGCTGGCCTCCACCGCATCGGCGACATCGCGGCGGCGCCAGAGGTGCTGGTGGCGAGCGCGGTGGGCCCGAACCACGCGCGCGAGCTGCAGGCGCTGGCGCGTGGCGAGGACCCGCGCCCGGTGGTCCCCGACGAGGAGGCTCGGAGCGTGGGCGCCGAGGAGACCTTCGAGCGCGACCTGCGCGGCGAGGCGGCGCTGCTCCCGCACCTGCTCGCGCAGGCGGAGCGCGTCGCCGGGCGCCTTCGCGCGGGCGGACGCAAGGGCCGGACGGTCACGCTGAAGCTCAAGTACGCGGACTTCGAGAGCGTGACGCGGCGCTCCACGCTGGGCGCGGCGACGGACGACGGAAAAGGGATCTACGAAGCGGCGAGAGGGTGCCTCCGGCGCGCCGACCTCAGCCGGCCGGTCCGCCTCACCGGGGTGTCGGTGAGTGGGTTCGACGGCGCGGTGGAGCGGCAGCTCGGGCTCTTCGGGCCCCCGCCCGAGGAGCCGCGCCGGGCCGCGCTGCATGCGGCAGTAGACGCCCTGGCGGAGCGGTTCGGCGCCGGGGCGGTACGGCTCGCCACCCTGGCAGAAGAGCCGCGGGACGACGATGCGTGACGCCGGGCGAGCGAGCGGACTTTCGGGGGCGGCCCGGCGAGCCCGCCCGACCCGCCCCCGAAGCGCACCTCGACCGCTTTGCGGACCGCGCCCCGATGGCAACCTTGGAGTCATGTCCACGGCGGCGCCGGGTGCAGAGGTCGTGACGGAAGGCCGCAGCGCGGCCGAGCTCGACGTGCGCTCGGACGCGCTGAGCGCGCTCACCGGGGCTGGCGTGCCTTTCCTGGTGGCGGGAGCGTACGCGTTCTTCGAGTACACCGGCGCCTACCGGGACACGAAGTCGCCCCGCCCGAGGAGAGGATCTGGTCGAAGGCCTTCGTGTGCGAGCGCGAGCGGCACGACGGCCACGACGTCGCACACCTGGTGAGGTCCTGCGGCAACGAGCTCGACTGGGACCGGCTCCTGGCGCGCTTCGACGAGCACTGGGAGGTGCTCCTCTCGCACCTCGTCATGTACGGCTTCGCGTTCCCGAGCGAGCGGTCGAAGGTTCCGGACCGGATCATGCGCGAGCTCCTGCGGCGTACGGCACGCCAGCTCGAGGTGGGCGACTGGAAGCGCCGCGTCTGTCGCGGCACCCTGGTGTCGCGCACGCAGTACCAGCACGCCGTGGAGGGCCTGGGCTTCGAGGATGGCCGGGCGGCGATGGGCGGGGCCGGCTCCGCCACACACCCTGACGAAGGGAGGACGGATGGCGCGGTCGTTTCGCCTGGCGGCGGCAGCGGACCTTCACTGCCGTGAGGACGAGCGCGGCCGCTTTCGCGAGCTCGTGAAGGCGGTCAACGGCGAGGCGGAGGGGCTCGTCCTCTGCGGCGACCTCACCGACCACGGGCTCCTCGACGAGGCGAAGGCGCTGGCGGAGGCGCTCTCGGGCCTGCGCGTGCCCTGCGCGGCGGTGCTCGGAAACCACGACTACGAGAGCGGCACCCCCAAGGACGTCTGCCGCACGCTGCGTGAAGCAGGCGTCCACATGCTGGACGGGGACCACGCCATCTTCGATCGCCGCTTCGGGGTGGCAGGGGTGAAGGGCTTCGCCTGCGGCTTCGAGAAGGGGATGCTGCAGGCCTTCGGCGAGCCGTCGATCAAGGCCTTCGTGCAGGAGGCGGTGAACGAGGCGCTCAAGCTCGAGTCGGCGCTGGCGCAGATCGAGACGCCGCACCGCATCGTGGTCCTGCACTACGCGCCCATCGCGGCGACCTGCGAGGGCGAGCCGGCGGAGATCCGTCCCTTCCTCGGGACGAGCCGGCTCGCCGGGCCGGTGGACGCCTTCGGCGCCCAGGCCGTCTTTCACGGCCACGCGCACCACGGCGCGCTGGAGGGTCGGACGCCGGCGGGCGTGCCCGTCTACAACGTCGCCATGCCGGTGCTGAAGCGGCACCTCGACCGGCGCTTCCGCGTGCTGGACATCGAGGCGCCCGCGGAGGCGGCCGAGCGGCAGCCGCGGTACGCCGGGGAGACGACCGTCGGGGACGGGCTGCACTGACGCGCCGCCATTCCTGTGCGCTCGACTGGCCTCGAGCCTTCAAGCCGGGACAAGTGCGCCCATGACGTACGCCTCCTCCTGTGATCGTGGGCTCAGCGTATCGACCACCGCGCTGTGCGTGCTGCTGGTCGCGGTGACGCTTGGGGTTGGAGCATTGCTGGTTGCCCGGCCCCGACCCGGGGTTTCGCTCGTCGGGTGGGGTCTTCTGGCCTCCAACCTCCTCGTGCTCGCGGTCGTCTGGGCCCACGCGCCCGGGAGATCGCCATCGACGAGACTTCCATCCGCGTTTGCCGCCGCAGGGCAGCCCCGCTCGTCATCCCCATCCGGTCGGTGCGGAACGTTTCCCTGCTTCCACCAGCCGCGATGGCGGGTACGATCCGGACCTTTGGCGTCGGTGGGCTGTTCGGCTACTACGGATCGTATCGAAGCGGCGGGCTGGGTCCCTTCCAGATGTACGCGACGCGGTCCTCCGGCCGCGTCCTCCTAGAGACCACCACCGGAAAGGTCGTCCTCACCCCCGAGCCACCGGATGCACGCGCGAGATGGCGGCCCGGTTGCGACGGTAGGGCGGCCGGTCCGCGAGATTCCCTGCCGAGCACCGTAAAATGCGGTGCTCATCCCCACGTGCTTCCACGTGCTCCTAGCTAGGGGTGGCCGCTTTCGTACACACTCGAGCGCGGCATGCCACTCTGAGCGCGACGCCCCCGCCTTGGGCTCATGTCCCGCGCGGCGCATCGGGGCGGATCTCCCCGTCGGGTCCGTCAGTCCCCTCCACCCGAAACACCCATGTCCCTTCGCCCTCCCAGGCGATGGGCAGTCTAAGCTCGCGCACTTTTTCGATTCGCTCCTCGTCCGCGATCACGTAGCGGACCCGGAGTCGGCGTAGGGTCCGGAGCGTCTCATCCCGGTAGACGGGCGTGCGCTCCAGATCCTCAAAGGGACCGAGAAACGGCCGGAGCGCGGGCGTGTCCAGCGCGCGATCGAGCCGCAGCGGGGAGCGCGTGACGTAACCGCCCAGCTGCGGGTGACCGTGGAGAGTCCCGTTCCAGAGCGCGCGCTCGCGCTGGCTCGCGTCCAGCACGGCCCACCGCTGGGGATCGGCGGCAAGCGCGCGCAGGAACGCGGGCGCGGGGAACGCCGCCATGATCTGAGGCCGCGGCGCCACCTCGATGAGGGCGAGCAGGCCGAGCCCGCAGGCCGCCGCAACGCCCCGCGGGCCGCGATCGGCGATTCGCTGTAGGCTCCACCCCGCCGCGACGACGAGCCCGAAGGTCGCGAGCCAGGAGAGCCGTGTGGGGCAGCCCGCAAAGGCGAGTGTGGGGGCGAGGCGCTCCATCCAACCATAGGGGAGGAGCACAGCGCGGACGACGTGGCCATGAACGTGGAGGTAGGGCCCCAGGCTCAGCACGACGCCCAGCGCCGCCGCGGCGAGCCACGGGCGCACCGCGCGGGACCGCACGCCAGCCCAGGCGCCGAGCGCAAGCGGTACGTACCCGAGATAGGCAGCGTTCTCCGCCGCGTTGCCGGTCCACCGCCGGTACGTGCGGATCCATCCCGACCAGATGCTCACCTCGTTGGGCATGAAGAACGACTGGAGGTCGGCGGAGTAGTAGTCCGACGCGTGCGCCCCGGCGTATGGCTCCGTTCCCTTCGCGCGCAGCATGAGCACGTACAGCCAGCCGGCGAGTAGCAGGAAAAGCCCTCCGAGAGTGGCCAACCGCCGCGCGACGCGCGCGCTCAGCACCGTTCGGCGGTCCTGCCATGCCCATGCTGCGAGCAGCGCCCCCCCGCCCACCGTGCACGCGAGGAGGTGGTAGAAGGACGCGCCCGCCGCGAGCGCGAGCGCGGCTCCGCCGAGGATTGCTCCCCGCATCGCGTGCGGCCCCTGCCCACGCACGGCGCGCACTAGCCCCAGGAAGAACAGCGGGTTCCACTGCATGGACTCCAAATGTAGATGGCCTATTGCGTGGGCGAAGTGCCAGCTGCCGAACGTGTGGATCGCGCCCGCGACGAACGCGCCGGTGTACCCGCCCCACAGCTCGCGAATCAAGAGGTACATCGCGAGCCCGGCGAGCGGAAACGAGAGGAACGCGGCGGCGTTGTACAGGCTCACTGCAGGCAGCGGCGGGACCGCGGACCAGAGAGGCAGCGTTGCAAGGGTGGACGGCAGGTCCCAGCTCTGGAATGCGAGCGGCGCGCCTTGCGGCCAGTGCAGGAGGTCGCAGAAGAAGGGTGAGCGTCCTTCCGCGAGCGCGCGGTGAAACCACCAGAACCCCCACAGCGTCTGGAAGGGATCCCCCGCGTCGCCGGCGATGGCCTCAAAGAACCGGGGCACGAGCGGCCGCGTGAGCAGGGACGCAAGCGCGGCGTAGCCCGCGAATGCAGCGAGGTGCGGGTGCAGTCGGAGGCGCCCCATTAACCGCACTCCACCACGCCGAGGCGCACCGCGCTACGAGTTCGACGGTCGCCCCCTTCCCACTGGCTCTTGTAGATCCACGCTGTCCGGCCCGTAGGGGGGGACGCCAGACCTGATTCCCGCTGACCGCGGGGAGTTCCCTCTCGCGGCTGCGCCGCCTGGCGATCCTGCTGCCGCCGCGAAGGTGGCCAGGTTTCGTGCGGCGAGCAGCCTGCCGATGGTAGCGGGCGCCATTTCCTGATCGGGAAGATCGACGCCGGGATCGACACCGGCGATCATCGCCTCGCGCACAAAGGAAGAGGGGTGGAGCTATGCGGGCCCCACCCCCCAAGACGGCCCGACTCGCGCAAAAGGAGAGAGGCCGAGAGGTAGGAGATCATGTCGATCACGGAAGCACAAGCCCGGCGTGCCCTGCGGCACGCCAACATCCCCTGGGACGCGGAGGTCGATGACCCCCGCGAGAGTTCCTGGGTGGTCCATGACCACCAGGGCCTGCTGGGTGGCCTCGCCGCCGCATTTGCTGTGGGACGCTTCAGCCTGCGGCGGGCCGAGGACTTCTTCGCCGACCTCGGCCTGGGAGCGCGGCGCGCCCTTGGCCTGGGACGCGGGGCCCCTTGCGACACCACCCTCTACCGCCTCCTCGGGGCGCAGTCCCCCGTCGGCTTCGAGGAGTCGGTCTTCGCGCAGGTGAAGGCGCTCATCGCCGGCAAGGTGGTGAAGAACGACCGGCTCAAGCTCGGCGTGATGAGCTTCGACGGCAAGGGGACGTGGTCCCGCGCCGACGGCGAGACGGTGGAGGGGGCCCGGCAGTCGTCCTACGACGCCGACGGCTCGTCGCTCCAGACCTTCGGCGCGCTGCGCGCCACGCTGACCTCGTCGTCCGTCTGCCCCTGCGTCGGGCAGCAGACCATCGGCTCGAAGGAGGGCGAGGCGACCGCCTTCCGCGAGCTGCTCCCCAGGATCTGCGAAGAGCTGGGCGGGCAGTTCCGGATCGTGACCGGCGACGCGGGCCTCTGCGCCCGGGAGAACGCGGAGCTCGTGACCCAGCTCGGCCGCTGGTACCTGTTCGGCCTCAAGGGCAACCAGCCCCACCTGTACGCCCTCGCCCGCGAGTGCCAGGACTACTCGATCGGCAAGCCGCTGGCGCGAACCGCCGAGAAGTACCGCGGCCACACCATCGTGCGAGAGCTGTTCGCCCGCACCGTCGCCGGCGATCCCAAGGCCGACATCGAGGACGCCCAGCAGCTCTGGTACGTCTGCCAGGCGACCTACAGCCCCAAGGGCGAGTGCACCGCCGTGGAGCAGCGGTACTTCGTCACGTCACTTCCCGCGGAAATCCTGACCCGCGACCAGGAGCTGGCGCTGGTGCGCATGCACTGGGCCATCGAGAACAACTGCCACTGGACGCTCGACGTCATGCTCGGCGAGGACGACTCGCAGCCTTGCCAGGCGAGCAAGGCCTCCATCGAGACGGTCAGCTGGCTCAGGATCATCGGCTACAACGCGGTGAGCGCCTGGCGCCAGCAGGCGCCCCGCAAGGACGGCAAGCCCATCGCGTGGCAGCGGGCGATGGAGACGCTCCGCGACGCGCTCCTCCTCGCGCAGGCCGATCACCACGCAGCAATCCAAGCCATCACCTGAAGCAAGGCCCGCAGGCCAACCCCTCTTCATTGCGCGCAGACAGCACGAACGGCGCCGCGGCCGGGAGCCGCCAGCCGACCTGCGCCTTGCCGCGTCGCACTACGCGCCACGACGCCGGCGAGTTCGTGTCCCTAAGATTGTGTGAATCGGAAGTTCGCGGAGGCTGAGAAAGAAGTGGAAGCTCCTCGGTAACCCACACCAACGGTCTCGCCTGCCGGCGAGTCCAAGGAGCTCCCAGTGAACGAGGTTGCCGAGCATGAGCTGTCGACGCAAGAGAACTTTCGCACGGACCTCCGCGTCCTCTGCCAGGGCGCGATCCGGGTCGCCTTGGAGGTCGTGCTCGAGGAGGAGATCCGAGCCCTGGTCGGCGCGAAGAAGTGGGAGCGCCAGGCCCAGCGGGTCGACAGCCGCAACGGGACGTACCTGCGGCGGCTCATCACCTCGATGGGCGCCATCGACCTCAAGGTGCCGCGCTCTCGCGAGGGCGGCTCGGCCGGCGGGGCGGTGTTCGAACGTTACAAGCGCAGGAGCGCCGAGGTCGATGACACCATGGTGGCCGCCTACGTGCACGGCGCCTCGACGCGCGACATCGGCCAGATCACCGAGGCGCTCATGGGCGAGCACGTGAGTCGCTCTACTGTGAGCCGGGCGGCGAAGACGCTCGGTACCAAGGTCGAGGAACTCCGGCTGGCCCCCATCGACGGCCCGATTCCGTACCTCTTTCTGGACGCCACCTTCCTCGACGCCCGCTGGGCGCGGGAGGTCGAGAACGTCTCGGCGCTGGTGGCCTACGGCGTCGGTCTTGACGGGCACCGGCGACTCCTGGCGGTCACCATCGGTGCGGAGGAGTCGGAGGCGTCCTGGAGCGACCTGCTCGCTCAGCTGAACGAGCGCGGCTTGTCGGGGGGTAACCGTTCACGCCCTGCGGGGCCTGCTCACGCCGCAGGGAGCAGGGAGGGCGGCGGGCGGTCGTGCAGCGCGGCCTCGCAGGCGGAGGTCAAGAAGCTCAGCGCGTGACGCCGCTGCTGCCTGAGGGTGGTGGTCACCGTGAGGATGCGCTCCACGAAGCGGCTGCCGCGCTCGCTGTCAGTTCCGAAGCTGATCTTCCGCCAGATGACGGCGTTGCGCAGGGCCCGCTCAGCCTTGTTGTTCGTCGGCTCGACACCATCGGCATAGACGAAGGTGAAGAGGGCAGGCTCGTGCTTCAGGATCTCTTTCGCCATGCCCTCGATCTTGGCGTCGCCGCACACCGCGGCCTTGCGGAGGAGTCGGCCCACGGACCTCTCCAGCGGCTTCATCCGGCGCTGAAATGTGCGGCGGGTCAGGGTCCCGTCCCGGATGCGGTGCCACATGCGGAACATGATCGCGGCACGCTCGAGCAACTGCTCGCCGATCTTGCCGCCGACGCCGCCGCGCTCGGCGAAGCAGCAGAAGTCGCGGATGAGATGCGCCCAGCACAGCTGCCGCATGCCGCGCGCGACCCAGCGATACGCTGCCCAGCGGTCCACCACGAGGAAGCCGCGGAAGTCTTCCCCCAGCATCTCCTTGGTGACCTCGGCCCCGCGGCTGCGTGCGATCCGGAAGACCGTGACGAGCGCCGTCACCGCGACCCAAAGCCAGGCCCGGCCCTTGCGCCCCTGCTCGATCCCCTGGTGCCAGCCGGTCTCGTCCTGATGGGCGACCGCCTGCTCCCGCACCGCGGTACGGGCCTCCTCCACCGGGGCGGCGATGGCCTCGCTCACGGACTGCTCCATCTTCGAAATCGAGCCGAGCGCAACCTCGATGCCGAGCATGTCCTGCAGGAACTCCTGCGCCATGCGCTTGGGCATGTGGAAGCGACTGGTGCAGAGGGCGACCGCGGCCATGAGCCGGGGTCCGAAGGCTCCCTGGGGAACGCCGACCGGCAAGCTCGCCCGCGTCTTCGCTCCGCACTCGCAGCCCAGCTCGTGGAGCTCGTAGTTGGTGACGTCGGGCCGGATTTCGGGCAGTTCGAGGACCTGGTGGATGCGCGGGTCGGGGTCGGTTCCGCGGAGCGGCCGTTGGCAGCGGTCGCATCGCGTCGGGATCACCGGTACCGCGCGATCCGCGGGGAGCAGGTCTCGCTTGTGCCCATCGTGGCCGGGCTGTCCACCACGGGCGCGACCCGTGGGTGCCTTCGGCTCCCGTGGCGTGCCCGGTGGATCGGTGGACGGCGGCTTCGACGAGTTCTGAGAGTTCTGCCCGAGCCGTGCGCGCAGGTCGGCGTTCTCGGCACGCAGGGCCGCGGTCTCGGCCTCCAGCTGAGCGACCCGCGCCATGAGCCAAGCGATCTTCGCCTCGAGCTCGGCGATGCGGGCGTCGCGTGGATCCGGCTGCGGCACAGCCAGCGTAGATCACGTCCTTCACTCCTTGTCGATCCCCCCTGCGCAAGCGATCGATATCATGGGCCTTCTACCCGTGAACGCTTACGTCGGGGGTTCAGCTCGTGATCGCCGACGCACACGCCGGAATCGCCAAGGCCGTGCGCCACCACCTGCCCGAGGCGCAGCAGCAGCGATGCTGCGTACATCTCCAGCGGAACGTCGTCGGGAAGGCCCCCCAGAAGCTCAGGGCGCGGCTCGCCAAGGCTGTCTGGCAGGTGTTCCTGGCGCCCACCAGGGCCGAAGCCCGGCGGCGGATGGCGGACCTCTCCGCAGGCCTCGGGCGGCAGCTCCCGGAGTCCATGGCATGCCTGGAGGCAGGCTTCGAGGCGGCCACCAAGTTCTACGCCTTCCCCAAGGCTCACTGGCATCGCATCCGCTCCACCAACGGCCTCGAGCGGCTCCACGGCGAGATCAAGCGGCGCACCAACGCGGTCGGCGCGTTCCCGGACCGCGCGAGCGCCCTCCGCCTCGTCACCGCCGTCGCACTCAACGTGACCGCCATCTGGACCGACCGCCGCTACCTGGACATGTCCCTGCTGACGTTGAAGGAGGCCGCCGAAGCCAAGGCTGCGTGACTCGAACCGGGAGCTTCACCGCCGTGAGTCCGATTTACACAAGATGCGGGACTTGACCTACATTTCTGGGTCTTCGCGGGATCAAGTGGGTCGATCAAGGGCGTCGTGACGCATGAAACGAGCCTCTGACGCTGATTTGTGGCGTTGAGGGTGGGCTTGGAAGTGGTGCAGCTGTCGGGACAGCCTTGCGCCGGTGAAGGTTCTCCCCACCCGGCGTAGCCTCCCCGTCAAGGCGCGCAAGCGCGCCTCCTCCGCTGCGCTCCGGCCCTCCGGGTGACAGGACCGACGCTCCGGCTCTTCTGGCACGCATGACGGCTGCGGGGCAGCCGTCGGGCAAACCCTCTCTGGCCCGACGTGCAGTTCGAGCTTGGAACCGGTGAAGCTGCCGGGCACGCTGCACCGGTGAAGGCTCCCACCACGATCCGCACGCTCTTCTCGCTGCCGGGCTTCGTCGCTCAGGCGCAGCTCGCCGGTGTCTTCGGTGACCGGTACGCTCGAGTCATCCGCCTTCGTCGCCGAAAAAAACTACGCTCTGCGGGCAGTGCGGTCGGCGCTGCCGGACCCGGTACGACCAGCGACCCTGCCGCGCTCGCGACCTCTCGGTGGCCGGGTGGCGGATCTACGTGGAGTTCGAGCGGTGGCGGGTCAACTGCCCGAGGTGCGGCGGCGTGTACGTAGAGCGGCTCGACTGGCTGGCCAGGAACCCGCGCTTCACGCAGCGGTTCGCGATGCACGTGGGCGCGCTCTGCCGGGAGATGACCAACAAGGCAGTGGCCGAGCTGGAGCGTCTGCACGACAGCACGGTGAAGAGCCTCGACAAGGTCTACATGCGCAAGCAGGTCGAGCGCGCCGGCATGCCTGCGCCCAGGGCCATCGGCGTCGACGAGATCTCCATCCGCAAGGGCCACGACTACCGCATCGTGGTGAGCGACCTCGACCGAGGGCGGCCGATCTGGGTGGGGGGCCAGGGTCGCACCGAGGCGGACTTCGACCTCTTCTTCGCTGCGCTGGGCCCGAAGAAGACGGCGCGCATCGAACTCGCCGCGATGGACATGTGGAAGGCATTCCGCAACTCGCTGGCGAGGAACGCGCCCCAGGCCCGCGTCATCTTCGACAAGTTCCACATCATGCGCCACCTTTCGGACGCGCTCGACGAGGTGCGCCGCAGCGAGTACCGAAGGCTCGCCGGGAAGGACCGGTCTTTCATCAAGGGCCAGCGCTACACCCTGCTCTCGAGCCGACAGCACCTCAGCCACGACGGACGAGCGAGCCTCAGGAAGCTGCTCAAGGCGAACAAGCGGCTCAACGCCGCCTACCTCCTGAAGGAGTCCTTTGGCTACCTCTGGAGCTACCAGACCGAGGGCTGGGCACGCGCCTTCTTCACGCGCTGGAAGGAGGGCCTCAAGTGGCAGCGGCTCGAGCCGTACCGGAAGTTCGCGGCGATGATCGACCGGCACTGGGATGGCATCGCCTCTTACTGCCGGCCCGAGAACAAGGTCAGCCTCGGC
>JBBQEB010000044.1:0-25308 GCA_038320275.1 Myxococcales bacterium | reverse complement strand
AGCCACGCGGGCGGGGCGCTCCTCAACGGCGAGCCCCCGCAGCGCGCGCAGCCCGGCAGCGGCGGCGAGCCCGAAGAGGATGGGCGAGACGTAGCCAGCCTGCGCGCCCAGGGAGCCAAGGAGCCGGAGGGCCGAGAAGCCGCCGCCGCGCATCCCGTGGTGCGCCTGGAAGGCGAGGGAAGGCCAGCCGCGGGACGCGTTCCAGAGCAGCATGGGCGAGGCGACGGTCACCGCCACACATCCTCCCGCCCAGGGCCAGGGAGAGCGAAGCGCGCGCCGGCCGGCCGCCGTGGCGAGGAGGGCAGCGAGGAGGCCGACCCCGAGGAGGCCGGCGGAGAGCTTGGAGAGCGCCGCCGACCCCAAAAACACGCCGGCGAGGAGGAACCAGCGCGGGTTGCGGGTGAGCGCCCGATCGAAAGCCCACAGCGCGCCCACCCAGCCGAAGGCGAGCGACGCGTCCGGCGTCGCGAGCATGGCGCCCAGCGAGAACACCGGCGCGCCCTGCAGGAGCACCGCTGCGGCCAGCGCGGCGCGGGGACCCGCCCAGGCGCGCGCGAGCGAAGCGGCGAGGAGCGCCGTGCCGGCCTGCAGGAGCACGGCGGGGAGTCGCACCGCGAGCTCGTGGTGGCCGAAGAGCCGGAGCGAGCCGGCGATGAGCCACGCGACGAGCGGCGGGTGATCGAGGTAGCCCGGGGCCAGATGGCGGGCCCAGTCGACGTAATAGGCCTCATCGGTGGTCAGCGGGACGAGCGCGGCGATGACGAGCCGGACGGCGAGGCCGAGGGAGACGACGAGGAGGACGCGCTGGCCGTCGCGGGAGGGCGGGGGATGCTCCATGAGGGCGGGAGGGTGGATCGGACGGGCGGGGATGTCCACGCGAGTCCCCGCGCCGGGCGCACCCCGGGGGGCTATGATGAGCGCCCACTTTCCCCACTCCACGCCGCGACCACCTCCCCAGGAGAACCATGGCTACCCACGCCTATCCCGAGCTCAACCCCTCGCCGCGTCTCCTGCTCGGCCCTGGCCCGAGCATGGTCAGCCCGCGCGTGCTGCGCGCGATGTCCACGCCGCTGGTGGGACACCTCGACCCCGAGTTCCTGGTCATCATGAACGACGTCCAGGCGATGCTGCGGACGGTCTTCGAGACCACGAACCCCTTCACCATCGCCATCTCCGGCACGGGCTCGGCCGGCATGGAGGCCGCGCTGGTCAACGTGGTGGAGCCCGGCGACACGGTCATCGTCGGCGTGAACGGCGTCTTCGGCACGCGCATGGCCGACATCGTCGGCCGGTGCGGCGGCAAGCTCGTGAAGCTGGAGGCGCCCTGGGGCGACATCATCGAGCCCGGCCGCATCGAGGAGGCGCTGAAGCGCGAGGGCAAGGTGAAGGCCGTGGCGCTCGTGCACGCCGAGACCTCCACCGGCGCGCAGCAACCGCTCGAAGGGATCGGCCAGCTCTGCCACGACCACGGGGCGCTGTTCGTGCTCGACACCGTCACCTCCCTGGGAGGCGTCCCCGTGGAGCTCGACCGCAACGGGGTAGACGTCTGCTACTCGGGAACCCAGAAGTGTCTCTCCTGCCCTCCCGGGCTCGCGCCGCTCACGCTCTCGCCGCTCGGGCTGGAGGTGGTGCGGGCGCGCAGGAGCAAGGCGCAGAGCTGGTATCTCGACCTCTCGCTGATCGCGGACTACTGGGCGGAGGGGAAGCGGGCGTACCACCACACCGCGCCCATCAGCATGGTGTACGCGCTGCGCGAGGCGCTGCGCATCGTGGTGGAGGAGGGCCTGCCGGCGCGCTTCGCCCGCCACCGCCGGCACTCTGCCGCGCTCATGGCCGGCCTCGCCGCGCTGGGCTGCGTCCCCAACGCTGCCGAGGGCCACCGGCTCCCCAGCCTCAACTGCGTGAAGACGCCCTCGGGCGTGCCCGAGGCTCCCATCCGCAACGCGCTCCTCCTCGAGCACGGGATCGAGATCGGCGGAGGGCTCGGCCCGCTCGCCGGCAAGGTGTGGCGCATCGGCCTCATGGGCGAGTCGGCGCAGAAGGCGAACGTCCTCGCCGTGCTGGCGGCGCTGGAGATCGAGCTCGCGAAGGGCGGCCGGAAGAGCGCGCCCGGCGCCGCGCTGTCCGCCGCCACCGCGGCCTACGCGGACTGAGCCGGTCTCCCCGCGGACGCGCCTCTCACCCGCCCCATGCTCTCGCACGTCCTGCTGGCACTCGCGCTGGGCTCCGCGGCGGGCCAGGCCGCGCCGACCTCCCCTTCCGCCCCCGCCCCGGCGCCCGAGCCCGCGGCGCCGCACCCGTCCGGTGAGATCCACGTCACCGGCATCCCGCTCGTCTCCTACGGAAGCGACATCGGGGTGCAGGCGGGCGGGGCCGCCTACGTGTACCGGCTCGATGCCGCAGGGGAGCGCTCCGACTGGGCCGCACTGGGGCTCTCCTACACCACGCGCGGTCCACGCAGCGTGGAGCTGAAGGGCGAGCTCCTGCGCGTCGCCGGCACGCCGCTCCGCACCTTCGTCCAGGCCAAGGGCTCGCTCGACACCAGCGCGCCGTACTGGGGGGAGGGGGCGGGGCTGGGCGGCCTCGGCGTCTCGCCCGGCGCCGGGTCGCCGCCGGAGCCTTACCGCTACAAGGCAACCTCGCCCTGGCTCTCGGCGATCTTGCGAGGTCCGCTCCTGGGGGGCCTCGGCTGGTGGACGCGCGTCCGCTACACGCACGTGTCGGTCGACGAGCCGCCTGCGCTCCTCCTCCGCGAGGCCCCACCGGGCTTCCGAGGCGCCTCCTCCACGCTTTTTCACGCCGGCCTCGTCCACGACACCCGCGATCGGGTCGCCTCTCCGCGCAGCGGCGTTCTCGCGGACCTGTCGGGCTTCGCGTCCCCCAGCGCGGCTCCCCTCTCCGACCACCGTTTCTACGGCTTCGACGCGGGGGTGCGCGCCTACGCCGAGCTCGCGCCGGGGGTGGTGCTGGCCGGACGGGCGCTCTACGACCTGAAGCGGGGCGACGTGCCCTTCTTCGAGCGCACGCAGTACGAGGGAATCACCTACGGTGAAGGGCTGGGCGGCTCCGGGACGATCCGCGGCCTGGCGCGCGACCGCCTCTCGGGCGAGGAGAAGCTCCTGGCAGGCTTCGAGCTGCGCGCCTTCCTCGCCGCGAGCCACCTCTTCGGCGCGCTCCAGGAATGGGGCCTTTCGGCCGGCGCCGACGCCGGTCGGGCGCGGGATCCCGGGCGCGCGGCGGTGGCGGGCGCGGGGGTGTTCGGGGGCGGGCGCCTGATGCTGAACCGCGCCGTCGTCCTGCGAGTGGAGGCCGGCTACGCCGGTCAGGGCGCTCCGGCGTACTACATCTCGTTCGACGAGGCGTTCTGAGCGGCGCTCGAGCGCGCGGGACCGCACAGCACGAGGTCGGCGAGCAGTCCGACGGCCATCGACGCCATGCAGCAGGCCACCACGCCAGGCCAGCGCCACGCTTGCCATGCGAGGCCCGGAAGCGACGATCCGAAGGTGCCGCCGACGTAATAGGACGAGAGGTACAGCGCGTTCGCCCCTCCCTTGGCGGTGGTCGCGCTCGCGTTCACGAAGGAGGGCGCCACCGCCTGCGTGGTGAACATGCCGAGGCAGAGCACGATCAAGGCGGCGGCGATGGCGGGTAGCGCCGGCAAGGTCGTCATGAGCATGCCCGTCATCGCGACCAGGAACCCGACCGCCATGATGGCCCGCGGCGTGAATCGGCCGGAGAGCCGGCCCGCCACGGGCGAGACCACCACTCCCGCCAGGTAGACCAGGTAGACGCTCGAGATCTGAGCGGTACCCAGGCGGTACGGTGGAGCTTCCAGCAGGTACGGCAGGTACGTGAAGATGCCGATGAATCCGAAGAAGAGCGAGAAGCCGATGGTGAAGGCCCCCACCAGCCGCCGGTCGAGCAGGTGGCGCAGCATGCCGCCGTAGGCGCGCACCCAGCCCACCCTCTCGACGACGCGCACCCCCGAGAGCCCGCCCGCGAGGATCGCGGCGGCGAGGACCGTCGTCGCGGCGAAGGTGAAGAACGCGCTGCGCCAGCCGAACGCGGCCGTGACGAGCCCGGAGCCCACGCGTCCGATGAGCCCGCCCATGACGCCCGCCGCGATGATGCCGCCCACCACGGAAGGGAGGCGCCGGCGCTCGACGTGATCGCCGGCGTAGGCGATGGAGACGGCGCTCACGCCCGGGATGCAGAAGCCCTGCGCGGCCCGGAGCACCAGCAGCTCCTCGAAGGACCGGGCAAACCCGCAGAGGAGCGTGGGCACGGCCAGGAGGAGCGCGCTTCCGACCATGACCCGCTTGCGTCCCAGCGCGTCGGAGAGCGGGCCGACGAAGGTGGAGCCCATGGCGATGGCGAGCACCACCGCCGACACGCTGAGCCCCGCCCGCGCCGGGGAGAGGCTGAACTGCCGCGAGAGCAGCGGCAGGATGGGCTGGGTGATGTAGATGTCGGAGTAAACCGCGACGGTGGCGATCAGCAGGGCGGCGGCCTCGAGCCTGCGGCTCCGAGGGGTCGGATGGGCGGGCATGGAAGCAGCAGTGCGCAAGTCCGCGCCAACCTCCCTTTTTCGGTCCGTCTGCGCCAGCCCCTGAGAGGTTCCGGGCGTTTTTGAGCTTACTGCGGAGGAGGCTCGGTCCCTACATTCACCGAAGATGGCTCACGTCAAAGTTTCGGCTCGCTTTCGCTTGCCCCTGTTTGGGGTGGCCCTGGTGCTCGCCGGCCTTGGCGGAGCGCTGCTGCGTCTGTCTGTCCAGGCCTTCGGCGCCACGGGTGCGGTCTTGTTCGTGATCGCGCTCGTCTCGGGGATCGTGGGGCTGGCCGCAATCGCGATGTTCGTGCTCGGATTGCCCTGGTTCGAGGCGCGGGAGTGACCTCGCGCCGCGCCTTGCCACCGAGCGGGCCAGCCCGACCCGGCTGAGGTTCCTCGCCACCGTGGCCCTTTGCCACGGCATCCTCCGCCGGTGAACCTTGTAGGGTCGCCTGTGACGCCCGCCTCCTGGAGGAGCGCGGCGGCGCCCGTCGGCGGGCGCGCATCGGAGGCGCATCATGCCCAACGTCGCGCTTCCCAACGAGGAGCTCCACCGCCGCCTCGGCTGGTTCATCCGGGTGCGCTGGTTGTTCCTCGCCGGGCTGGCCGTGGCGATCCTGAGCGGCCGATTCGCCTTTCGCGTCGAGTTTCCCGCCGCGCTGGCGGCCCTGGTCGGCGCAGTGGTGCTCGCCTACAACCTGGCGCTCCTCGCCAATCACCAGCGGCTGCGAGAGCGCCCGCTCCCCGACCTTCACGCGGGCAGGTTCGAAGCCGGGCTCCAGATCGCGCTCGACCTGGTGGCGCTGACCGTCCTCAACCACTTCGCGGGCGGGGCGGAGAGCCCCTTCACCTGCTTCTACCTGTTCCACGCCATCGTCGGCAGCATGCTCATGTCGAAGCGCGACGCCTGGCTCGTCGGGCTCTCCGCCTTCGCGCTCTTCTCGGCGGGCGTGATCCTGGAAGCAGCGGGCATCATCGCCCATCACGATCCTACCGGCGTCCCCGAGGTCATCTCGCGGCACGCTCACCTGCCCTACCTGGTAGTGGCGTCCGCGGCGTTCCTCGCCACCCTGTTCAGCACCATCTACATCACCACCTCCATCGTCGACGGTCTGCGGATGCGCGAGGCTCAGCTCGTCCTCGCCAAGGAGAAGCTCGTGGTGAGCTCGCGCGACCTCGAAAGCGCCAACACCACGCTCACCGAGAAGCAGCGGCAGCTCGTGCAGGCCGCGAAGCAGGCATCGCTCGGGCAGCTCGTCGCGGGGATCGCCCACGAGATCAACAATCCCGTCCAGTTCATCCACGGCAACATGACGGTCCTCGCAGAGGCCTTCTCCGACGTGCTCCCGCTGCTCGACGAGCGGTACGCGGCCGACCCCACCCTCCGGGTGGCGCGGCTCGACTACCCGTTCTTCCGATCTCACGTGCCCCTCCTCCTCGAGGACATGGCGGACGGCGCGGCGCGGATCGGCGCCATCGTCCGCGACCTCAAGACCTTCGCCCGCAAGGACGAGGGCCGCCTGGACGAGTCGGTGGACCTGAACGAGGCCGTTCACACCTCCCTGCGGCTCCTCCACAACCAGCTGAAGCGGTTCGCCGTGGAAGAGGACCTCGAGCCGGAGCTGCCGCGACTCCGCGGGAGCCGCACGCAGATCCAGCAGGTGGTGCTGAACACGCTGGAGAACGCGGCGCAGTCGCTGGGCCAGGGCGGTCACATCCGCATCCGCACCCGGAACGAGCAGGACACCGGAAGGGTCCGGCTCTCCATCGAGGACGACGGCACCGGGATCGCCCCCGAGGTGGAGGACAAGATCTTCGACCCGTTCTTCACCACCCGCCAGCGGACCGGCGGGACCGGCCTCGGGCTCTCCATCACCTACGGGATCATCCAGCAGCACGGCGGGCAGATCGAGGTGGACACGCAGGTGGGGGAGGGGACGGTGTTCCACTTCCTGCTCCCCGTCGAGCGGAGCGGAGCCGAATGCGCATCCTGATGCTGGACGATGACCGGGCGGTGCTGAACTGCTTCCTGGTGGAGCTGAAGCAGGCCCGCCGGTTCGAGGTGGTGGCGCTGTCGGACAGCACCCAGGCCGCCGCCACGCTCGCGGCGCAGCCGTTCGACCTCGTCCTGCTGGACATGGACATGCCGGTGGTCTCCGGGATGGACGTCCTCCGGCACGTGCGCCGCCACTACCCGGGGCTGGAGGTCATCGTCATCACCGGGGTGGGCGACGTGCAGCTGGCCGTGGAGGCGATGAAGCTCGGGGCCTATGACTATCTGTGCAAGCCGGTGGACGCGAGCCGCCTCGTCACCTGCATCGACCGGGCCCTCGAGCGGGCCCGCATGCGCGAGGAGCTGACCCGCCTGCGCGAGCACGTCGGGAACCAGGGGGCCCGCTTCAAGGAGGCCTTCAAGAGCTTCGTGACGGGCGACGAGAAGCTCATGCGGACGCTCTCCAGCGTGGAGCAGATCGCGCAGAGCGACAACAACGTCCTCATCTGGGGAGAGAGCGGCACCGGCAAGGAGCTCGTCGCGCGCGCCATCCACCAGCTCAGCGCCCGGGCGGCCAAGCCCTTCGTGGCGGTGAACGCGGCCGCCTTCGCAGCGAGCCTCTTCGACGCCCAGTTCTTCGGGCACGAGCGGGGGGCGTTCACCGGCGCCGACGCCACCCGCGCCGGGCTCTTCGAGGAGGCAGACGGCGGAACGCTCTTCCTCGACGAGGTGGGAGAGCTCGAGCTGTCGGTGCAGGCCAAGCTCCTGCGGGTCCTGCAGAGCGGTGAGTATTTCCGGGTGGGCTCGACGAAGAAGCGGGGCGCCGACGTGCGGGTCCTCGCCGCCACCAACAAGGACCTCGACGCGGAGATCGAGGCGGGCCGCTTCCGCCGCGACCTCTACTACCGCCTCGACATCAGCTCCATCTTCGTCCCGCCCCTGCGGGAGCGGAAGGGCGATGTCGAGCTGCTCTCGCACTACTTCCTCGACCGCTACTGCCGCCAGAACGGCAAGCAGATCGAGGGCATCTCGGAGGAGGTCATGGAGCTCCTCGAGGGCTACGACTTCCCCGGCAATCTCCGCGAGCTGGAGAACGTGATCGCGGGCGCCGTGGTGCTCGAGAAGACCGACATCTTGAGCCTTGGCTCGCTGCCACCGCACCTTCGCAGGGCTTCCGCCGCACGCGACGTGCGCGTGCCCGCGGGCGAGGTGAAGTCGCTGGCAGACGTGGAGGCCGAGCACATCCGCTCCGTGCTCCAGCACACGAAGGGCAACCGCAGCGCGGCAGCGCGCATCCTCGGGATCTCGCGCGTCGGGCTCCTCGCGAAGCTCAAGCGGTTGGGCGTCGAGTCCGAAGGCTCCGCCCGCGCCCAGCCTTCCGCGCGCGCGTCGTAGCGCCGATCGGCGGAGGGCTGCGCCCTCCTCTGTCGCACCGGCCCACGCGCATCCCCCTCTTCGCCACCGCCCTGGCCGATCTCTTTTCACCCGTCCGGGTGACAAGGGATCGTGCAGCTCGCTTTCGCTGCGGCCCAGTCGTTTTCGCGCACCCGCTCAGGTTCCTTCCAGCGGGACGTCCGCGGGACCTCGCCCCGCCCTCCATGATTGCAGCACCTTGGGCTCGCCGGGTGGCTGGCACGTTCGCTGCTCTTCTCTCGTGACGTGTAGCAATCCAATCGACTCCATCACGAACTGAAAGGCCGACCATGCACCGCGCTATCCAGGGTGGGGCTCTCCATCTGTCCACATTCCACGAAGAGGCCCCTCCACACTGGGCCGTCGCCGCCGTCAAGGCATCCGTCATCGGAATCCTCGCCCTCCCCGTGCTCTCGCTGCTGTGGCTCTTCGTGAGCCCGCTCGTCACCTCCCAGGCGGCGGTGCTCGCGCCGATCGCGTTCGGCACGTCCATCGGGCTCGGCGTCACGCTCTTCGGCGTGATCACGTTCCTCACGGGCGCGTACCCGCCCGTCCCCCCCTCCACGAAGTAGCCGCCGTCTTCCATCAGGGTCCACTGCCATGAAGATCTCACGCCGAACCCTCTTCCGGGGCGCGCTCGCCGCCGGAGCCGCGGGCGCAGCCACCGCGGTGGCGGGGAGAGCCGCCGCCACGGAGCACCACGCCTCCGCGGGACACGAGGCGCGTAAGGCGAGCCCGGACGCGGTGGGCATGCTGTACGACTCCACCCGCTGCGAGAACTGCGGCGCGTGCACCGCTTCGTGCAAGGAGGCGAACGGCCTCGTGAAGAAGGAAGTCCAGAAGAGCACCGTGGGCGAGGTGGACTGCGGCGGGTCCGCGGCGAAGGTGAAGCGCCAGTGCATGCACTGCATCGACCCGTCCTGCGTCTCCGCCTGCATGCTGGGCGCGCTGCACAAGGAGGGCGAGGGCAAGCGGGACGCCGGCGGCGAGAGGAAGGGCACCGGCGTCGTCCTCTATGACCCGGGGCTCTGCCTCGGCTGCCGCTACTGCCAGATCGCCTGCGCCTTCAACGTCCCGCGCTTCGAGTGGAAGGAGACCTTCCCGCGCATCGTGAAGTGCGAGCTCTGCCGGCACCGGCGGGACGCCACCAAGGAAGGGCCGCTCGCCGTTGCCAACCCTGCCTGCTGCGAGGTCTGCCCGGCCGAGGCGGTGGTCTACGGCAAACGCTCGGAGCTCCTGGCCGAGGCGAAGCGGCGCATCGCCGCCGAGCCGGGCCGCTACGCTCCGCGCGTGTACGGGGAGACGGACGGGGGTGGCACCCAGGTGCTCTATCTCGCCCCCGCTGGCGTGACCTTTGCGCAGCTCGGTTTGCCCGTCCTGCCGGAGCGCTCCAATGCCTCCTTCTCGGAGGGCATCTCGCACGCGCCCTTCCTGCACGGCCTCACCCCGGTCGCGCTGTACGCCGCCGCGGCCTTCGTCATCCGCCGGAACAAGAAGTCCGAGGCGAAGCCGCCCCCCTCGGAGAGGAGCGACTCGTGAGCACGCACGCGCAGGCCCGGCCCGTCGCCGGCAAGATCATCGACTTCCCCGTCCTGGCGCTCCTCGCCATCTTCGGCATCGGCGCGGTGGTGATCGCCTATCGGTTCGTCGCCGGCATCGGTGCCGTCAGCAACATGAACGACGGCTACGCCTGGGGCATCTGGGAGCCGGTGAACGTGGTCGTCTTCACCGGCATCGGCGCCGGGGCCTACTCGGTGGGCCTGCTCTGCTACCTCCTCGGGAAGGGCGAGTACCACCCTCTCGTCCGCCCCTCGGTGCTGCTGGGAGCCATCGCCTACACGCTGGGCGGATCGTCCATCGTGGTGGCGCTCGGCCGCTACTGGAACATGTACTGGCTCGCCCTTCCCTCCATGTGGAACGTGAGCTCGGTCCTCCTCGAGGTCGCGGTCTGCGTCTGCCTGTACGTGTGCGTCCTGTGGATCGAGGTGCTGCCTGCGGTGCTCGAGCGCGCCGCGGCGAGCCGCTCTCCCGGCTGGGCGGCGCGCGGGCGTCGCTGGGGCGCCCGCCTCGCCCTCGCCATGCCGTACATCATCGCGCTCGCCATGCTCCTGCCCACCATGCACCAGAGCTCGCTGGGCGGGCTCCTCCTCATCGCGGGGACGAAGGTGCATGCGCTCTGGCACACCCCCCTGCTCCCGCTCCTCGCGCTCGTCTCCTGCCTGTCGATGGGCTTCGGCGCGGTGGTGGTGCTCGTCACGCTCATGAACCGGACCTGGCGCGCGGCGCTCGAGCCCCGGCTCCTGCGGGCGCTCTGCCTCGCGAACGGCGGGTTCCTCCTCCTCTACGTGGGGCTCCGGCTGGGCGACCTCGCCCTCGCGGGCAAGCTCCACCTCCTCGCCAGGGCCGACTGGCACGCCGGGCTCTTCGCCGTGGAGCTGGCGTTCTTCGTCCTCCCGGCGCTCATGTTCTTCTCCTCCCGCGTGCGGTCGAGTCGGCCCGCCCTGCTCCTCGGCGCCATGATGGCGGTCGCCGCCGGCGCGCTCTGGCGGCTCGACGCCTTCATCACCTGCTTCGACCCTGGCGCTGGGTACACCTACTTCCCGTCGTACGGCGAGATCGCCGTCACCGTCGGCATGGCCGCCCTCGGCGGCGCCGTGTTCGCGATCGTGTCCCGGCTCGTACCCGTGGTCGAGCTTGCCGAGCCGGCTTCCCACGCCGTGCATGGGGCGGGCGAGCGCGAGGCGCTCGCTCGTGGATAGGTGGTCACATGCGGCAGGACCTCACCATCGACCCCATCGTGCAGCTCGTACTGCGGGACCTTCCAGGACCGTGCTTCCTGGGCGACAGGGAACGGCGACCGGGCGGAGCGCATCGCGCCGGGCGCGACCCTGCGGCGGAAGGGACGGCGGACCGCGCTGCGCCCTCGCCCTCGCCCTCGCCCGGGGCGGAGCGCGGACGGATGGCGGTGACCTTCCGCCGAGGGCATGGCCTCGTGCGGGGTGGCTGACGACAGGCCATCGCGAGGCGCGGCGCCCACGGGGGCCGCGCCTTTCGCCCGGCCGCCACGGCACTTCAGCGCAGCCGCTCGGGGTGGGCATACACGTTGAGCCGCTCACCCCGCACGAAGCCCACCAGCGCGAGCCCCGCTTCCTCGGCGAGGTCGACGGCGAGGGTGGTGGGGGCCGAGACGCTCGCCAGGACGGGCACGCCAGCCCGGACCGCCTTCTGCACCATCTCGAAGCTCGCTCTCCCGCTCACCACGAGGAGCGCCGGGCGGAGCGCGGGATCGGCGCCTCGCCCGACCGCCCCGGCGCGCAGGAGCGCGCCGACCACCTTGTCCACCGCGTTGTGGCGGCCGACGTCCTCCGCCATGGTGAGCCTTCGGCCGTCTGCGAGGTGGGCCGCCGCCGCGTGCGTGCCCCCGGTCCGTGCGAAGACGCCCTGCGCCTCGCGGAGGGAGGCGACCGAGGCGGTCACCACCTCCAGGGCGAGCGCCGACCCCGGGGGCACGAGCGCCATCCGCTCCATGAGGTCGGCCACGGTGCGCCGGCCGCACACCCCGCACGCCGCGGTGGTGAGGGTCCCTCGTCGGCTCGCCTCCACCCGATCGACGTCGAGCGAGGCCCCGGCGCCCGGCGCGACGTCGATCACGTTGCCGTAGCCCTCGTCGCCCGGCCGCCCGCAGTGGAAGACGGCCCCCACATCGGCAGCCGCCTCGATGATCCCCTCCGCCAGGAGGAACCCCAGCGCGAGGTCGCCATCGTCTCCTGGCGTGCGCATGGTGACCGCCACCGGGTCGCCGGCGACGCGGATCTCGAGCGGTTCCTCCACCGCGACCTCGTCCGGGCGGGAGTGGCCGGTGCGCGGGTCGCGCAGCGTACGGGTGGCGTGGCGTTTGATCATCGGGCCTCCGGAAGCGCTGCGAGGTCTGCACGCGAATCCTGTGGGCGCCGGCCAATCGACGCACTACGCTTCGCGCATGAACGAGAAGGTCTGGCCGGGACGGCATCATCCGCTGGGCGCCACCGCGGACGAAGAGGGCGTGAACTTCGCCGTGTACTCCAGCGGTGCCGAGCGGGTGGAGCTGTGCATCTTCGACCCAGACGATCCCGCCAAGGAGCTGCGGCGCATCCCCCTCCCCGAGACCACTGCGCACGTGTGGCACGGCTACGTGCCGGGCCTGAAGCCCGGGACCCTCTACGGCTTTCGCGCCTGGGGGCCCTACCAGCCCGAGAAGGGCCTCCGGTTCAACGGAAACAAGCTCCTCATCGACCCGTACGCGAAAGCCCTCTCCGGCGAGGCGGACTTCAAGCAGCCCATCTTCGCCTATCCACCCGGCTCCACCGACGACACCTTCGATGACCGCGACAGCGCGCCCGGGGTGCCGAAGTGCGTGGTGATGGGGAACGGCTACGACTGGGGGGACGACACCGCTCCGCGCACCTGGTGGCAGCAGTCCGTCATCTACGAGGTGCACGTCCGTGGATTCACCATGCGTCACCCGGGCGTGCCGGAGAACCTGCGCGGCACCTACGCCGGCTTCGGCCACCCCGCGTCCATCGGATATTTGAAGAAGCTCGGGATCACGGCGGTGGAGCTCCTCCCCATCCACGAGTTCACCGACGACGCGTACCTCACCGACAAGGGCCTCGAGAATCACTGGGGATACAACACCATCGCCTTCTTCGCCCCGGAGCAGCGCTACGCCGCGAGCGGGACGCGCGGGCAGCAGGTGAACGAGTTCCGCGACATGGTGAAGGCGCTTCACAAGGCGGGCATCGAGGTCATCCTCGACGTCGTCTACAACCACACCGCCGAGGGGAATCACCTCGGGCCCACGCTCTCCTTGAAGGGCCTCGACAACGCCACCTACTACCGCCTCTCGCCGGAGGACCGCCGCCACTACTGGGACTCCACCGGCTGCGGCAACAGCCTCAACAGCCCCCATCCCCAGACGCTGAAGCTCGTGATGGACTCCCTCCGCTACTGGGTGGAGGAGATGCACGTCGATGGCTTCCGCTTCGACCTCGCGAGCGAGCTGGCGCGCGATCCCTTCGACTTCGACGCTGCGGGCAATTTCCTGCAGGCGTGCCACCAGGACCCGACCCTGCAGAAGGTGAAGCTCATCGCCGAGCCCTGGGACATCGGGTCCTACAACGTGGGGCAGTTCCCGGTGCAGTGGTCGGAGTGGAACGGGAAGTTCCGCGACACGGTGCGCCGCTTCTGGAAGGGCGACATCGCGCACGGCGAGCTGGGGTGGCGCATGACCGGGTCTTCCGACCTGTACCAGAGCGCCGGTCGCAAGATCTTCGCCAGCGTGAACTTCGTCACCTGCCACGACGGCTTCACCCTGCACGACCTCGTCTCCTACAACCACAAGCACAACGAGGCGAACGGGGAGATGAACCGGGACGGCGGCGACGACAACGCCTCCTGGAACTGCGGCGCCGAGGGCGAGACCGACGACCCAGGGATCTTAGAGCTCCGCGATCGCCAGCAGCGCAACCTCATCGCGACGCTCTTCCTGGCACAGGGCGTACCGATGCTCTGCTCGGGCGACGAGATCGGCAAGACGCAGGGCGGAAACAACAACGCGTACTGCCAGGACAACGAGATCTCCTGGCTCGACTGGAAGCTGGACGCCCGCCGCGAGGCCTTGCTGGGGTTCACCATGCGCATGCTCCGGCTCCGGCAATCGCAGCCGGTGCTGCAGCGCCGCCGCTTCTTCCGGGGCGCCACCTTTCGCGATTCATCGCTCAAGGACCTGGCCTGGTTCCGTCCGGACGGCCAGGAGATGACCCCCGAGGACTGGGAGCAGCCCTACGTGCGTTCCCTGGGGTACCTGCTGGGCGGGGACACCATCGCCACCTCCGACGAGCGCGGCCAGCGCGTGGTGGGAGACACGCTCCTCGTGCTCATGAACGCGCACCACGAGCCCGTGAGCTACACTCTGCCGGACATCGACTGGGGCGAGGCGTGGGAGATCCTGATCGACACCGCGGGCGCGAGCGACGCCAAGCGCGACCGGCTCTACGCGCGCGGCGCAGTAGAGGTGGGGGGCCGGTCGCTGGCCGTCCTGGCGAGGCCTGCGTCCCTCACACCCTGAAGCGCCCGATGAGAGGTACGTGGTCGGAGAGCCCGGCGAAGCGGCCCCTGGGGTCTCCGAAGGCGGTCGTCCCCTCCAGATCGAGGCAGGTGAGGCCATTGCCCGTGAAGACGTGGTCGAGGTGCATGCGGAGCCGCATGAACCCTGCCGTTGGAAAGGCCCTGGGATCCTGGCCGTCGAGGAGGCCCTGAACCGACTCGGCGCAGACGAAGCCGGCCTCCCGGGTCAGGTAGTCGAAGACGGGCGAGCCTGGCGCGGAGTTGAAGTCTCCGCACACGACGAACGGCTCGTCGGCGGCGTGCCGCCGGACGAACGCGGCGAGCGTTCGCGCCTCGTGGAGCTGGTTGGATCCCCAGCCCATCCTGAGCCGCTCCAACCAGAAGGAGCGTGCGAACGGGGTCGGCAGCGAAAGGTGGGTGTTGAACACGTGGAGGCAGCGCCCGCCGCTCGCCGCCACGCGCATGTGGGCGCAGATGCGGGTCTGCTTGCGGTCCTTGAAGCGCGCGACGTGGTGGTGCGTGATGCGCTCTGGCGACTCGACGTTGTGGCGGTCGACCCGCACCCGGCGGGCGTTCACGAGGATGGCGAGCCCGGTGGTGGAAATGGGCACTCCACGAAGCTGGTTCACGTGTGCCCGGAAGTAGAAGCTCTCGTAGGGCGAGCGCCGGCCCTGGACCTCGAAGGCTCTGTCCACCTCGTGCATGAAGGCCTCGAGCTGGGTCTCCCCGGGCACGCCTGCCCGGAAGGCGAGCCGCGAGCGCAGCGAGATGGTCTCGATCTCCTGCAGGCAGACGACGTCGGCGAGCGGCACGAGCGTCGCGAGCTGGCCGGCGATGCGGCGCTGCGACGAGCGGGTCGAGGCGAGCCCCTTCAGCGCATGGCCGAAGTAGCGGACGTTGTAGGTGACGACGCGCAAGGGGGTTCGAGGCACGGTGACAAGATAAGCGCACCGCGCCCGCGGTGGAGGGCGAAGCGTCCGAAGCCTCCGGCCCCGGCGAAGCTGTCCATCGGCTGACCGAGGGCGTGCGTCGCTCGGCGGCGAAACGAGGGCAGGGCGTTACAGGAACAGCAACGTCAGGGCGCCGAAGATCGGCAACAGCACTGCCCCGCTCCAGGCCATATAGCCAAAGAAGCTCGGCATCTTCACGCCGCCCTGCTCCGCGATTGCCCGCACCATGAAGTTCGGACCGTTGCCGATGTAGGTGTTGGCCCCCATCAGCACCGAGCCGAGCGACACGGCGGCGAGGAGCGACGCCCCGCGGCCGCTCGCGAGGAGCTCCCCGAGATGCGCCGCATCCGTGCCGACGACGCCGCTCGCCGCCGCCGTGAACGTGAGGTAGGTGGGCGCGTTGTCGAGGAAGGATGAGAGCAGGCCCGAGCCCCAGAAGAACTGCCATGGGCTGGAGAGTCCGAGCTCACCACCGCGCGCGTTCAAGATGTGCAGCGCCGGGCTCATGGTGGCGAACACGCCCGCGAAGACCACCGCCACCTCCACGATGGGGCCCCAGCGGAAGTCGTTCTCGCGACGGAGCTCGCGTGCCGTGGTGAGCCAGGAGAGGCCCGCCATGGCCAGCATGCCCACCTCCTGCACGCCCGGAGGCAGGTGCCACGTCCCGGAGACGATGAGCACGCCCACGATGCCGCCCAGGTACAGGGCGTTCCACTTCCCGACGACGTGCACCGGCACCTGGTGCTCCACCGCGATCTCGTCGAGGTCGCCAGGCCGGGCGATGTCCTCGCGCCGGAAGATGGTCGAGTCGACGATGTAGAAGAGCACGAGGAGGATGCCGTTCACGAACAGCCAGTGCGGGGCGAGGCGCAGCGTCCAGAGGAACGGCACCCCGCGCAGGAATCCGAGGAAGAGCGGAGGGTCACCGACCGGGGTCAGGAGGCCGCCGGCGTTGCTCACCACGAAGATGAAGAAGATGACGACGTGAGCCACCTTGCGGCGCACCGAGTTGGCACGGAGGATCGGCCGGATGAGCACCATCGACGCGCCGGTGGTGCCGATGACCGAGGCGAGGAGCGCGCCCGCCGCGAGCAGACCGGCGTTCAATCCCGGCGTGCCCGCCAGCGTCCCACGGACCACGATGCCGCCCGAGATCACGAAGAGCGCGCCGAGCAGGATGATGAAGGCGACGTACTCGTGCGCCGTCTGGGCCAGCGCCCCGACGTCGAGCCATCCCGTGGCGATCGCCACCGGGGCACCGAGCACGAGGCTGACGAGCGCCTTGTTGCGGTTGCTCTCCCAGAAGTGCCCGGCCACCAGCGGCAGGACCGCGATGCAGAGCAGCAAGAGGCCGAACGGCGCGACGCTCCAGGCAGGGAACAGCAGCCCGAGGTTGTGCGCACTGGCGAGGACGACCGGAGCCGTCATTCGCCACGCCTTCCGAGACGACGGGGAGGCCCGCCTCGAGGGCCCCCTTCATGACATGGCCGTCCGCCGTCACGCGAACGCACGAGCCGGGCCACCATCGACACTCCTCGGAGAAGGTCCAGGACGCTGGACGAGGTCACTTGCCCGGGAAGAACGGCCAGACCAGCGGGATGATGATGATGGAGACGATGAAGGAGACCACCACCAGTCCCGATCCAGCCTTGACGTAGTCCTTGAACTTGTAGCCGCCGACCCCCAGCACGAGCGTGTTGGGTGGGGTGCCGACCGGCGTCGCGAAGGCGCAGGACGCGGCGACCGCGATCGCCATCAACACCGCGTGCGGGCTGGCACCCAGCCCCTTGGCGATCGAGATGCCGATGGGCGCCAGCAGGGCGGTGCAGGCCGTATTGGACATGAACTGCGTCAGGCCCGCGGAGAGGATGAAGAGCATGGCCGTCACCGCGAGCGGGCTCGGGTGCCCGCCCAGCGCGCCGACCACCACGTTTGCGATCATCCTTCCGGCGCCGCTCTTGTCCAGTCCGACCGCGATCGGCATCATCCCAGCGAACAGGAAGATGGTGACCCAGTCGATGCCGCGATAGGCCTGCTTCTCGCTGAGGCAGCCGGTGAGGATGAGGAAGATCGCGCCAATGCCCGCGGCAACCTCCAGCGGGAACTTCTTGAGATCGAGCGCCATCACGACCACGACCGCGATGAGGGTGAGGCCCACGACCCACATCTTCCTGATGTCGTGCGTCCCGGCGGTGGCCTCGGCCTGCGCCGCCGCGTCGATGGTGACGTCCTCCGCCTTGATGACCGCCTTCGGAAGGAGGTGCCTGCCCACGAGCATCATGTAGAGGATGCCGGCGATCGTCAGGGGGATACCGATCCAGGCGAACTCGAAGAACCCGAACGGCTTGAAGCCGGCGGCCTTGAGCGCGCCCGCCGCGATGATGTTGGGAGGCGTTCCGACGAGGGTGATGATGCCTCCCAGGCCCGCCGCGAAGGCGAGCGGCATCATCTGCCGCGAGGCGGGGATGGAGGCCGCGGTGCAGATGCCCAGGATGACGGGGATGAGGCAGGCAGTCGTGCCGGTATTGGATGTGACGGAGGACAGGGCCGCGGCGCCGAGCATGGTGCCCAGCATGAGGCCCTTCTCGCTCTTCCCGAACAGCCTCACCACCGCCATGCCCGCCGCCTGCGCCAGGCCGGTGTGGAACATGGCCGCCCCGATGACGAACATGGCGCCGAAGAGGACCACGGTGGAGTTGGAGAGCCCGGAGAAGACCGTGTTCATCGGGATCACTCCCAGCACCCCGAGCGCGATGGCGCCCCCCATCGCCGTGACAGCCAGCGGGATGAGCTCGGTGACGAAGAGGACCGCGACGACGCCCAACACGATCAAGGTAATCACTGCAGGTGACATTTGGCTCCCCACGACCACCTGATGCAGTCATCCAACCAACGTCGTGCGCGCTGCCGTCTTTGTGCTGCCAGGCCTCTGCGAGGATCCGGTCTCGGTGTTCGCCGGAACTGAGGCGCGTATCCAATACCCGGCGGCGATAGGCCGGGTCAAGACCCCTGCCGTGCGAATCGACTCACGGTGAAGCTCCTCGATTGCTTCACGCAGCATTGGTCATGGTGCATTCCTTCTTCGACAGGAAAGGACATGTCCAGGCGGCGGACGGTCTTGATGGCAGTCACGTCGAGTGCCACGGCGGTGACCCGGCGCAACGCTCTCGCCGGTCAGGGAAGGCGCCGGCAGCGTCGGTGCGCCGCTCGATGGCGCCGTCGAGGCGCTCGAGCCCCTGGGTCGGGCAAGCGGTGGCAATGCACGTTCGTCAATAGGTAAAAACCGAGTCGTGGGTTGCCGTTGGCGTCCAAAAGGCTCCGAGTCAAGCCGACGCACGGGGGGCAATCGAGAGCATGGAGCGAACGGCGCCGGACGCCTCCCAGCGCTCGACTCGTCCGTGCTGCGGCGAGGAGCACGGGCAAATCGCCGAGGGTCTCGACGCGAGCCCGCTCTCCGTGCTTGATGAAGTCCCACTCCTGGCGGGCACGCCGAGATCGGGCTCGCCGGGTGGTGGACGGCCGCGCGCGGGACCGGCAAGAGCGCCCGCCTCAGCGATGGCAAGCGTCCTGTCGTCGACAGCGGTCCGGGGAACGTGAAGGACCCGTGCCGAGGCAAAACGGATGAACAACCCCATTCTGCGTGTCGGCGCCGCGGTGGCGATGGCCCTCGCCATCGCCTACGCGAGCGCACACCTGCTGGGCGCGGAGCGGAAGGTCCGGTGGTTCAAGCAGCGCGACCAGCGCGGGATTCTCAACCGGCGGGGCATGCTGGGAGACCGGCTGAACTTTGGTCGGCCCCGCACCTGGCAAGGGCTGGCCGTCCTCGTGGCCATGCTCGTCGCGATGACCACGGTCGGGTACGCGCTCCTCTTCCTGGCCGTCTGACCGGAGGGCGGAGATGCCCTGGCCTGGACGAGGTTACTTGCCCGGGAAGAACGGCCAGACCAGCGGGATGATGATGATCGAGACCACGAAGCAGACCACCACCAGTCCCGACCCAGCCTTGACGTAGTCCTTGAACCTGTAGCCGCCGACCCCCAGCACGAGCGTGTTGGGCGGCGTGCCGACCGGCGACGAGAAGGCGCAGGACGCGGCGACCGCGATCGCCATCAACACCGCGTGCGGGCTGGCACCCAGGCCCTTGGCGATCGAGATGCCGATGGGCGCCAGCAGGGCGGTGCAGGCCGTATTGGACATGAACTGCGTCAGGCCCGCGGAGAGGGCGAAGAGGATGGCCGTCACGGCGAGCGGGCTCGGGTGTCCGCCCAGCGCGCCGACCACCACGTCTGCGATCATCTTTCCCGCGCCGCTCTTGTCCATGCCGCTCGCGATCGGCATCATCCCGGCGAACAGGAAGATGGTGACCCAGTCGATGCCTCGATAAGCCTGCTTCTCGCTGAGGCAGCCGGTGAGGATGAGAAAGATCGCGCCGATGGCTGCGGCGATCTCCAGCGGGAACTTCTTCAGATCGAGCGCCATCACGACCACGACCACGGCGAGCGTGAGGCCTACGATCCACATCTTCTTGATGTCGTGCGTCCCGGCGGTGGCCTCGGCCTGCGCCTCCACGTCGATGGTGACGTCCTCCGCCCTGATGACCGCCTTCGGCAAGAGGTGCCTGCCCACGAGCATCATGTAGGCGATGCCGGCGACCGTCAGGGGGATACCGATCCAGGCGAATTCGAAGAACCCGAACGGCTTGAAGCCAGCGGCCTTGAGCGCGCCCGCCGCGATGACATTGGGAGGCGTTCCGACGAGGGTGATGATGCCTCCCAGGCCCGCCGCGAAGGCGAGCGGCATCATCTGCCGCGAGGCGGGGATGGAGGCCGCGGTGCAGATGCCCAGGATGACGGGGATGAGGCAGGCAGTCGTGCCGGTGTTGGACGTGACGGAGGACAGGGCGGAGGCGCCGAGCATGGTGCCCAGCATCAGGCCCTTCTCGCTCTTCCCGAACAACCTCACCACCAGCATGCCCGCCGCCTGCGCCAGGCCGGTGTGGAACATGGCCGCCCCGATGACGAACATGGCGCCGAAGAGGACCACGGTGGAGTTGGAGAGCCCGGAGAAGACCGTGCCCAACGGGATCACTCCCAGCACCCCCAGCGCGATGGCGCCGCCCATCGCCGTGACCGCCAGCGGGATGAGCTCGGTGACGAAGAGGACCGCGACGACGCCCAACACCATCAAGGTAATCACTGCAGGTGACATCTGGTCTCCCACGACCACCCAAAGCAGTGATCCAATTCACGCCGTGCGCGCTGCAGTCCTTCGTGCTGCCGGGCCCCTGGGAGGATCCGGTCTCCGTGTTCGCCGGAACTGAGGCGCGTGGTCCCCTACCCGGCGAGGATCGCCGGGTCAAGGACCCCTCGTGCGCGGCCGAGGCAAGGGATGAAGCGGAGGGCGTCAGGAATCTTCGCGCTTCTTCAGCCACATCGCTCCGCCCACGAGCGCGGCCAGTCCCGCGAAGGCCCGGGCGCGCGCAGTCGCCTCCGCCCGCCCCGCCGCCACCCCCTGCCCGAAGGAGCCGAAGGGCTCCGTCGGCTCCTCGGCCTCCGTCTTGGTTCCGCTGGCCCCCGAGTCGGCGAGGAGCTTCGCCCCGGCGCGCTTCCCCTCCTCGCTCTTGTGCTCGATGACGGCGTTCGACTCGGCGCCCACCAGGAGGACGAGGCAGGAGATCCACATCCAGAGCAGCGTCACGATGATGCCGCCCAGCGAGCCGTAGGTCGCCTCGTACGAGCCGAAGTGCGACACGTAGAAGGAGAAGCCCCAGGACGCGACCAGCCAGAGGACGACGCCCATCACCGAGCCCGGCGTGATGAACTTGAACTTCTGCTCCACGTCGGGGAGGACGTAATAGAGCACGGCCCACAAGAACATCATGAGGACGCCCGCGACCGGGAGGCGGAGCCAGACGATGGCGGTGCCGAGCGGCCCACCGATGTACTCGCCCACCGCGGGCGAGGCGATCGCGACCAGGGCTGCCCCGAGCGCGATGGCGCTGGTGAGGAGCGTCATGCCGAGGCCGATGCCGCGCGTCTTCCAGAACGGCCGGCCCTCCTTCACGCCGTAGATGGTGTTGAGGGCGCGCATCAGCGCCATCACGCCGCTGGAGGCGGCCCAGAGCGCGGCAATGGCGCCGAAGGTGAGGAGCCCGGTCTTCTGCTCGGAGCTGATGGCGCGGATCCGGTCGCCGACGATCGTCGTGACGTCCTTGGGCGCCACCTGCGCGAGCTGCTTCACGATGGCGTCGGCCTGGTCGGGCGTGATGATGACGCTGGCCAAGGACACGAGGAACAGCAGGAACGGGAAGAGCGCCAGGATCCCCGCGTAGGTGACCGCCCCCGCCGCGTCGCTGACGTTGTCGCGCTCCATCTCCTTCATCAGGGCCTTGAAGAATTCGGTCCAACCCATGCCGCCGCCGGGAAGCTTCACGCGCGCACCTCCGAGGATGTCCGTGGAAGATGGGCATCGAGGGTTCGCGGTGCCCGCCTCGGCGACCGCCGCCCGGATCGAGCTCGACCCGGAGCGAACCTCCCACCTCGCATGAGACTAGCCCCCGCGTGGGTGCTTCGCGACGCTGCGCGTCACCTCTTCTGGGCCTCCTCCGTCGGCCGGTGCTAGGCTCTTCGGGTGGGCGACATCGGTCTCGTGTGCACGGGCGGTGGAGCGCGCGCCGCCTACCAGGTGGGCGCGCTGCGGGCGGTCTCGCAGATCGCGCCGCCGGGCCCCTCCCCCTTCCGGATCTTCGCGGGCGTCTCGGCGGGAGCCATCAACGCGACCTCCATCGCGGCCGGTGCGGAGGAGTTCAGGAAGTCCGCCGAGCGGCTGGTGGAGGTCTGGCGCTCGCTCACCCCGGACCGCGTCTACCGCACCGACGTGGGGCGGCTCTTCGGGATCGGCTCCCGCTGGTTGAAGGATCTCTCCGCGGGCGGCATCCTCGGCTCGTCCAAGATCAATTTCCTCCTCGACACCCAGCCGCTTCGCGAGCTGCTCGACGACGTCTTGCCGATCGCGCGGCTCGGCCAGCACTTCAAGTCGGGCCTGCTGCGCGGCGTCGCGGTCTCCACCACGAGCTACGCCAACGGGCTCGCGGTCACCTTCTACGACGGGGCGCGCGACCTTCAGCCCTGGTACCGCCGGACACGGATCGGCGTGCGCCAGCGGCTGCGCATCTCGCACGTGCTCGCCTCCACCGCCATCCCGGTCTTCTTCCCTCCCGTGAAGGTGAAGGGGCTCTTCTACGGCGACGGCTGCGTGCGCATGAGCGCCCCGCTCTCCCCAGCCATCCACCTCGGCGCTCGCCGCATCCTCGCCATCGGCATCCAGAACATCCCTCCCGTGGAGCTGCCGGTCGAGAACGCCAACGTGCCCCGCCCCGAGTCGTTGCCCATGTCCGAGATCGCCGGCGTCCTCCTCAACGCGGTATTCCTCGACTCGCTGGAGGCCGACGTGGAGCGGCTCGAGCGCATCAACCGCACCCTCAACTACGTTCCTCTCGACCAGCAAGGGATCCCGCAGCAGCCGCTGCGTGCCGTTCCCACGCTCGTCTTGCGGCCGAGCCAGGATCTGGGCGCGCTCGCCGCGGACCAGTACGACAAGTTCCCGCGCATGCTCCGGTATCTCCTCAAAGGCATCGGCGCCACGGGCGAGTCGGGCGCCGACCTCCTCAGCTACCTGGCTTTCGAGCCGGAGTACGTGAATCGCCTCATGGACCTCGGGTACGAGGACGCCATGCGTGCCCGCGCCGACGTCGAGGCGTTCCTGCAGGGAGAGATCCACGAGCGGGCGATGGCCCGGTAGGCGGGGCATGCCACCGGCGGCCCGTTAAGCAGACGCCGTGCCTCTCTTCTCGCCCCGCATCCCCCACCTCTTCCCGCCGCGCGTCCTCACTCGTCTCCTCGCGCCTTCGTACGCGGAGGAGCTCGACGTGGACGAGGAGGAGGCGCACGGACGGCTCGTGCAGGCCCTGTCGGCGCCTTCGCTGGTGGAGGGGCTGCATCGAGGGATCTCGGCGGCCCTGGAGGCGAAGCGCGGCCCGCGCACCGAGCCCGACAAGCTTCTCGACAAGCTCTCGGCGGCGATCGAGAAGCGCAGCGGCCGGCTGCGTCCCGCGCCGTCCAGTCCAGGCCTCTCGGCCCTGCTGGTATGGGTCAACCTGGAGCTCCGGATCGCGCCGGAGGGCATGCGCGCCACGCTCGAGTCCGAGCGCGGGGCGGCCGTCCTCGAGCAGGGCCTGCGCACCTTTGGGGACCACGTGGTGAAGGAGCTCGTGAAGTGACGCGGGGGCGAGCCTCTGCAGCCGTTCCTCCACGGGACGGAAGCACAGCCCCAACAGGGGGACGAAGCAGGAAACGCCTTAAAGCGATGCGATTTCGGGGGAGGCGCGGCTTCGTGTCGCACTTTTCCCGAGGGTGTGAGACTGGCGCGCCGCGTCGGCTGTGCTCATCTGTCGACCGGGCGGCTCACTTCCTGCCCACCGGTGGGGCTCATGCCGAGCATCCTGGTAGTCGAGGACGACGACGACATCCGCTCTGCGCTCTCCGCTCTCCTGGAGGACGCGGGCCACGTCGTCGCCTGCGCCGCGGATGGGCTGCAAGCGCTCGACGTGCTGGAGGCGCTGCCTGGACCCGACCTCATCCTCCTCGACCTGATGATGCCGCGCATGAACGGCACCGAGTTCCGCGCGGCGCAGCTCGCCGATGCCCGCATCGCCGCCATCCCGGTGGTGATCCTCTCCGCCGGCTCGCGCTCGCTCGACACCGCGGCGGCGCTGGGAGCGGCAGCGCACTTCGCCAAGCCCTTCGACATCCGGGCGCTGCTGCGGGCGGTCGTGCGCCTCGCCGGGCCGGCGCGACCTGCGGGATGCGCGGCTCGGCGTCACCCCACGGTGTCCGCATAGGTCATCACGAGGTACATCACCGCCTCTCCGCCGGCCGTGTTCCGGTAGCGATGCGGGGCGTCCGCTTCGAACACGATCGCGTCACCCTGCTGCAGGCTGTGCCGCGCGCCCTCCACGTCCAGCTCGATCGCTCCCCGCGCGACCACCAGGTTTTCGACGGTCCCGGGCGCGTGCCCGTCGGCTTGCTCCTCCCCTCCGGGCCGGAGCCGCAGCTCGTAGAACTCCACCCGGCGCGGTGCGTCGAAGGGGAACAGGGCGCGCGAGCTGTAGCTGCCGTCGTGGTTGGTGAGCGTCTTCGCGCTCGCGCCGCGCAGGACGACGACGCCGCCCGCCTGCCGCTGCCCGATGAGCCCGGAGAAGGGCACGCCCAGTGCCGTCGAGATCTTCCAGAGCACATTGATGGTGGGGGCGCTCTGTCCGAGCTCGATCTGCCCGAGCATGGCGCGCGAGACGCCGGAGAGGCGCGCAAGCTTCTCGAGGGAGAGCCCGCGCTTCCCCCGCAGGGCGCGAAGGTTCGTACCCACCACCGGCGCGAGGTCGGTGGGCGCTGCAGCGGCGACTTCGGGAGCGGCCCCCTGCGCAGGCTCCCCGCGGGGCCTGCGGCCACCCGGCTGCGCTCGCGAGCGCACCGCCCCACCGCTGTTCTTCGGGCTCTTCATGCTGCTCCGACCCTCCTCTCGATCGTCAATCCCGGCTGGCACGGAGCCCGTCGGCGAGCTCGTTGGGCGAGGGCGCGTCCCCCGGCGAACGGGGAAAGTGCTCCGCCAGCTTCCCGCCGCAGAGGGCGATGGCCTCGCAGAACCCGGAGGCGGGATCGCCCTTGCCAATCCCGGTGGTCAGCGCGTCCACGGCGAGCTGCCACGCGGCGTCGCCCATGCGTGCGTGGATCCCGTGGTCGCCTAGCACGATGGCGCGCCGCTCGAGCAGCGAGGCGAACACGAGCACACCCGTGCCGTGCGCAGTGTGGTGCAGCTCGTGCTCGTGGAAGGCGCGCAGCGCGCGCTCCCGCGTGGCGAGATCGAGCTCCACCCGTCCGGCGAGCAGCCGCTCCACCGGCGGCCAGAGCGCCAGCAGCGCCCCCAGCCCGCCGGCGGCGAGCTGGGCGAGGGCGAGCTCGGCGAGGGTCAGTGGCAGCCTCGCGAGGAGGACGACCAGCGTCGCGAGGGCCGCCGCCAGGAGGGCTCCGCGGTGGCGCGCCTCCGGGTAGCCCGAGGATTGCTGCACCACCACCGGGACGATCTGACCCAGGCTGCGGGCCTCCGCCTCGCGGACGGCAGCCTCGATGCGGGCCCGCGCAGCCTCCCCGAAGTGGCGATCAAGAAGGGGACCTGTTCGCGCCGTGTCGCCCATCACCAGCCCCCCGACGCGCCGCCGCCACCGCTGCTGCCGCCGCCGCCCC
>JBBQEB010000043.1:0-25640 GCA_038320275.1 Myxococcales bacterium | reverse complement strand
GTTACCTGCCGTTCGAGGCCGGCGCGGCGCTCTCCGCGGCGGCCCGGACCGCTGCGGCACGCCTGCGCCCCGTGCTCACCTGGACGAGCGCGGTCACGCACGTGAAGGAGGTGCCGGCCGGCACGCCGGTGAGCTACGGCGGGCGCTGGGTGGCCTCGCGCCCCTCGCGCATCGCCACCGTGCCGGTGGGCTACGCCGACGGGTACGCGCGCCGCCTCTCGGGCCGCCCCGGCTTCGGCCAGGCCGACGCGCTCGTGCGAGGGCGCCGCGCGCCGGTGGCGGGCACCGTCTGCATGGACATGCTCATGCTCGACGTCACCGGCGTGCCCGGCGCCAGCGTGGGCGACGAGGTGGTGCTGCTGGGCGCGCAGGGCGCGGAGCGCGTCGGCGCGGACGAGCTCGCGGCCCGGGCGGGCACCATCCCATACGAGATCCTGTGCGCGATCGGGAAGCGCGTGCCGCGCCGGTATCGTTGATACAATGCCGCGGTGCGCAGGCTACGCGGCTGGTTCGAGGACTTTGGTCGACTGATCTTCTTCGCGGGCGAGACGCTCGCCTGGACGGTGCGCCCCCCGTTCCGCCCCGAGCTGGTGCTGGCGCAGATGGCCGCCATCGGCGTGGGCTCCATCTTCATCGTGGCCACCACTGGCTTCTTCAGCGGCATGGTGCTCGGCCTGCAGGGCAACTACGCCATGCGCCAGTTCGGCGCCGAGGGCTACGTGGGCGGCTCGGTGGCCATCAGCCTCGCCCGCGAGCTCGCGCCGGTGCTCACCGCGCTCATGGTCATCGGCCGCTCCGGCAGCGCCATCGCCACCGAGCTCGGCACCATGCGGGTGACGGAGCAGATCGACGCCATGGAGACCATGGCGGTGAACCCGGTGCAGTACCTCGCCGTCCCGCGCTTCCTCGCCTCGCTCGCCATGTTTCCCTTCCTCACCATGCTGTTCGACGCCATCGGCTACGCCGGCGCCTACCTCATGGGCATTTTCGTGGCGGGCATTCCGGCGGGGCCGTTCATCGAGCACACCCGCAGCTTCGTGAACCCGGCGGACGTGGTGCACGGCCTCGTGAAGGCCATCGCCTTCGGAGGCGTCGTCGCGCTCATCACCACCTACCGCGGCTATCACGCGGTGGGCGGCGCCACCGGGGTGGGGGAGGGCACGACGCGGGCGGTGGTGATGAGCTCCATCTCCATTTTGGTCGTCGACTACGCCCTCACGCTGGTGACCGTCGGCGCGGGGCGGTGACCGGTGATCGAGATCCGCGATCTGCACAAGTCGTTCGGCGACCACCACGTCCTCGAGGGCATCGACATCACCGTCGACAAGGGGACCACCTTCGTCGTCCTGGGCGGCTCCGGCTCGGGCAAGACGGTGCTCATGAAGCACGTCATCGGACTCCTCCTGCCCGACAGCGGCACGGTCGTCGTGAACGAGATCGACATCCCCAGCCTGCGCGGCCGCGAGCTCACCGAGGCGCGCGCGATGTTCGGGATGGTCTTCCAGGGAGCGGCGCTCTTCGACTCCATGACCATCTTCGAGAACGTCGCCTTTCCGCTGCGCGAGCGGGAGCGCAGCATGAAGGCGGCCGAGGTGCGGAGGCGGGTCATCGAGAAGCTGAAGGTCGTCGACCTCGACGAGGACGTGCTGGGGCGGTTCCCTTCCGAGCTCTCCGGAGGCATGCGCAAGCGCGTCGCGCTGGCCCGGGCGGTGGTGCACGACCCCAAGGTCGTGCTCTACGACGAGCCCACCACCGGCCTCGACCCCATCACCACCGCCTACGTGGACGAGATGATCATGCAGGCGAAGGTGAAGCTCGGGGTGACCAGCATGGTCATCTCCCACGACATCGCGAGCGCCTTCAAGGTGGCCGACAAGATCGCGGTGCTCTACGATGGCCACATCGCGGCGCAGGGAACGCCGGAGGAGGTGCGCCGGAGCGAGCACCCCTACGTGCAGAGATACCTATCCATGTGGTTCGAGAAGCAGTAGAGGCAGGCCAAGCCGATGAACCGCTCTATCGCCAACCGCGCCTTCGCCGTCGGGCTGCTCGTCGCGGTCGCCGGCGCCATCTTCCTCGTGGCCTTCACCTTCTTCAAGAAGGGTGGCTACGCCGACAGCGACACCTACCCGGTGTACGCCTACTTCGAGGACGCCACCGGCCTCACCTGGAAGAGCCGCGTGCAGATCGCCGGCATCCAGGTGGGCGAGGTGGAGAAGATCACCCTCGAGGCCAACCGGGCCCGGCTCGACCTGCGCATCAAGAAGGAGATCGACCTCCGCGCGGACGCCTGCCTCACGAAGCGCTATCCCTCGACGCTCCTCCCCGACGCGCTCCTCGACGCGGTGCCGGGCACCAGCAAGGCGCCATCGCTCAAGGACAAGCCGCCCGCCGAGCGCGAGGTGAAGTGCGTCAACGAGGCCACCAGCGTCGGCAAGCTCCTCGACTCGATGTCGAAGATCAGCACCGACGTCCAGGGCGTCACCCGCGAGCTGTCCCAGATGGTCGCCGGCTCGCAGGGCTCCATCAAGCAGATCATCGAGAACCTGTCGCGCGTGACCGCGCGGCTGGGCGACACGGTCGACTCCGAGACCAACCGGGTGGAGCGCATCCTCTCCAATACCGAGAGCTTCACCGGGACCCTCTCCCAGGTTGCGGTGGCCGACAAGGACCGCTACCGCGCCATCGCCGAGAACCTGGCGGACGCCACCGGCCGGCTGAACAAGCTGCTGGAAAGCGCCCAAGGCATCGTCGGCGACACCAAGGAGGGCGACCTCAAGGGCAGCGTCGCCGACGTCCGCCAATCGCTGGCGCGCCTCAACTCCTCCATGGAGCAGATCCAGAAGATCGCGACCGACGTCTCGCAGGGAAAGGGCGTGGCCGGCAAGCTGCTGGCCGACGAGCGGCTCGGCAACAAGCTCTCCAACACCCTCGAGAGCGTGAGCGAGTACGTCGACCGGCTCTACCAGCTCCAGCTTCAAGTCCACTTGCGCTCGGAGTGGCTGCTCAACCAGACCGGAGCCAAGACCTACGCCGGCATCCGCCTGCTGCCCCGCCCGGACAAGTACTACCTCTTCGAGGTGGTGAGCGATCCCCGCGGCGTGAACACACAGACCGTGTCGAAGGTGACAACCGGCGCCGGGACCACCACCACCACCACCACCCTCAACGAGCAGCGCTACCTCTTCTCGCTGCAGTTCGCGAAGCGGTACGGCCCGGCCACCTTCCGCATCGGCATCATCGAGAGCTCGGGAGGCGCCGGCATCGACCTGCATCTCCTCGACGACCGGCTCACGCTCTCCACCTCGATGTACCAGTTCTCCCGGCCCGACACGAACGTCTTCCCGCGCGCCAAGGTGGCCATCGACTACGCCTTCCTGCGGTACTTCTACGTCACCACCGGCACCGATGACTTCCTCAACGCCTGGCGCGGCGGGCACTACCCGGGCGGTCCCAAGTTTGCCATCGGACGGGACGTATTCTTCGGCGGCGGCATCGTCTTTACCGACGACGATTTGAAGGCCGTCGTCTCGCTGGTGGGCGGTGCGGCGAGCGGCGCGGTGAAGTGACAGGGGCCTCCCCCGCGCCGGCCCGCATCAGGGCCCGCCCTCACGGTACGACGTCGCGGCGGATCCAGCCCGTACCGCCACGCCCGTCCCGGACGATCACCCACAGCGTGTAAGGCACGGCGGGCGCTTCGAAGGTGACGTCGGTGCCGGTCACGTTCCCGGAGCCGCCCAGGCTGCTGCCGCCCGTCTCCTTCAGCGTTCCCGCCGTGGTGAACCACTGGAAGGAGAGGTCCTCCAGGTACTCGATGCGCGTACCGTCCGCGTTGCACTGCTTGTAGACCTGGACCGAGCCCTCCGACGGGCGCGGGCAGAGCGCCACCGTCATGCCAGCGGGCGGAAGGGGGTCGGCGCACTGCCCGGGCGCGGAGGGGCCGCCTGGAGGGCCGGAGAGGACGCAGGGCACGCTGCCGCCGCAGTCGCTCGCCACGGCGCAGGAGCGCGTGATCTCCGTGCCATCCGAGCAGGCGTCGGGGTCGGTGGCACCGGCGCGGATCGCGGTCAGGCCAGGGTTGCGATTCCGCGCATACGCCTCCTGAAGCTTCGTCCCCAGCACCTCCCGCCAGGGCGTGAGCCGGACCGACTGGACGCTCATCCTGCTCCGCCCGCCGGCGCTGGCGACGGCGAGTACGGGCAGCTCCGCGTACAGGGTGCACGCGTAGGAGGGGGTGGCGCTGGCGCGGTCGATGAGGGCCTGCAGGACGGGCTGCAACTCGGGTGGGATGGCGACCACGATGGACTCGCCGGTGCCGAGATCGACGACGTCGTTCCGGCCCTCCAGCAGGCTCGGGTCGCGCAGCACCGCCGGGTCGAGGCAGGGCGAGATCTCCGCGCGCAGATCCGCGGGCGGCAGGCAAGCCTTCCACCTCACCACCAGGTCGGGCAGCCCCTCCGGATTCGCCACCAGCGCGGTGAGCCGCACGGACTCGCCGGTGTCGGGGTCGGAGGCGTCGAGGCTGGTGTTGCCCTCCACCTCGGCGCGGGCTGCGAGGATGCGCAGGTCGCGGACGAGGTACTGCGGCGCGAAGTTCGTGTTGCAGCCTCCCAGCGCCGCCAGCGCCGCCACCCCGGCGGCCGCGCGCCGGGCGAGGGTCCGGACCCGGGAGCTCACCATTCCGCCCTCATGCCCAGGGCCGGGAAGATGGGAAGCCCATTCACCGGCACCTGGGCGCTGCAATCGTAGTTCTGGAAGCGGAACTCGGCGTTGCCCCGGTTGCTGACGTTCTGCACGTCGAGGTAGAGCGCGAAGCTCCACGCGTCGTACACCCAGCGCTTGTCCACGCGGGCGTCGGCCTGGAAGAACCCCGGCAGCCGCTCGGAGAAGCTCTGCCGGGCCGGGATGCACTGGTATCGGCCGGTGCTGGCGTCGAGGACGCTCCCGACGGTGGGCGTGTAGGGATTGCCGGAGACGGTGCGCACGCGCGCGCCGACGATCCAGTCGTTGTCGGTCCGGTAGGAGAGCACGAGGGTGAGGATGTGCGTCTGGTCGAAGGCGAACAGGTGCCAGTCGGGGTAGCTCGGCAAGGTAGAATCGTCCCGGCGCTCGCTGCGCGACAGCGTGTAGGCAAGCCAGCCGTAGAGCCCGCGCGAGAGCTGCCTGCGCAGGAGGGCCTCCAAGCCGTAAGCCCGTCCCAGGGAGCCGTTGGAGAGGAGGAGCGGCCGCCCATCCGCGCCCGTGGCGCGGGTGGCCCCGACCACCTGGCGCTCGTCCTTGTAGAACCCGGTCAGCTCGAGCCCCGCCGAGAAAGGCAGGTCCTGGCGCGCGCCCAGGCTGTACTGGAACGAGCGCTGCGTGCGCAGGTCGGGGTTGCCGAAGGTGCGCGTCAACTGCTGGACGGCGGGGGGCTCACCATAGACCCCGGCTCCCGCGAGCAGGGTGGTCCCCGGGCGCAGCTCGTAGAACGCGGTGAGGCGCGGGTCGAGCCACGCCTTGCCTGCCTTCAGCCGGGAGTCGCCGTCGAGCCGCAGCCCGGGCACCACCCGGAGCTGGCGCGTGACCTTCCAGTCAGCCTCGACGTAGATCGCGGGGGAGAGCCAGCTCCCCTTGGCGTCGTCGCCGATCTGGGTGGCGAAGTCACCCACCGGAATACCGCCGAGGCCCCCCGGAGCGCGCCGCGGCGGGGCGTAGATGGAATACTCGAACGAACGGAGGAGCGCGTCGAGGCCCAGTTCCAGGGAGAGCGAGTCGGACACGCGCACGGTGAGCGCGTCCCGCAGGGTGAGCGAGTCGATGCTGGAGACGATGCCGAAGTTCGTCCCCTGCAAGACGTCGAACTTGTCGGCCCCGAAGGCCAGCGTGGCGTCGTTCGAGACGCCGTTCGCGAAGGCGCGCTTGAAGCGGAGCGCCAGCCGGTGAAACCCCGTCTCGAGGAAGAAGGTGGGCCGGTCGATGGTGTCCTCCTTCCGCACGAAGGAGAGGATGTCGTTCGCCCCGTAGGCCATGGCAGTGAAGGTGCCGCCCAGCACTGGCTGGCTCAGCTTCAGCGCGTAGTCGTAGAAGCGGGGCGCGACGCGCAGCTGGGAGGCGGCGTCGGGCGCCACCCGCGGGAGGACCACCGCCAGGACCGCGTCCACCCAGCTCCTCCGGCCCGAGACGAAGAGGCTTCCTTCCCCTACCGGCACCTCCACCACCGCCGAGCCGTCGAAGATGTCCACCTGCGCCGAGCCGTGGAAGTCGCGGCGAGGATCGCGGGTGTGAATGTCGACCGAGCCGCCCACGGCCCGCCCGTACCGAGCGCCGAAGTTGCCAGGGTAGAAGTCGAGGCTCTCGATGACGTCGGATGAGATCACGGAGGTGAGCCCTCCGAAGTGGAAGAGGAGCGGGATCTCGACGCCGTCGAGGTATACCTTGGTGTCCTGCGGCGCCGAGCCGCGGACCACCAGGAGGCCGATACCGAAGGGCGAGCGGGCCACCCCGGGGAAGTTCTGCAGCACCTTCAGCGTGTCGCCCTGGGTGCCTGGGAGGGAGCGCACCTCCTCGGTGCGCAGGGTGTAGACCGATACCTCCTTGCGATCGCGCTCGCCGCGCACCACCGCCTCGAAGGGATCGTAGTGCCGCCGCGTGATGCGGTACTCCACCTCCTTCTTCTTGCCCGCCTCCACCTCCTCCGTGAGCGAGAACGGCTGGTGATCGGTGGAGACGATGCGCAGCGTCACCTTGCCGGTCGGGACGCCCCGCAGCTCGAAGCGTCCGTCCGGGCCCGTGTCGGCGGTCACGCCGCCCGCATCGATGACCGCTCCCGCGACGGCTGCCCGGGTGCCGCGCTCGATCACCCGGCCAAAAAGCGCCACCGGCGCGTCGGCCGAGGCCGGCGCCGCCTGGGCCCGCAGCACGAACTCGTACCGAGAGGTGATCTCGACCGAGGCGGGCTTGCCGTCGATCTCGGCCGGGTCGAACGCGAACTGGGTGACGGCGTGGATGGCCGCAGCGTCGAGCGAAGGGTGGGAGCTTTTCTCGACCACCGTGGCCTGCGTCACCTCTCCCTTCTCGTCGATGACGAGCGCCAGCACCACCGCGCCCGTGACGCCCGCCGCGGCGAGGTCTGGCGGGTAGACGGCCTCCACGAACTTGCGCAGGACGGGCGGCTTGGTGAGCACGCCGCCCGCGGCCGCAGGCGCGGGAGCGGCATCGCGCTTCTCCGCGGAGCCCGGGACAGGGGCGGCGGCCGCCAGCGCCAGTGACACCGCGAGCGCGAGCGCCGTCATTCGTACCGGAGCGCGTCGATGGGGTCGAGGCGCGACGCGCGCAGCGCCGGGTAGAAGCCGGCCACCACGCCGGCGAGTCCTGCCAGGAGCACCGTCCCGACCATCACGCCCGGAGAGAGCAGGGTGGGCCAGTTGGCCTTCACCGCCATCACCCAGGAGACGCCGGCCCCGAGGGCGAGACCCACCAGGCCGCCCAGCGCCGCCAGCACCACTGCCTCGGTGAGGAACTGCACCAGCACGTCGCGCCCGCGCGCTCCCACCGCCATCCGGATCCCGATCTCGCGGGTGCGCTCGGTGACCGAGACGAGCATCACGTTCGCGATGCCGATCGCGCCGACGAGCAAGGAGATGAGCGCGACGGAGCCGAGGAGCAGCGACAGTGTGGCGGTCTGCTCGTTCGCGGAGCTCTGGATCTCGGCCAGGTTGCGGATCTGGAAGTCGGGTTCGGCCTGGTCGCCGAGCCTGTGTCGCTGTCGGAGCAGCGAGGTCACCTGGCGCTGAGCGTCGGCCACCAGAGACGAGGAGCCCGCCTCGATCATGAGCGTCCCCACCGTGTCCGCCTGGCTACCCTGGATGCGCCGCACGAGCGTGCTCCACGGCATGAGGATGATGTCGTCCTGATCTTGCCCCTGGGAGCCTTGACCCTTGGGGGCGAGCACCGCCACCACCTTGCAGGGCACGTGCTTCACCCGGATGCCCTCGCCCACGGGGTTCGCGTCGCCGAAGAGCTTCTCGCGCACGGTTTGCCCGAGGATGCACACCTTCGCGCCGGCGGCCTCCTCCTCCCTCCCGAACGGGTCGCCCAGCGAGAGCGACCACCCGCGCACCTGGAGGTACGCCGCGGTGGAGCCCATGACCTGCGTGAACCAGTTGGCGTCGCCGTAGATCACTTGGGCGCTCGCGCGGTTCACCGGCGCCACCGCCGCCACCACGCCCGAGAGCTCGCGCTCGATGGCCCGCGCATCGTCGAGGACCAGCGTCTGCGTCGCCCCCGCGCCGGTGGCGGCGCCGCGGGTGGACATGGAGCCGGGGACCACCATGAGGAGGTTCGAGCCGAGCGAGGCCATCTGGCTCGCCACCTTGGCGCGCGCCCCCTGGCCCAGGGAGACGGTGGCCACCACCGCCGCCACGGCAATGACGATCCCGAGCATGGCCAGCGCGGAGCGGAGCTTGTTGCGGCGGAGCGCGCGCAGGGCAGTGCGCAGGGCCGGGAGGAGGTTCATGGCGAGGCCTCGGCGAAAGCGCGCGCCAGCCGCCGCTTCGCCACCGGGACGTCCGAGAGGATGTGGCCGTCCTTGAACGTCACGATCCTCCGCGCGTGCTCGGCGATGTCCGGCTCGTGGGTGACGAGGAGCACGGTGAGCCCCTCGTCGTTGAGCGCCTGAAATATGTTCATCATTTCGATGCTGGTCTGCGAATCGAGATTGCCGGTGGGCTCGTCCGCGAGGAGGAGCTTCGGGCGGTTCACCAGGGCGCGCGCGACGGCCACCCGCTGCTGCTGGCCGCCGGAGAGCTGGGCGGGGGTGTGGTCGAGTCGGTCGCCCAGCCCCACGCGCGCGAGCGCCTCGGCGGCGCGGGCGTGGCGCTCCTTGGTCTGGACCCCCTGGTACAGCATGGGCAGCTCGACGTTCTCGAGCGCGCTCGTGCGCGGCAGGAGGTTGAAGCCCTGGAAGACGAAGCCGATGGCGCGGCCGCGGGCGCGGGCAAGAGCGTCGCGCGAGAGCTTTCCAACGTCCTCGCCGTCGAGCAGGTAGGTGCCCCTCGTGGGCCGGTCGAGGCAGCCCACCACGTTCATGAAGGTGCTCTTCCCGGAGCCCGAGGCGCCCATGATGGCCGCGAACTCCCCCGGCGCGAGGTCGAGCGTGACGCCGTTCAACGCGTGCACGCTCACGTCGCCCATGCGGTAGACCTTCTCGATGGCGAGCGCGCGCACCACCGGGAAGCCGACCGCTGCGCCCGCCGGGCTAGAAGAGGCCACGCCGCGGACCGCCCTGAGGTGCGCCGGCGGTGCCTGGGGCCGCCGCGTCGCCGACGATGACCACATCCCCCTCCGCGAGGCCGCTCAACACCTCGGTCTGGCGCCCGTCCGAGATCCCCACCTGGATGTCGACGCCCTTGGCCACCCCTCCCTCGAGCTTGTACACGCGCCCGCGCCGCGCCCCCTTGCGGTCGCCGGCAGCGCCCGGCCCCGCGCCTCCACGCGCCAGGCCTCTCGTCCCGGATCCACCGGCTGTCGCAGCGCCTGCGGAAGGACGGCTGCCTCGGCCCGGGGCACCGCCCGTCGCGGGCGCCTCCCCCTCGCTCGCGGGCCGGAAGCGCAGGGCCGCGTTGGGGACGCGCAGCGCGTCATTCCGCTGGTTCGTGACGATGGTCACCGAGGCCGTCATCCCTTGGCGCAGCTTGCGCTCCGGGTTCGGCGCCTCGATGACCGCGGCGTAGGTGACGACGTTCTGGATGGTGCTGGGCGACTGGCGCACCTCGCGGATCCGCCCCTCGAACGGCTCGCCCGGGAAGGCGTCCACGCTGAAGCGGGCGGTGAGCCCGTCCTTCACCTTGCCCACGTCCGCCTCGTCCACGTTGGCGAGGATCTGCATCTGGGTGAGGTCGTTCGCGATGAGGAAGAGCGTCGGCGCTTGCAGGCTCGCAGCCACCGTCTGGCCCACGTCGATGGAGCGCGAGATGACGACCCCATCGATGGGGCTCAGGATCTTGCAGAGGGCGACGTTGGTGGCGGCGGTGTCCCGGTCGGCCTGGGCCTGGAGCACGCGCGCCTCCGCGCCTACCAGGCCAGCCGCTGCGCCTTCGCGGTTCGCCGCAGCGGTGTCGAGGTCGGCCTGGGCGATGAGCTTGCCCTTCGCGAGCTCGGCGGTGCGCCGCTCGATCCGCTGCGCGTCGGCCAGGGCCACCCGCGACTTCACCACGTCGGCCCGGGCAGCGGCGAGCCCCGCCACGGCCCGGCCCAGCGCGGCGTTGAACAGCCGCGGGTCGATCTCGGCCAGCACCTGTCCCTTCTTCACCGGGCTGTTGAAGTCGACGTGGAGCTTCGCGATGGTGCCGGAGATCTGGGATCCCACGTTCACCGTCACCACTGCCGACACGTCGCCGGTGGCCGAGACCACCTCCGAGATGGCCCCTTTCGAGACGACGTCGGTGCGGTAGGCGGCCTTCGGTTGGCGGTTGCAGGCGGCGAGCGCGAGCGCGATGGGGATCGCGATGGCGAGGGCAGGGGAGCGCATCGGGCAGGCGAATCCTAATCGCCGGGCCACCCCCCCGGTGGCGAATTCACAAACCTTCATCGGCTATACTCCTTCCCGTGCGGACCGCCCTCAAGCTCGCCGTCGTCGCCCTCCTCGCCCTCGCCGTGGGCCGCATGTACGAGCGGCTGCACGCCCCCGCTCCGGCCGCCCCGCCCGCCGGCGCTGACGCCCCCCCGCTCGCGCTGCGCGACACGACGGGCCGGGATGTCTCCCTGGCTGGGCTGCGCGGCAAGGTGGTGGCGGTGAACTTCTGGGCGACGTGGTGCGGTCCGTGCCGACAGGAGATCCCCGACCTGGCCCGCGTGTACGAGGCTCACCGGGGCCGCTGCTTCGAGCTGCTGGGCGTGGCGGAGGAGTCGGGCGGGCGCGACGACGTGATCGCTGCCGCGCGCCGGCTGGGCATCAACTATCCGGTCCTTCTCGACGAGCGGGGAGTGGCCGGCGACGCCTTCCGCATCCCTGGCTATCCGCGCACCTTCCTCATCGACGTGAACGGGAAGGTCCGGAACGTCTTCGCGGGCGCGGTCGAGCGCGAGGTCCTCGAGAGTGCGCTGGCGCCGCTGCTCGCAGAGGCCCCGGCGAGCTGTCCCCGGGCTTGAAGAGGAGTGCCGCGCCCTCCCCACGCTTCGCGCCTCCGCCGCGGATGTGGAGCCCTGTTTGAATCACGCTTTGCCGCATAGGCTCCGGGATCGCCCATGACGCGCACCTGCCCCACCTGCCGGAAACCCGCGGCGCCGAGGCCCGGGAACCGCGCCTCTCCATTCTGCTCGGATCGCTGCAAGCTCCTCGATTTGGGGAAGTGGTTCTCGGAGGACTACCGGGTGCCGGGCCCGAAGGTGGGCGACGGTGAGGCGGGTGCCGACCCCGCGAGCGAGCCCACCGAAGGCGACCCTACGTGAAGCCCGTCGCCTATTTCGTCCGCGCGCTCCCTCCCGCGCCCATGGAAGAGGTGGAGGGGCTCTTCGAGGTGCGCGGCGGCTCATCCTCGCCACCCCCGCGGGACGACCTCATCACCCAGGCGCGGGGCGCGGCCGTGCTGGCGCTCACCTACCTCGACCCGGTGGATGGCGCGCTGCTGGACGCGCTGCCCATCGTGAGGCACGTCGCATCCTACGGCGTGGGGGTGAATCACGTGGACCTCGAGGCGTGCCGCGCCCGGGGCGTGCTCGTCACCCACACGCCAGGCGTCGTGACGAACGCCACCGCCGACCACGCCATGGCGCTCCTCCTCGGCGCGGCCCGGCGGGTGGCGGAGGGCGACCGGATCATCCGGGCCGGCGGCTGGACGATCCTCGATCCCGGCTGGCTGCTCGGCACCGAGATCACCGGGAAGACGCTCGGGATCGTCGGCTTCGGGCGCATCGGTCAGGCGGTGGCGCGGCGCGCGGCTGGGTTCGACATGTCCGTGCTCTACACGAGCCCGCGACCGTCCGACCTCCCCGGCGCGCGTCGGGTGGAGCTCGAGGAGTTGCTGCGGGAGAGCGACTTCGTCTCCCTGCACGTCCCGCTGACGCCGGCCACGCACCACCTCGTATCGCGCGAGCGGCTGGCCGGCATGAAGCGCGGCGCCATCCTCGTCAACACTGCCCGCGGCGGCGTGGTGGATCCTGCCGCGCTGGCCGAGGCGCTCGCGAGCGGCCGGCTCGCCGCGGCCGGGCTCGACGTCTTCGACGACGAGCCGCACGTGCCCGAGGAGCTGATCCACCTTCCCAACGTGGTGCTCACGCCGCATCTCGGTTCCGGGAGCCGCGAGACGCGCACCGCGATGACGCGCATGGTGCTCGCGGAGATTGCCCGCGTTGCCCGCGGCGAAGGTCCCCGCCACCGCGCGGCGTGATACAACCCGGCGCCGTGAAGCGGCTCCTCCAGACGCTGGCAGGCCTCGGCATCTCCGGCGGGGCCTTTGCGCTCGCGCTGCGCGGCAAGAACCTCGGGCTCATCTGGTCGGAGATGCTGCGCGCCGACTACCGATACGTGTGGCCGTACCTCCTCATCCTCACCGTCATCCACCTGGTGCGGACCTACCGCTGGGGCTTGCTCCTCGAGCCGGTCGCGAAGGTCCCGTTCGCGAAGCTGAACGCCATCGCCTCGGTGGGCTTCATGGCGCTCGTGCTCCTGCCTTTCCGGCTGGGCGAGTTCGCGCGGCCCTACCTCGTGGCCGAGCGCCCCAAGATCCGCGTCTCGGCCGCCCTGTCGTCGGTGGTGGTGGAGCGCGTCACCGACGGCCTGTTCATGGCGGTCTTGCTGGTGCTGACCTTGCTGGCGGTGCCCGAGGGCACGCGCGGGCTTCAGGCGTTCCGCGCCGCGGGGGTGGTGGTGTTCGCTGCCTTCGCCGCGCTGCTCGGCTTCCTCGTCCTCGCATACAAGAATCGCGGCCGCGCCGTCCGCCTCACGCACCGACTGGTCGATCCCGTCTCGCCGCGGCTGGCGGATCGCGCAGCCAGCATGATGGACGCCTTCATCCACGGGCTGCGCCTCGTGCCCTCGCGACGCAAGGTCGCGCTGTTCTTCCTGCTCACAGTCGCCTACTGGTTCCTGAACGGCTGGGGCATCGGCGTGCTCGCGAAGAGCTTCGGCTTCGAGCTCGGCCTGGTGCAGGCCTTCACGGTGCTGAGCGTGCTGGTGGTGGGGGTGATGATCCCCGCCGGCCCCGGCATGGTGGGCACGTTCCAGGCTGCGGTGGCGGGCGGGCTGTCGCTCTTCTTCCGCGGCGCGGGCGACCGCGCCTTCGCCTTCGCCAACGTGCTCTGGCTCGTGCAACTCGTGCAGCAGACGGCCTTCGGGCTCGCGTTCCTCTTCTCACGCCACGTCAAGCTGGCGCGCATCCTCCATGCCCCAGAGGACATGGAAGATGCGCTGGAGCGGGAGGAGAGCGAGTACCGCCGCGACGAGACCGCCGCCGGCCCTTAGCGAAGCGTCACAGCTCCTCGTCGAGCCAGCGGCGCAGCGCTTCGCGGATGCGGGCCGACGCCTGACCGATGGCCCGGGGCAGCTCGGCCTCGGTCGGCTCCGGGTCGGTCAGCGGCAGCTCGCTCGGCGTGAACTCCGCGGTGCGGGTGAAGAGCGACGCGCGCGCGTCTCGTGAAGTCGAAGCCATCATCTCGCGCCCCCCGTCGCCACCGTCCACCCACCGAATTCCGCGGATATCGCCAAGTGGGCTCATGTACCACCTCCCCGCGATCCCTCCAAGCGAATGTCCGCGGGGCTGGCTAAGGAACCGCCCTCACGCACGGAGAGTCTCCATGATCCATCTCGCTCGGCTCACCTTCTCGACCTGCGCAGCGTTGCTCCTGGCCTCCGCGCCGGCCCTCGCCGGCCTGGGGCTCGGCGGCGCGACCGTCACGAGCGAGCACCAGCGGTAGCGGCGATGGCCACCGAGCTCGACCCGCGCTTTCTCCTCGACGTGCTCGTCCCCGTCACCTCGCGCGTGGCGGAGGGCGCGCAGCTCACTCCGGCCGAGCGCGCGGAGCTGCGCCGCATCGCGCAAGGGCTCGACTGCAAGGGCTCTGCGCAGGAGGCAGGGCTCGCGCCCGAGACCGTCCGCTGCCGCCGCAAGGACATCTACCGCAAGCTCGGGGCGAAGGGCGCGGAGGAGCTCCTGGTGCGCATGCTCGGGGTGGCGCTGGAGATGCTCGCCCGAACGTGAAGTCTCTCCGCGGCCGCGTGACGGCTGCTTCGAGGCGAGCGGGCGGGGGGAGCGGGAGACGCCCAACGCGGGCAGCGCGCCGGAAGGCGGAACGGGGTATATGGCGTCTCCCATGAAGACCCTGACCGAGCTGAGCGGAACCGTCGTGCGCATGGCCTCCCGTGCCGAGGAGGGCGCCAGGAAGTCCCTGCCGAAGCGCGAGGCGCCCTCGGAGAAGGCCCCCGAGGCAAGCGAGGCGAGCGCCGCCCTGGCCCCTGGCGACGAGGTGCAGCCGGAGGCGCTCATGCAGAGCGAGGCCGCCGTGGAGAGCCTGGGGCTGGGCGATGCGCAGGCAGCTCCCGCCGAGGGGGCGGTCGAGGGCGAGGCGGCACTGGAGGCCGTCGTCACCGAGGAGCCATCGGGCGGCGGCGAGGAGGTGCCCGCGCCAGCCAGAGCCGAGGCCCGCGCGGAGACCGGCGGCGAGACTGAAGAGGAGAAGGCAGCCATCGACCTGGCGGTGGCGAATGCCACGGGCCTCTCCGGCGATCGGCTGGCCCGGGTGCGGGACGCCGTGAAAGCGGTCGGTGGGCGCATCGCCGACGTCCGGCTCGTTCGCGTATTCGGCCCGGAGGAGAGCATTCATGGCGCGGTCAGCCTGAACGGTTTCCAGTATCTGGTGGACCTCAACCCCTCCAACATGACGCAGTCGATACGCTCTCCCGACAAGAAGCGCGGCGCCGGACCGCGAGGCGGCGGCGGGGGACGTGGCGGTGGCGGCGGCAGCGGGAAGGGCGATCCGAAGGGCGGCACCACCGGTGGATTTTCCATGGACTCGCTCCGCGACGACCGGAAGGGTGGTCGCGGGGGCGGTGGCGGTGGACGGCCGGGCGGTGGTGGACGGGCGGGCGGCGGCGCCGGCCCGGGGCGGGGCGGCAAGCCCGGAGGCGGCAGCGGTGGGCCCCCGGGAACGAAGCCGAGCGGAACCAAGTAGAGGCTTCACGCCCTGGGCGTGCTCGCCGCGCTGGCGCTCTTCACGGTCGTACACGTGGTCCAGGTACTGCTCCATCCGCGGACGCTCCTCGACATGACTATCGGTGGAAGGCGCGCGGGGGCGCCATGATCCGGATCTCGCGCCGGAGGTTGCTCGCCGGTGGGGGCCGCTCGATCGCGGCGCTCGCGGCGGCGGGCCTCGCCTGCGACAGCGCCCGCCCGAAGGAGGGCTTTCTCGGCCTCAGGAGTACGGCGCGCCGCTTCGGCTCCATGAAGCTCGGCTACAAGATGGTGAAGTACGTGTCCGAGTTGAGCTTCCTCCCCATGCGGACCGGCGGCTACTGGGAGAACCGCGGGTACGAGTGGTGGGCGGGAGTCTGAACCAAGACAGCCTGCTCGAGTCAGGAAGCGCCCGGCTCCGGGCTCAAAGGCTCCGCGGCGGAGCCGACGTGGTCGGGCTCGTTCGTCGGACGGCCGGGCTGCACGCGCCGGTGGATGAAGCGCCGGAGCTCCTCCCGCCCGAAGGGTTTGTACAGCACCGCCTCGACGGGAAGGTCGCGCGGCACGTCGTCCGGAGAGAGCGCGGTCATGGCGATCACCCGCGCGCGGGTGGCGCTGTGGACGGCTCTCACCGCCGGGAGCTGCCGTGAATCCGGCAGCAGCAGATCCAGCATGACGAGGTCGAACAGGTCCTGGCCGGCGAGAGCCTCGAGGGCCAGGTAGAGCGCTCCCACGGCGTGCACGTCGCAGCCCTCGAGCTCGAGCAGTTCGCGAAGGCTTTCACAGAACTCGGCGTCGTCTTCGACGATGAGAACTCGGGCCATGTTGCGGCACCTCGTTCCTTCCCTCTTTCCATCGTGCGCTCATCCGCGCGGTTCGCTCTGCGTCATGACGCCGCGCCCGCCCGTCCCGTACCCCTTCAGCTTTCGCCACAGCGTGTTCCGCCCGATGCCGAGCACCCTGGCAGCCTCCGATTGCGATCCGCCGCAGCGCTCCAGGACGCGCAACACGTGGTCGTGCTCCACCTGTGCGAGGGTGCCGAGGTCCCCGGGCGACCCACGGGGCGCCGGCCTTTGCACTTCGGCGGGGAGGTGCGCCGGCGTGACCTCGCCTCCGCGGGCGAGCGCGGCCCCCCGCCGCATGGCGTTCGCGAACTGGCGCACTTTGCCGGGCCAGGCGTAGCCCACGAGCGCCTGCCGCGCCGCCTCGCCCAGCTTCGCCGGACGCGGCTCCTTCGCGAGGAACTGCGCGGCGAGCGGCAGGATGTCCTCGGGCCGGTCGCGGAGTGGCGGCAGGACCAAGGACAGCACGTCCAGGCGGTAGAACAGGTCCTCGCGGAACCGCCCCTCCTCTACGGCACGCACGAGATCCCGGTGCGTCGCGCAGACCAGCCGCACGTCCACGGAGAATGGGCGCGTCTCGCCCACGCGGCGGATCTCGCCGTCTTCCAGCACCCGCAGCAGCTTCGCCTGGAGCGGAAGCGGCATGTCGCCGATCTCGTCGAGGAGCAGCGTCCCGCCGTCCGCGGCCTGGAGGAGACCGTGGGTGTCGGTGGCGGCGCCGGTGAACGCGCCGCGCACGTGGCCGAATAGCTCGGACTCCAGCAACTCGGCCGGGAGGGCGGCCACGTTCACGGCGATGAACGGCGCAGAGCGGCGCGAGCTGGCGGCGTGGAGCGCCCGGGCAGCAAGCTCCTTGCCGGTTCCGGTCTCCCCACGGATGACCACCGGCGCGTCCGTGTCCGCGAAGTCGTGGAGCAGCCGCAGCGCAGCTTGCATGGCGGGGCTCTCGGCGACGAGCTCGGCGGAGCGTACGAAGCGCTCCACGAAGCGGTCGAGGCCGCAGACGCTGCAGGGCTCCTGGCACAGGCATCTTGGCACACGGGCGGCTCCTGACCCCGACGTCCGAGTCTCTCCACTGACTTTACTCGTTGGCACGTGTCGTGCTAATGCGCGGCGCCATGGAATCCCTCGATGTGGAAGTGAAAGCGAAGAAGCCGCCCCCGCCCCCGGACTCCTTGGAGTCGAAAGCCAGGCAGAAGGAGCCGCTCTCCCACTGGTGGCGCCACGGCGTCATCCTGGTGATGATCTTCGGCTTCTCGGGCCTCGGCATCCTCACCGCCATGACGTACTCCAACGCGCCGCCCATCCCGGCGCGCGTGGTCGATCCCGCGGGCAAGGTCGTCTTCAGCGGCGACGACGTGGAGCGCGGGCAGGAGGTCTTCTTCAAGCACGGCCTCATGGAGCACGGCACGCTGTGGGGCCACGGCGCCTACCTCGGCCCGGACTACACCGCCGAATACCTGCATCGCACGACCGAGATCGCCCTCGAGGGCCTCGCGCAGCGCGGGTATGGAAAGCCGTTCGCGCAGCTCTCCGCCGCGGAGAAGGTGACCGTCACCGGCGCCATGCAGGCCGAGCTGAAGGAGAACCGTTTCGACCCTGCGAAGAACACGCTGACGCTATCGCCGGGTGAAGTGGACGCTTACCGGCAGCTCGAGGCGTACTGGGCCGACTACTTCTCCGCGCCCAACAAGGCGCCCGGCCTGCCCTCCAAGTCGATCTCCGATCCCGACGAGATCCGGCAGCTGAACGCGTTCTTCTCCTGGGCCACCTGGGCCACGGTCACCAATCGGCCCGAGAAGAGCTACACCTACACCAACAACTGGCCGTACGATCCCGTCGCGGGCAACAAGCCGTCGACGGAGGCGTACATCTGGAGCGCGCTCAGCCTGGTCTCGCTGCTGGGCGGCCTCGGCCTCATCCTCCTCATCTTCGGCAAGTACCACTTCCTCGGCTGGCACGGCGACGACGACGGGCCGCCCATGAAGCCGGCGCGTTCGGCCTTCCTGCTCACGCCCAGCCAGCGGGCCACCGGCAAGTACTTCGCCGTGGTGGCGCTCTTGTTCCTCCTGCAGAGCCTCGCCGGCGGCGCGCTGGCGCACTACCGCGTGGAACCGTTCTCCTTCTACGGGCTCGACTTCATCGTGCGGCTCCTGCCGTACAACCTGCTGCGCACCTATCACCTCCAGCTCGCCATCTTCTGGATCGCCACCGCCTGGGTCGCCGGCGGCCTCTTCCTGGCGCCCTGGGCGGGCGGCGCCGAGCCTGCGCGGCAGAAGCTCGGCGTGGACGTGCTGTTCTGGGCGCTGGTGGTGGTCGTGTTCGGCAGCCTCGGCGGCGAGTACCTGAGCCTCACCGGCAAGCTCGACAAGCTCTGGTTCTGGTTCGGCCACCAGGGCTCCGAGTACCTCGACCTGGGCCGCTTCTGGCAGCTCCTCCTCGCGGTCGGGCTCCTGTTCTGGCTGTTCCTCATGTTCCGCGCGCTGCGCCCTTCCATCCGCAAGGAAGGCAAGGGGGAGCTCTCGGCGCTCTTCCTCTATGCGGCCGCCGCGATCCCGGTGTTCTACCTGCCGGCGCTGTTCTACGGGCCGCGCACCAACTTCGCGGTGATCGACAACTGGCGCTTCTGGATCATTCACCTGTGGGTGGAGGGATTCTTCGAGCTCTTCGCGACGGTGCTGGTCGCCATCATGTTCCGGCACATCGGTCTCGTCAGCACCCGCACGGCCACCCGGCTCGTCTACCTCGACGCGCTCCTCTTCCTCATGGGCGGCATCCTGGGCACGGGGCATCACTGGTACTTCACCGGCCAGGGCACCCTCAACATGGGCATCGCGGCCTGCTTCTCGGCGCTGGAGGTGGTGCCGCTCACCTTGCTCACGCTCGACGCGTCCGGCTTCATTCGACTCGGCAAGGGCACCGCGGACCGCACCGCCGCCGACCCGGACGACATGCCGACCCGGTACAAGTGGGCCATCTACTTCTTCATCGCGGTGGGGGTGTGGAACTTTGTCGGGGCGGGAATCATGGGCTTCCTCATCAACACGCCCATCGTCTCCTACTTCGAGGTGGGAACCACGCTCACCGCGAACCACGGCCACGGCGCCATGTTCGGGGTCTTCGGGATGCTGGGCCTCGGCGTGCTGGTGTTCTGCCTGCGGGCGATGCAGAGCGATCAGGCCTGGCGCTCCACCGAGAAGTTCGTGAAGCTCGGCTACATCGGGCTCAACGTGGGGCTCGCCGTGATGATGGCGGTCGACCTGTTCCCGGCCGGCGTCCTTCAGCTCTGGGACGTCGTCGAGAACGGGTACTGGCACGCGCGCCGGCTCGACTACACGATGCACGGGCTCTTCCACACGCTGGAGTGGGTGCGCGTCGGAGGGGACACCATCTTCCTGGTGCTGGGGGCCTTCCCCATCGCCATCGGGGCGCTCCGCGCTACGCTGTTCGCGCCGCGCGGTGAGGAGCCCCCGGCGCTGACGCCCAGCCTGGAGTGAAAGGGTTCCGCCGATGATTCGAGCGGCGCACGTCGAGTCCGGCGTGCGCCGCTCCTGCCGCGGCCGCTCGCTTCTCGCGCGCTAGGCCCAGCAGATGGGAACGTAATCCAGGTGCCGCTCGCCCGGGACGGAGGGTCGCCTCGGCATCGTGGCGGGCCAGCGGGTCTGATCCTCGTACACAAAGGGCTGGATCTCCGGGGAGACCTGCTCCGAGGTGACGACGTCGACGCGCGCGAAGAACTCGCGGTACCGCTCGAAATAGTCGGCGCCGGGACAGCGCACGTGTCCCGCCTCGTGTGCATTAGCGGCCCCGTACTCGATGGTGGTGGGTCCGATGATGGGGACCGGGAGCACCGCGAACCCGCCGGGACAGAGGACGCGCCGGACCTCGCGCAGCGCCTGGTGGTCGTCCGGAATGTGCTCCAGGACGTGAGACGCGAAGACCACGTCGTACGAAGCGTCGACGAACGGCAAGCGCCTGAGGTCGGCGCGGTGGTCGACGCGGGTCATGGTGAGGTCCGCCGACTCGTAGCGACAGAGCCCGCGCAAAAGCGGCGCGAAGCATGGCTCCGGCGCGACGTGCAACAAGCGCAGACCGGGCCGGCGGGCCAGGAGCGGGCTCAGGACTGCCCACTGCAGGCGATGCCGCTCCAGGGAATTGCAGCGGGAACATCGCGCGTGCTTGCGCAGGCCCGTTTCGGGTCTCTCGTTGACGAAAGGACCCCTGTAGTTGCACAGCGGGCAGACGTACTCGCCGCCGCGGCCGAAGATGATGGGGCCTATCACGTCGTTCTTGGCGACCCGAAGCGCGCGACCCATCACCGACTCGGCTGGAATACGAGAGAGCGCGTCCATGAGCGTGTGCAGCATCGATGCTCCCAAGCGTACGCGGCGGCAGTGGGGCGAAGCGACGCCGATCGTACGTGAGCTCGCCGCGCCTGCCGCAGGAGGGACACCCACAGCCTACACGTTTTGTATGAGACGTCTCAACCAGGGGTCCGGCGCCGCCGGCGTGCTCGCTTCGTCCCGAGCCAGCGGGAACGCGTTCCGTGGGCCGTAGCCCGTGGGTAGTCCGCCGTGCGTCATGGCACGGCCCACGTGAGCCTGTCGGGGGCCAGGCCCGTCACGCGCAGGTAGCCGGCGTGGATGCCGTGCAGGTGGTGGGCTGCGCAGAGGGAGACGAGGTTTTCCGGCTCGTCTGTTCCCCCCGCCGAGCGGAAGGTGAGGTGGTGGGCGTGGACGGCCGCCCGGCTGCAGCCTGGCACCTGGCAGAAGCCCTTGTCCCGCGCCAGCGCACGCTTCTGTGGGGTGCTCCGCTCCCGGAGGACCTCCTTCCAGGTGTCGATGAAGTGGTCGGCGACGCGGACGAGGCATTCGCCCGGCGGGGTCCACAGGCCCGTCTTGTGCTTCGCGACCTCCTGGGCGGCGCCGCAGGCGGAGCGAAGAAGTCCGGCCACGCGGCTCGGCATGGCCAGGTGGAGGTCCTCCGGGGCGCGCTTCCGGGCCTCGGCGTCGCGCTCGTCGTCCAGTTCGCGACGGAGCGCGATGCAGGTGTCCGCCTCGGCCCTGGCGATGAGGGCCGCCTCGGTGTCGGCATTCGCGTGCCGGGCGACCACCCGGGCCTTCTCGTAGGAGATGCGCCCCTCGCGCATGGCCTCGCGGAGGGCGGGTAGCCCGTACAGCTTGCGCTCCAGGGCGATGCGCTGGGCGACGGTGCTCTCCGCCATGCCGAGCCGTTCGGCGCAGTACTGGCCGAAGGTAGCGAACTTCATGTCGCGCCAGAGCCCCAGCATCTTGAGCAGCAGGGCGAGGTGCCCCAGCACCTCGTCCCAGCGGTCGCGCAGCGCGACCAGCCGCCGCAGCTCGGCGTCGAGTTTGCCGGGATTGCTGGAGGTCGGTCCGGGCGCCGCCTCGCCGGTGATACCTGTCCAGGGCTCCGTGCCGTGGTCGGCGAGGTGAATGGCGTGGCAGCGGTCGAGGAAGCGCCAGCTGTCCATCTCCTTTTCCAGGAGCTCCTTCACCCGCGGCAGCCATTCCGGGACGCGCGCGCTGATGAGCTCCTCCTCGCAGCCGTCGGGGACAGGGTGGGCACCCAGGTACTCCTGGCAGAGCGTCTCCACCCGCTGCCACTTGGGAGAGGTGGCGCCGAGCAGCTTGCCGGCGAGGTCGAGCGCCTCGTCAACCCGGGCTCGACCGGCGGGCTCGACGCGGATGTAGACCCGTTCCCAAGGGTCGTCGGTGTCGGCGGTGTCGTCGGTGACTGGCGCGGTCTCAGCGTCGGTCTTGGGGGTGTTATCGGTCGAGGTGATGGTTGCGGTCGTGGTCGCGGTCGCCCTCGTGGTCGGGGTCAGGGTCGTGGTCGTGGTCGTGGTCGGAGTCTCTGTCGCGGACGTGTCCGTGGTCGCGGTCGCCCTCGTGGTCGTCGTCGCGGTCAGGGTCCCAATCGCGGTCTCAGGATCTGGCCCGGCCGCGGCCTCACCATCGGCGGCAGCGGCCAATACCATCATCGCGTTCCGGGTCGCGTTCCCCATCCCCGTTCTCCGCCCCCGCTCCTCCCGCGCGGCGACCTCCAGCGCCCGCACGGTCTCCGCGCGCGCCCGCTCCACCCATTGCGCCTCGTCCGCCCCGCGCGCGACGGCGAGGATGGCCGTCGCCTTCCGCGCGCTGACCTGCCCACTTCGGACCGCCGCCGCCAGGAGCGGCCGCGCCCGCAGCTCCCGCGCGAGCTGGGCCATGACCTGCGCGGTCCGGCCGGCGATGCCCAGCCGCTCCCGGGCGTAGTCGCCAATCCCCGAGAACCCCAACCGGAGCGCGCGGTCGCGTTCAGCCAGCGACGCCAATCCCTCGCCGATGGCGATGTCCAGCGCGCCTCGCCCGCGCGCGACCCGGATGAGCAGCCGGTCGACGAGCAGCCCCGCCTCGTTCCGCAGCACGCTCGGAATCTCGCATGGCGCAGGCGGACGGAGCTGCTGGGCGCGCGCCGACAGCGGGCCAATGACCTCCGCTAGAACGGCGACCTGAGGGGAGGGCGACTGGAGGCGAGGCGCTGCCATGAGTCTGTGATAGCAGGGTGGTCTGACAAAGAAGGTGCAATGGCCGGTGGCGGAGCCTCAATGAAATGTACGCCAGTGATTGCCATTCGGGGAGGGTCGTTCGAGCCACCCGCGACGAGGACGACCGCAGGGAGGCGAGGCCTGGACCGGCGGCGCCCGGGAGGCCGCGCCAGGCTCGTTGACGCACCCCTCGGGCAGGCCCTATAAGGCAGCGGCAGCGCGCCCGGCAGGGCACGCGCAGGTCGCGCCTCGGTGAGGTAGCTCAGTCGGCTAGAGCGAGGGTCTCATAATCCCTAGGTCGGGAGTTCGATTCTCCCCCTCACCACCAATCCCAGCGGTCCCGGCAGGTTGAAGCACGACCCTGGACGCACCTGGGCGGACCCGCCGCCTTCGGGGTCGCGAATCGAGATGCTGAACCCGTGCTCGACCGCCGGTCACCGGCGGTCGCCGGCCCGGTGCAGCAGTTCCTGCAGCGTGCCCAGGGCGAGCGGCTTCGTGAGGTGGACGTCGAAGCCAGCCTGGAGCGCGCGGACGGTGTCCTCCGGCTGCCGTAGCCGGTGGCGGCGGCGAGGAACACGCGCGATCCCATGGCGGCCCGGATGCGGCGCGCCACCTCGTAGCCGTCGAAGCCGGGCAAGCCGATGTCCACGACGGCGATGTCGAAGGGCTCTGCCAGCGCCTGCGCCACGGCGCTCGGGCCTAGCCCAAGCCCGCCGCGCGCGCGGTCGAGCGCGCTGGGCGCCTGCATGAAGAGATCGAAGACCTGCGACAGGTGCTCGCGCGAGATGCCGATGCCGTCGTCCGAGACGGTGAGCACCGCCTCCCTGCCGTTGCGCGCAAGCTGCATGCGCTCGCCGAGCTCCACCTCGGCGGGATGGAAGAGGGTGTTCTCCTCCTGCTCGTCCTCGCTGAGCTCCAGCACGTCGAGCCCGTCCAGCGACCAGCCGTGCGAGGCTGCGACGCTCTCCAGCTCCTCGCGCGTCTCGGACATCGAGACGTAGAGCCCTTGCTCCTTGCGGGCCAGGCCCGCGAGGAGGAACTGCAGGGCGAGCGTCGTCTTCCCGGCGCCGGGCGTGCCTTGCACCAGGCAGAGTCGTCCCCTGGGAAAGCCGCCGCTCAGGATGTCGTCGAGCCCGGGGACCCCGGAAGTGCAGCGCGCGTCGTCGGATGAAGGCATCGCCACTCCCTGGGAGCCACAGTTGCGGTGCACGCTGCGACCGGCCGATACCTCGGACCTGAAAGCGTCGTGGAGGCTCGACGAACTGCGGGCCTTGCCAAGCTGTTGACACAGGTCGCGTCCCCGGCGCCCTCGGACGGGGCAGCGCGCCATAGGTCGGGCGAAGACTCGTTGCGGCAGAGGCCCTCGGAGTCCCAAGGTTGGGGCTCTATTCGTCAAGCGCTGCCGGCAATCTCGTGCGCCCGGCCGGACCCGTCGCGAGAGGGCAAGACACCGGGTTCGCGCGCTCCTCGCGCCGCGCTTCGATCCGGTCGAGTAGCTTGGACCTCCTTGACCTCTGCCCGCGCCTGGGTTCGGATGCGCCCTCCTCACCAACACAGGCGGCGCGCGTGGACACCAAGATCCTGCTGGGCGAGAACCAGCTCCCCACCCAGTGGTACAACGTCATCCCCGACCTCCCCGGTGCGCTCGCGCCGCCGCTCCACCCCGGTACCTTGAAGCCGCTCGGCCCGGAGGACCTGGCGCCGCTGTTCCCCATGGCGCTCATCGAGCAGGAGGTCTCGCGGGAGCGCTGGATTCCCATCCCGGAACCAGTGCGGGATATCTATCGCTTGTGGCGCCCGAGCCCGCTCTACCGCGCGCACCGCTTGGAGGCGGCGCTGGGGACGCCTGCCCACATCTACTATAAGTACGAGGGCGTCTCGCCGGCGGGGTCGCACAAGCCCAACTCGGCGGTGCCGCAGGCCTACTACAACAAGCTCGCCGGCACGCGCCGCCTCGCCACCGAGACCGGCGCCGGCCAGTGGGGCGCATCGCTGGCGCTCGCGACGAAGCTCTTCGGCCTCGAGTGCACCGTCTACATGGTGCGCGTCTCGTACGAGGGGAAGCCCTACCGCAAGAGCATGATGCAGCTCTGGGGCGCTGAGGTCTTCCGCTCGCCGTCGCCGCGGACGCACGCCGGGCGCGCCATCCTCGAGGCGACGCCCGACAGCCAGGGCTCGCTCGGCATCGCCATCTCCGAGGCGGTGGAGGACGCGGCCACCCACGACGACACCAAGTACGCGCTGGGCAGCGTCTTGAACCACGTCATCCTCCACCAGACCGTGGTGGGACAGGAGGCGAAGGCGCAGCTCGCGCTCGCCGGCGAGTCGGCGGACGTCGTCATCGGGTGCCACGGCGGCGGTTCCAACTTCGGCGGCCTCGCCATGCCCTTCGTCGCCGACCGCGCAGCAGGCTCGAAGGTGCGCCTCCTCGCGGTGGAGCCCACCTCCTGCCCGACGCTCACGAAGGGCGTGTTCGCGTACGACTACGGCGACACCGCCAAGCTCGCGCCCATCGTGCGGATGTACACGCTGGGTCACGACTTCATGCCGCCCGGAATCCACGCGGGAGGGCTCCGCTACCACGGCGCCTCGCCGCTCGTCTCGCACCTCGTCGCGGCCGGCCAGATCGAGGCGCGCGCCTATCCGCAGCGCGCCTGCTTCGAGGCCGCGCTCCAGTTCGCAAACACGGAGGCGATCGTCCCCGCGCCCGAGTCGTCGCACGCCATCCGCGGCGCCATCGACGAGGCCCTTCGGGCGAAGGAGGAGGGCACGAAGCGGGTGATCCTCTTCGGCCTCTCCGGACACGGCCAGCTCGACATGGCCGCGTACGACACGTACCTCTCGGGCGGGCTGGAGGATTTCGCGTACCCGGAGGAGAAGATCCGGGACTCCCTGTCCCGGCTGCCGAAGGTGGAACTGTAGACCTCACCAGGAGTGGTAGTCTCGCCGCTCGCCCGGAACGAGGAGGCACCATGCGGCTCGAGCCCTTCATCCTGGCGCTGGCCCTGGCGGCGCTGCCGGGCGGCGCGCTCGCCCGCGGCGGAGGCCACGGCGCCGGACGGGGGTCGGGCACGCGTTCGTCCTCCGGAGGCCACGCCTCCGCTC
>JBBQEB010000042.1:0-25840 GCA_038320275.1 Myxococcales bacterium | reverse complement strand
GCGAACCTCGACCCCGACCCCGACCCCGACCTGCGAACCCCGACCCCCGACCGCGACCCCCGACCCCGACCCCCGACCCCCGACCGCGACCTACGTCCCCCCTCACCGCTTCCTGATTTCCCCCCCGAACGTCATGGCCATGGCGCCGGTGATCTCATCTGCCATGTCGAGCTTGGGCTTTCCCTCCTTGTCGAGGAGGTGCCCCAGCAGCGACTGCACGTTCCGGCTGTAGGTCTGGCTGGCGTGGAAGGCGAGCGTGGAGGGCACGTTGACGGGCGCGAGCACGAGCACCCCGTCCGCGTCCACCGACTCGCCCGCCTTGCTGAGCTCGCAGTTGCCGCCCGACTCCGCCGCGAGATCGACGATCACGGCGCCCGGTTTCATGCTCCGCACCATGGCGGCGGTGATGAGCCGCGGCGCGGGGCGGCCCGGGATCTGGGCGGTGGTCACCACCAGATCCTGGGAGACGATGTGCTTCGCGATGGCCTCCAGCACGCGCCGCTGCTGGTCCTCGGCGAGCTCCTTGGCGTAGCCGCCCTGCCCCTCCGCCTGCACCGGAACCGGCACCTCGACGAAGCTGGCGCCGAGCGACTGAACCTGCTCCTTCACCACGGGCCGGACGTCGAAGGCGGACACCACCGCGCCCAGCCTGCGGGCGGTGGCGATGGCCTGCAGCCCGGCCACGCCGGCGCCCAGGATGAAGGCCCTGGCCGGCGCGAGCGTGCCTGCGGCGGTGGTCATCATGGGCAGGATGCGGTTCATCGCCTCGGCGCCGATGACCACCGCCTTGTAGCCCGCCAGGTTCGCCTGCGACGAGAGCGCGTCCATGGACTGGGCCCGGGTGATGCGGGGGACGAGCTCCATGGCGAGCGTCGTGATCCGCCGCTCCGCGAGCGCGGGGAGGATCTCGCCCGCGCTGGCCGGCGCCATGAGCGCCACCAGGATGGCCCCCTGCGCGAACTGCCCCGCCTCCGCGGCGGACGGGCGCTGCACCTTGAGGACGAGCTCGGAGCGGGCGTAGAGCCCCGCCGCGTCGTCGAACAGGACGGCCTTGGCGGCCTCGTACTGCGCGTCCGGGAAGCCCGCCGCCCTCCCCGCCCCGCGCTGCACCCCCACCTCGTGGCCCGCCTTCACCAGTCGTCCGACCGTGTCGGGAACGAGCGCGACACGGCGTTCCAGCGCCGCCGTCTCGAGCGGCACTCCGATGCGCATGCGAGGTTCCTCCTGCCCGGCTCTCGACCGCGGCGACCGCCCGCTCGTCCGGGGCGATGTGGTTAGCGCAGAGCACGTGCCCGCGCCCCCGGGAGGATGGCCCGAGCGCGGGGGCGCCCCGATCGGTGCGGGTCGCTCCCTCCGGCCTCGGGTATGGACGGATCCTCACAGAGGGTGCCCGACCATGACCTCCCGCCTCTCCTCCCTCGCGCTCACCGCCCTGCTCGCCTGCGCCGCCCTCCCGGCCCAGGCCGCCTGCGGACGCTTCTGCGACGACGAGTCCCCGCAGCAGGGGGGGAGCAGCCCCGAGGATCGGGCGGTGGCGAAGTCCAGACGGCCCCGGCCGCCGCCCGTGGAGATGTCACTATCGGGCTACGTGCTGGCGAAGTTGCGGGACGAGGCGCACGAGGTTGTGGATCGCGCCGCCTACCGGCTCGCCAAGGCGGCTGCGAAGGTCGCGGTGACGATGGCGAGCGAGCGCTCCGCGCCTTCCCCGGGCGAGGGAATCGACGGCGGTAGCCGGACCGCGACGCCGCCCGCGTGACGATGAGGTCTGGCTGGGCAGTTTCCGCTCGCGCGCGGCACCGCCATGCTGAATGATCTGGCCTGGCGACCCGTCTTCACGCCACAGGAGCCTCGATGCGCGCCTATGCGGTTCACCTCATCACGGTCGCGGCGGTCGCCGCCATCGCCATCGCCGGCACCGCCGCGGCCCGGGGGCCGGGCGACGACAGCTTTATCCTGGAGCAGGGCGACCAGATCATCGTCGAGGCCCAGGGCTGTCACGCCGAGTGCCAGAACCTCGGCACCCGGCGCGTCTGCCGCGTGAAGAACGGCTTCGACTGCCAGGCCGTCTGCCGCACCGTTCCGGAGTGCAAGCCGAACGGCCTGCGGGCCCTGCAGGTGTGCGCGGTCCTGAAGGACCCGAGCCGCTTCTAGTCCCTTCGTCACTTCTTCTTGGCGGGGGCCTTGGCGGCGGGAACCGTCTGCACGGCCTTCTCGGTCAGCGCCCCTGCGTCGGCCTTGGAGGCGTGGCACGTGCCGCAGAAGCGGTCGATGTTCTTTCCCCCCGAGGTGTCGACGCGAAGGTATTTGTAGTTGGCGTTGGCCGGGTGCGGGTCGTGGCAGCCCATGCACTCGAAGCGGCCGTTGTGGAGCATCTCGGCCGGCACCCGCGCCACCTTGGGGTTCACCTGATCGAGGTCGAAGGGGTGGCTGACGTGCTGGGAGATGGGCGCGTAGCCCTGGCCTCCCTTGTCGGAGTCCTGGTGGCAAGCGAGGCAGAGCGCGGTGATGCCCTGGTACGGCTTGTTGGTCTTGGGATTCAGGTACTTGGTGTTGGGCGCCACCGCGAACGAGGCAGCACCCTTGGCGGCGTGCAGGGAATGGCAGCCGGAGCAGCCGATGGAATCGTGCCCGCCCGCGGCGAGGGCGGTGAACGGAACGAGCACGGCTGCGAGCGCGACGGCGACGATCGGGGCGAGAAGCCTCATGTCTCCTCCTGGGGAGAGCTGAACGGGACGCGGGACCCTCGCACACGCCCCGACCCCGGTCCTTGACCCGCGACAACGCGAGCCGCTTCAGCGCGTGTCACCGAGGGGGACACCCACGCTCGCGCCCAACCCGAGCAGCTCCCGGCCGGCCGAGTCGCCCCCCGCGGCGCGGGGCCGGGTGAGGTCGGCGAGACCGGTGACCTCGAGGGAGATGACGTGCGCGAAGGGCCACCCGTTGCGGAGCCGCGCCCCGAGCCGCACCCCCGCCGCGGGCATCACCGTGAGGCTGGGCACGCCCACCGCGTCGAAGCCGCCCACGAGGAGCGCGCTCAAGCTTGCGCGCGAGCCGAGGGGGATCGACTTTCCGAAGCCGAGGAGCCCGACCGTCCTTCCGGCGGCGCCATCGCGCGAGAGCGTGGACTCGAGGCTCTGCGTGAACAAGGAGCCATCGTCCTCGAGGGCGACCCGCAGCGCGGGGCCGGCGCTTCCGCCACGGCCGCGCGGGATCAGGACAGCCGACCCGAGCTCGGCCACCCGGCGCGTGCCCGTCCGCTCCCGCTGCGCCGTCAGAAGGAGTCCGGGGGCGGCGAGCGCGACGGGGGCGCCGCCGGCCGGCCCGGCTGCGCTGCTCGAGGCCGCCCGGGCAGGGTTCGCGGCAGCTGCTGCGGGCGACGCCGCCGCGAGGGTCACCGCTGCCGCGGCGCCCGTCGAGGCTGCGGCGACCTTGCTGGGCGCCGGCGCTGGAGGCGCGACCACGTGACACCCGCGGCAGCCCTGCGGCGCCTTCTCGGTCTCCCGGTGGCAGCCGATGCACCGCTCGTGGGCGACGCGCACCTGCATCGGATGCAGCTTCGTCACGGGACCAGGCCCGTGGCAGGCGGCGCAATGCACGCGCAGCGCGAGGTGCGCCTTGTGGTTCACCGTCACCGTCCCGAAGCCCTTGGTGACCAGCACCACCCTCTCGGGCGGGGGCGGCAGGGCGCCTTCCACCAGCGACTCCGCGTCCGGCAGCCCTCCGGTGCTCAGCCGCGCGGCCGCGGCCGGAGCAGGGGCGAGGCTTGCGTAGAGCGGGGCGGGCTCCCCTGCGGAAGCGGTGCCTGCCAGGAGGGCGGCGAGCGCTCGTGCGAGACTGGCGCGGCGCACGACGGGGAGCATGGCTCACCCTACATGGCGCCTGGAGGTGCGCCTTGACCTAGGCCAAGCGCCGAAGAGCTACTGCGCGGTGTACCCGGCGTCCACCACCACCGCCTGTCCCGTCACGCACCCCGCCTTGTCACTCGCGAGGAAGAGGGCGTAGTCCGCCACGTCCCTCGTCTGGAGCAGCTTCTTCATGGGCACCATGGGGAAGATGACCTCGTCCATGACCCGGTCCAGAGGGACGCCGCGCGTGCGGGCGAGGTCGCCGAGCTGGTTGCGGACGAGGGGCGTGTCCACGTAACCGGGGCAGATCGCGTTCACGGTCACGCCGGCCTGGGCGCCCTCCAGAGCGGCCACCTTGGTGAGCCCGATGAGCCCGTGCTTCGCGCTGTTGTAAGCGGCCTTCCCCGCGAAGCCGACGAGGCCGTTCACCGAGGCCATGTTGATGATCCGGCCGAAGCGGCGCTCCTTCATTCCAGCGAAGACGTGCTTCGTGGCGATGAATGGCGCCACCAGCATCACCTTCACCAAGAGCTCGAACTTCTCGGTGGGGAACGACTCCAGCGGCGAGACGAACTGCAGGCCAGCGTTGTTGACGAGGATGTCGAGCGGGCCGAGCTCTCGGGCACAGGCATCGAGCGCAGCCGTGAGCTCGGACTCCTTCGTCACGTCGCAGGCGAGCGCGATGGCCGTCCCGCCGCTGGCCTTCGCGACCTCCCGGGCCGCCTCGCGCACCGCGTCCTCGCGAACGTCCGACAGCGCCACCTTGGCACCCTCCTCTGCCAGCGCCTGCGCGATGGCGAGCCCGATGCCGCTGGCGGCACCGGTGACGAACGCGACGCGGCCTTCCACCTGACGGGGCATGGCTTCTCCTTGGGTCGAAAGATCCCTTACCCGCCTGGCTCGGCTTGCGCAGCACGCTACGCGAAGGCGACCCCGTGTTGCCGCGAGCTTCCGACTAAAGTAATACTATATCTTGCGCTTCACCTGGAACCCTCGGAAGGCAGCATCGAGCGTGCGCAAGCACGGGGTCTCGTTCGAGGATGCCGCGACCGTCTTCGACCACGAGCTCGCGGTGGTGCAACCGGACGACGAACACCCGGAAGTGCGCAGCATCATCGTCGGCACGTCGCGCGGTGGACGCCTGCTTGTGTGCGTTCACGTCGAGTCCGAAGAGGAAATCCGTATCATCAGCGCTCGCCGGACAACCAAGCGCGAGAGGAGGGACCATGAAGAAGGCAAGTAAGCAGGTGGGCCGGCGAACCGAGGCGCCACCCTCGCGCGCCTCACTTCGCGAGATGCCGGAGGTGAGCCTCAAAGACGGAACCTGGCGGCCGAACCCCTACGCAGCGCGCATCGCCAAGGAGGGCCTCGCCCTCCCCGGCGGCGTCCATCTCTCGAGCCGACGCGGCCGCCCGAAGAAGGGCGAGGAGGTGGGGCCGACGACTCCCCGCTCCGTCCGCTTCCCGGCTGAGGTCTGGGAGCGGCTCGAGGAAGCTGCGAAGCGAGAGGGCCTGCCCCTCCATGCGGCCCTGCGCACGGCGATCATCGAATGGGTGACCCGGAGCGCGGCGCGCTCCGATGCATGACCAAGGAGGGAGGGCCGCGTACCGCGCTCCCCGCGGCCCCTCGTCGGTACGGGCTGACGCCCGTTCAGAACGGAAACCTCTTCAGCATGGCGATGGCCTCGCCCACGAAGCCCTTCCGGAAGGCGAGCACGCCCACCACGAAGACGCAGCCGGTGATGACCGTGACCCAGGAACCGAGGCCTGAGAGGTAGTTCTCCAGCGTGACGACGACGAGCGCGCCGACGGAGGGGCCCATGACCGTGCCCATGCCGCCGAGGAGCGTCATGAGGACCACCGAGCCCGAGGTGTGCCAGTGGACGTCGGTCAGCGACTCGAACTGGAAGACGAGCGTCTTCGTCGCGCCGGCGAGGCCGGTGAGCGCTGCGGAGATGACGAAGGCTACGAGCTTGTAGCGATCGACGTCGTACCCGAGCGACAGCGCGCGCGGCTCGTTCTCGCGGATCGAGCGCAGCACGTGGCCGAAGGGCGAGTGGATGGTGCGGTACACCAGCCCGAAGCCAAGAAGGAAGATGGCGTACACGAAGTAGTACATGGCGAGAGGGTGATCGAGCGGGAGGAGCCCGAGGAGCCTGCCGCGCGGTACGCCCTGCAGGCCGTCCTCCCCGCCCGTCTGCGGGAACTGCACGCAGAGGAAGAACACGATCTGCGCCAGCCCGAGCGTGATCATGGCGAAGTAGATGCCGCTCCGGCGGATGGCGAGGCCGCCGAAGGCGAGCCCCAGCACCGCGGCCAGCCCGGTGCCGAGGAGGAGGCCGAGCTCGGGAGGCAGCCCCCAGACCTTGACCGCGTGCCCGCACAGGTAGCCGGCCGAGCCCAGGAAGGCGGCGTGGCCGAAGGAGAGGAGCCCGGTGTAGCCGAGGAGGAGGTTGAACGCGCTCGCGAAGAGAGCGAGGCAGAGCACGTTCATGATGAAGACGGGGTAGACGAGGTAAGGGAGCAGGAGCCCGAGCCCGATCATCAGGGCGAAGACGAGGCGGACGCGGCCGGAGGTCCAGCCCACGGTGGCGCCCGCGCGCAGCGCGGCGGTCACGTCCGGCCTCCCTGCGCGAGCGGAAGATGCGCCATCACCTCGCCCTCCCGAAGAGCCCGGCTGGCCTGAGCAGGAGCACGATGGCCATGACGAGGAACACCACCGTCCCCGAGGCCGGGGCGTAGAAGAACTTGGTGAGTCCCTCCACGATGCCGAGCCCGAGCCCGGTGACGATGGCGCCGAGGATGGAGCCCATGCCGCCAATGACCACCACCGCGAAGACGACGATGAGGAGGTTCGAGCCCATGCCCGGGGAGACTTGGTAGATGGGCGCCGCCATCACGCCGGCGAAGGCGGCGAGCGCCACCCCGAAGCCGTAGGTGAGCGTTCGCATGAGCGGCACGTTGATGCCGAAGGCCTGCACGAGCCGCGGGTTCTCGGTGCCGGCCCGCAGGTAGCTGCCGAGACGGGTCTTCTCGATGACGAGCCAGCAGCCGAGGCACACCGCGACGGACACCCCCACCACCCATGCCCGGTAGAGCGGCAGGTACATGAACGGCAGCCGCACACCACCCTGGAGCGCCTCGGGCACAGGGTAGGGGCTACCGGAGTTGCCGTACTGCTGGTGGAACAGCCCCTCGATGATGAGGGTGAGGCCAAACGTCAAGAGGAGGCCGTACAGGTTGTCGAGCCCGTACAGCCTCCGCAGCATGGTGCGCTCCAGCACGATCCCGAAGAGCCCCACCGCCGCCGGAGCGAGGAGGAGCGCCGGCCAGTAGCCGATGCCGAGAACCGATAGCCCGATCCAGGCCGCGAACGCCCCCGCCATGTAGAAGGCGCCGTGGGCAAAGTTCACGACGTCGAGCAGGCCAAAGATGATGGCCAGCCCGAGCGACAGGAGCGCGTAGAACGACCCGTTGATGAGGCCGAGCAGAAGCTGGCCGAAGAGGGCCTGAAGCAAGGTCGACTCGGGCCGGCTTCGCCTACTTCTTCGCCGGCGCCGCCGCCGCCGCCGCCGAAGGGCACTTCTGCTGTTCCACGGTTGGGAAGGCCTGCGACGCCGGGATGGTCTTCAGCACCTTGTAGTAGTCCCACGGCCCCTTCGACTCCTCCGGCGATTTCACCTGCACGAGGTACATGTCGTGGCGGTGCAGCCCGTCCGGCCCGATGTGGCCGTTCTTCGCGAAGAAGTCGTTCACCGGGGTCGCCCTCATCTTCGCCATCACCGCGTCGGGCTCGTCGGTACCGGCCGCCTGGATCGCCTCCAGGTAGTGCTTCACCGACGAGTAGACGCCCGCCTGGACCATGGTCGGCATCGCCTTCTTCTTGTTGTCCGGGTGGGACTGGAACTTCTTCGCCCAGGACCGCGTCGCGTCGTTCGTGTCCCAGTAGAAGGCGGTGGTGGCGTAAAGCCCCTTCGCCGTCTGCAGCCCGAGGCTGTGGATGTCGGAGATGAAGATGAGCAGCCCGGCCAGCTTCTGCGTCTTGGTGAGGCCGTACTCGTTGGCCGCCTTGATGGCGTTCACCGTGTCCTGCCCCGCGTTGGCGAGCCCGACGATCTGCGCGCCAGAGGTCTGCGCCTGGAGAACGTAGGACGAGAAGTCAGTGGTTCCCGGGGACGGGTGGCGCACCGAGCCCAGCACCTTTCCGCCGGCGGCCTTCACGACCGCTGCAGTGTCCTCCTCGAGCGACTTTCCGAAGGCGTAGTCGGCGGTGATGAAGAACCAGGTCTTGCCGCCGCCGCTCACCACCTCGCGCCCGGTGCCGTTGGCGAGCGCCCAGTTGTCGTACGTGTAGTGAACGGTGTACGGGTTGCACTTCTCGCCGGTGATGGCCGTGGTGCCGGGCCCGGAGAGGAGCGCGATGCGCTTCTTCTCGTTCGCGACGGGCATCACCGCGAGCGCCGTGGAGGACGAGACCAGGTCCACCACCGCGTCCACCTTGTCCTCGTCGAACCACTTGCGCGCGGTGTTCGAGGCCACGTCCGCCTTGAGCTGGTGGTCGGCCGAGAGGAGCTCCACCGGCGCGCCCCCGACCTTACCGCCGAAGTCGGCGATGGCCATCTTGGCGGCCAGGACCGAGCCGGGGCCGGAGAGGTCGGAGTAGTACCCGGTCATGTCGGTGAGCACGCCGATGCGGACGGCGCCGTCGGAGATCTTGGCGTCCGCCGCGCGCGCGGCGAGCGGCGCCAGGAGGAGCGCGGCGAGGCACTTCACGAGGCTCTTCATCTGTAGACCTCCGGTGTGGGTGGCGGCGCGTTCAGACGCCGAGGAAGCGGTGGAGCCTCTCCATGCTGGAGGCGAGCTCCTCTTTCGGGATCATGTCCACGATTCGTCCGTGCTCCATCACGTAGTGCCGGTCGGCGAGCGGCGCAGCGAAGCGAAAGTTCTGCTCGACGAGGACGACCGTGAACCCGCGCTCCTTGAGGGTCCGCGCCACCCGCCCCAGCGCCTGGACGATGACCGGGGCGAGCCCCTCGGTGATCTCGTCGAGGAGCAGGAGCCGGGCGCCGATGCGCAGGATGCGAGCCACCGCGAGCATCTGCTGCTCGCCACCGGAGAGGCGCGTGCCCTGGCTCTTCCGCCGCTCCTGCAGCTGCGGGAACATCCCGTAGATCTCCTCCAGCGGCATGCCGCCCGACCCCACCTCCGGGAGCAGCATGAGATTTTCCTCCGCCGACAGGCTCGCGAAGATGCCTCGCTCCTCCGGGCAGTAGCCGATGCCGAGGTGCACGATCTGATGCGGCTGCATGCGGATCGTCTCCCGCCCGTTCATCATCACCGAGCCGGTGCGGCGGCCGACGAGCCCCAGGATCGCCTTCAGCGTGGTGGTCCGGCCGGAGCCGTTGCGGCCCAGCAGGGTGACGAGCTCCCCCTTGCGGACGGTCAGGTCGACCCCGTGCAGGATGTGCGACTCCCCGTAGAACGCGTGCAGGTCGGTGATGCGCAGGAGCTCGACCGGCGGCGTGTCGAGGGGTTCCGCCACGTCAGGCCGCGTCCGCGTCGGGGCTGCCGATGTACGCCTCGAGCACGCGCGGGTCCCGCGAGATCTCTGCGTAGGGGCCCTCGGCCAGCACGGACCCTCGCTGCAGCACGGTGATGGTGTCGGAGAGGTCGGCCACGACGGACAGGTTGTGCTCCACCATGAGGACCGTGCGCCCCTCGGCGACCTTGGCGATGAGCTCCGTCACCCGACCCACGTCCTCGTGCCCCATGCCCTGCGTAGGCTCGTCGAGCAGCATGAGCTCCGGCTCCATCGCCAGCGTGGTGGCGAGCTCGAGCGCGCGCTTGCGCCCGTAGGGCAGCTCCACTGCGAGCACGTCCTTGAACGCGGCGAGGTCCACCTGGGCCAAAAGCTCCACCGCCCGGCCGTCGAGCGCCTCGAGGCTTCGCTCGCTCTTCCAGAAGTGAAACGAGGTCCCGAGCTTCCGCTGCAGGGCGACGCGCACGTTCTCCAGCACCGACAGGTTCGCGAACACGGCCGAGATCTGGAACGAGCGGACCATGCCGCGGCGCGCCAGCTCCGCCGGTCGCGCCCGGGTCACGTCCTCGCCGCGGTAGAGGATGGAGCCTCGGGTGGCGGGCAGGAAGCGGGTGAGCAGGTTGAAGACGGTGGTCTTTCCCGCGCCGTTCGGGCCGATGAGCGCGTGGACCGTCCCGCGCCGCACGCGCAGGGCGACGTCCTTCACCGCGAAGAAGCCGGCGAACTCCTTGGTGAGGCCGCGGGTCTCGAGGATGAGCTCGCCTTCGGGCATGGCCGGATTGTTGATAGAGGCTGCGCCCTCCCCTGCCAAGCGAAGCTCGGCAGGAAACTCTAAGTACCCTGCCCGATGACGATGACGCGCACGCCCGAGGTGAACCCGTGACCGACCCGCAGTCGCTGGAGGGCGCAGGCGACGGGCCCATCCCGGAGCTGCGCCTGCCCGACCCCCGGCTGCTGTTCACCCGGCGGGCGGAGCGCTTCGCCAAGCTCTCGAAGAACCACGGCATGGGGGAGTACCTGAGGCTCCTGGGCCACCTCGCCGCCGCCCAGGCGGTGGCGGCCGCTGCGCTGAAGCTGCCGCAGAGCAAGCGCCGCCTGCCGCTGGAGCGCCCCTTCGACGCGGCGCTGCACGATCGGCGGCCGGAGTGGCGCGGGACGCTCGGCACGGTGCTCCTCGAGGTCGCGCGCCGGGCGCGCATGCCGGAGGAGGGTAAGGCGGCCCTGGAGATGATCGCCGCCATGCCGCCTCCCGAGCTGGAGGCGCTCGCCGACGCGGCGCTGGAGAACGCCGTGCACGGCACCGACCTCGCCGCAGGACCCTTCGTCGCGGCGGGGCTCCAGGTGTACTTCGCCACCGTGGCCGCCTCGCTCGACCCGGATGCGGTGGCTCCCGGTGGGCGCTCTTGCCCGGTGTGCGGCGCCCTGCCGGTGGCGGGGGTGGTGCTCGCCGAGGACGAGGTGCGCTACCTCGTGTGCAGCCTCTGCGCAACGCAGTGGCACCACGGGCGGCCGCAGTGCGTGGCGTGCGGCGAGACGCGGAGCCTCACCTCCTGCGCCGCGGAGGCGGGCGGAGGCTCCAGCGCCCGGGCCGAGGCGTGCAGCGCCTGCAAGACGTACACGAAGTTCTTCCACGCGCAGAAGGATCTGCACCTGGAGCCGCTGGCCGACGACCTCGCCACGCTCGAGCTCGACGCGCTCATGGCCGAGAACGGCCTGACCCGCCGCGGCGTGAACCTCTTCCTGCTGTCCGACGAGCCGGACCCGGACGACGGTTGAAGGGCGGCATGGAGCCGACCTCCTCGACCGTCCTCGCGAACGGCCTGCAGCACCACGTCCTCACCTGGGATGGAGGCGGTGCGACCACCGTCCTCTGCCTGCACGGCTTCCTCGACCTCGCCTGGGCTTACCACCGCGTCGCGCCGGTCCTCGCGGCGGCGGGCCATCACGTGGTGGCGGTGGATCTGCGCGGACACGGGCTCACCGAGCGGGTGGGCGCGGGCGGCTACTATCACTTCATGGACTACGTGCTCGACGTGGCCGACCTGGTAGATGCGCTCGCGCGCGAGCGGCTGGCTCTCGTCGGCCATTCGATGGGAGGCAACGTCACCGGGTACTTCGCGGGGGCCTTCCCGGAGCGGGTGCGCCGGGTCGTGATGATGGAGGGCATCCGCGTCCCGGAGCTGAGCCCGGAGCTCCTGCCGCACCGGGTGGTGGAGTGGACGCACGGCGTGCGCCGCGTCCACACGCACCGGCAGCGCGTGTACCGGACGCTGGACGACGCTGCGCAGCGCATCTCCCAGCACGATCCGCTCTGCCCCCCGGAGGAGGCCCGCTTCATCGCGGAGCACGGGACGCGGGCCGCGAACGGCGGGTACGAGTTCCTCCACGACCCGCTGCACATGACCCGCAGCCCCTATTCCTTCCGCACCGACAATGCGCGCGCGTTCTGGACGGCCATCCAGTGCCCGGTGCTGCTCGTCGACGGCGAGCACTCGGAGCGCGTGCCCATCGACTACCCGGCGCGCCTGGGGTCGTTCCGCCGCGCGAAGCACGTCGTCATCGAGGGCGCGGGCCACATGATGATGCGCCACCAGCCCGCGGCAGTCGCGCGGGCGCTCCTCGAGTTCATCTGAAAGAGGCCTGCGCCCTCCCCTGCCGAGCAAAGCTCGTCATGGGCCCCCTCCTGCTCGCAGGGGCCCACGCGCACCTGCGCGGCGCTGTCCCTGCCTCCGGCGCGGAAGTCGGATGTTTCCGACGGGCCTCCCTGCCGCGTAGGTTGTGAGCATGTCGCACGCCCGCCCCGACCTCGATTCCCGCTGCCCGGCGTGCCTTTTCCCGCCCTGCGAGTGCCTCTGCCCGGAGGTGCCGCGCGTCGTCTCGCGGACGCGGTTCCTCGTCCTGCGCCACGCCAGCGAGGTGACCCGTTCCTCCAACACGGGCCGATGGGCCGCGCTCGCCATGCCCGAGCTGCGGCTCGTCGACTACGCCATGCCCGGCCCGGCGCCCGATCTCTGCGCGCTGGAGGAGCCGGGGACGGTGGTGCTCTTCCCCTCGCCACACCCCGCGCCCCTCGCGCCGCCGCCGCGGCAGGTGGTGGTGCTCGACGCCACCTGGACGCAGGCCCGGCGCATGATCCAGCGCGTCCCGGCCCTGCGCGCCCTGCCCCGCCTGGCGCTGCCACCGGCGCGGGCGAGCCGCGCGCCCGGCATCGCTCCCATCCGGCGGCCCACGGTGGCGGGCGGCGTCTCGACGCTGGAGGCCATCGCGGCCGCCTTGCGCGTCCTCGGCGAGCCCGGCCCCGCCCGCGCGCTCGAAGAGCTCCATGCGGCCGCGGCCGAGCGCGCCTGGCGGCTCCGGCGCGGCGAGGCGCTCTTTCCCCGGGCGAGCGCGCGATGAGCTACGCGCCTGCGCGCTGGCTCCCGGGCCCGCACCTCATGACCATCTTCGCGAGGCTCGCGCATCGGCCGCGCGCCTTCACGGCCCGCACGGAGCGGCTGGAGCTCGACGACGGAGACTTCCTCGACCTCGACCGGCACGGCGACCCGGACGGCCCGACGGTGGTGGTGCTGCCGGGGCTCGAGAGCTCGAGTCGCGTGCCCTACGTGCTGCGCATGGTCTCCGCGGCGCGCGAGCGCGGGCTCTCGGTGGTGGCGGTGAACCTGCGCGGCCTCTCCGGAGAGCCCAACCGGCTGCCGCGGCGCTACCATTCCGGCGAGACGGGCGACGTGGCCCAGGTGGTGGCGAGGCTGGTGGCCGAGCGCCCGGGACGGCCGCTCGGCCTCATGGGCTTCTCCCTCGGCGGGAACATCGCTGCCAAGTGGCTGGGCGAGCGCGGCGACGCCCTGCCGCCGGAGCTGCGCGCGGCGGCGGTGGTCTCGGTGCCCTGGGACCTCGCCCGCTGCGCGGCGGCCATCGACGCGGGGCGCGGCATGGGCTGGCTCTACCGCGAGCGCTTCCTGCGCACGCTGCGGCGCCGCGGGGCGGAGTTCGCGCGGCGCTTCCCGGGCCGGGTGGACGCGCGCGCCGTCGCCGCCTGCCGGACCTTCGCCGCCTTCGACACCCACTTCACCGCGCCCGTGCACGGCTTCGAGAGCGCGGAGGACTACTGGGCCCGCTCCTCCGCGGCGCGCTACCTCGCCGGCGTCCGCCGCCCGCTCCTCGCGCTCGCCTCCCTGGACGACCCGATGGTCCCCCGCGCCGCGTTGCCGCTCGAGGCGGCGCGCGCCAATCCGCGCGTGCGCTTCGAGGCCTACCCCGCGGGCGGACACGTCGGGTTCGTGGCGGGGCTGCCCTGGCGCTTCGAGTTCTTCGCCGAAAAGCGCGCGGCAGCCTTCCTCTGCGAGGAGCTTCGGCGTTGACAAGGCGAGCTCCCCGGCGCATCTGACAGCGATCTCTGGAGGGATGCCATGCCCGTGAGCAAGAAGCGAAAGAAGTCCGGCAAGCCGGTGCAGCACCGCGCGCCGGTGATCCCGAGCGCGGAGGAGCCCGCCCCGTCCGACGCGCCGGTCGTCGAGCACGACAAGAGCCGCGGAGGAAAGCCCAAGAACGCCTTCCTCGCGCAGCAGCCGCAGCGGCGCGCCTCGCAGCGCGGCCGGTGAAGCGCGGGCGGGCGGAAGGCGCGGCGCGCGACGCAGGCGCCCCCGCGCTGCCCGGAACGGCGGTCGAGGCCCGCTTCGTCGCCTTCGTCGATGGCTCGGCGCTGGTGAACCCCGGCGGCCCGGGCGGCACCGGGTTCGTGGTGGTGGACCGCACCTGCAACGCGCTCCGCTTCGGCGGCACGCGCTGGCAGGCTGACGGCTCGCATGCCATCACCAACAACCGCATGGAGCTGCGCGCCGCGCTGGAGTCCTTGGAGGGCCTCCCCGCCGGCGCAGCGGTCGAGGTGTTCTCCGATTCCCGGTACGTGGTGGACGCGCTCACCCGGTGGATTCACGGGTGGCGTCGAAAAGGGTGGGTGACCTCGGGAGGGAGCCCGGTGCTGAACCGCGACCTCATCGAGGCGCTCGACGGCCGCTCGCGCGAGCTCTCCGTTCGTTACGCCTGGGTGCGCGGGCACGACGGGCACGCGGTGAACGAGATCGTGGACGGCCTTGCCCAGGGAGCCGCTCGCGGGGCGGGGAGCCCGGCGCGCGCGGAGGTGCTCGTCGCGCTGCGCTCGCTGGGGCTGCTCCGGTAGCGAAGCTAGCGCTCGGGCCAGCTTCGATCGGCTGCGCTTGCCGCCTGCGGCGCGGGGGGCAGCACCACCTGGAAGGTCGTCCCTCGGCCTGGCTCGCTCTCCACGAAGAGCTCTCCGCCCAGCTTCGACACGATGTTCCGGCAGATGGAGAGGCCGAGCCCGGTCCCGACCCCCAAAGGTTTCGTCGTGAAGAAGGGCTCGAAGATGCGCGCCAGGATGGCGGAGGACATGCCGCACCCTGTGTCGCGGACCTCCACCACCGCCCGGCCAGCCCCGTCCGTGCGCGTCGACACGCGCACCTCGTGGCGGGCGGTCTCCCCGTCCGGGATGGCCTGGGCGGCGTTCACGACGAGGTTCAGGAAAACCTGGCCCAGGCGGCCGGCACTGCCCAGCACCGCGGGTGTCGGACCGTAGTCCGTCACGAGCCGCGCCCGGGCCTTCACCTGCGCGGCGGCCATGTGGACCGCCCTCTCCAGCGCCGGCAGGAGCTCCAGCCGTTCCTTTCGATCGTCCTCGGGGCGGGAGAAGGCGTTCAGATCGCGAACGATGCGCGTCACCCGCTGCGCGCCCTCGTGGGCGTCCGCAACCGCCTCGCGCAGGTCGGCCCAGCGCGCCTCGGGGAGGTCGGGGCCGAGCCTCGCGAGCTCCTCCTCCACGAAGCCGAGGGAGGCGATGACGTACGCGAGCGGGTTGTTGATCTCGTGCGCCACCCCGGCCGCCACCATGCCCACCGAGGCGAGGCGGTCCGCCTGCATGAGGCGGCTGCTCGCGTCCTCGAGCTCCGTCACGTCCACGAACGCCGCGACCGCGCCGGTCAGCCCTCCGCTCGCGTCGCGTAGCGGGGCCGAGTTCATGAGGATGTGGCGCACCGCGCCGTTCTCGAGGTGGAGGTCGTACTTCGCGTTGTGCAGTGCCACGCCGCGCGCCGCCGCGAGCTGCACCGGCAGCTCCTCGGCCGGGACCTCCGCGCCGTGCAGGAAGATGCCGTAGGCCGGTGCCGCCTCCCCCGGGCCAGGCGCCTTGGAGCCGTTCGAGCGCGGGGGCATTCCCATCAGCTCGCACCCGATCTTGTTGCAGTCGATCCACCGCGCGTTCCTGTCGTGCGTGATGAGGACCGCGGCCGGGACGGCGTCGAGCACCGCCTCCAGCTCGGCGGCGCGGGCCGCCGCCCTCGCCTCGCTCTCGCGCAGCGCCGCTTCGCTCGAGGACCGCAGTGCGAGCTCCTGGGCCATCAGCCTGGCCGACTCGAGCGCGTGCGTCCGCCCGCGCGCGAGGGCGACCGCGAGGACCGTCAGGAGCGCGCTCAGCGCGAGCCCGCCCGCCGCCGCGAGGCTGGGCCTGTAGGTGAGCAGGCGCCACTCGGCGTGGGCGCTACGCGCCAGCGCCCATGTGGTCGCGAGTGAGAGGAACAGGACGGCCGACGCCAGGGGTAAGAAAGAATGGCGCGAGCTCGACCGGCGCGAGGCCGGCGGGCTCTCCGGTTCCGGCGCTCGTGTCACGCGGGATCGACGAAGCACGCGCGATGCCAGGGGCTGGGTGGCGCGGTTCCGTTGAGTTGTCCGGCGCTCTGGCACCTCGGGACACCCCAGAGTGACGGGTCTCGAGAACCCCGTTGACTCGACCGCGTTTCAGGCAAGGTGCTCCGATTCTTGCCGCGCTGCCACGCCCCGCGCGAGCATCCCGCGATGAACACCATCCCACGTCTCGCCCTGCTTCTCGCCTTCTCCTTGCTGCCCGCCGTGCCCGCCCGCGCTGCCACGGCCACCCCGAGCTCGGAACCCTCTCCATCCCTCGTCGGCGTGGGGGTGGGGCTCGAGCCGCTGCAGCTCGGAAACGTCACCCTGGGGCTGCAGAACGCCGCGCTGGTCACGCCGGTGGCGCTGTACCTCCCGCTCCAGGTGCTTCCGGCGCTGCGGATCGAGCCATCGCTGGGCCTCTTCCACACGTCCCGGACCCGGTCGAACGGCGCCACCTCCAGCTCCTCGGCGACGAGCCTGGGGGTGGGAGCCCTCTGGTTCTTCCGGCCCATCGCGCCCACCGGGCTGTACGCGGGTGGACGCCTCGGGCTCCTGTTCAGTGGCCGAACCGACGTGAGCGACGCCGGGTCGGTCACGGAGCTGTCCGAGAACGACCTCACCCTCGCGCCAGTCCTGGGCGGAGAGCACGCCTTCTCGCAGCGCTTCACCCTGGGCGCCGAGCTCCAGCTCCCCATCACCGCCTATGGAGACCAGACGACGAAGACCTCCGCGGGCAGCGCAGCGCCCAACCGCGGCCTGTCCTCGTTCTCGACCAACGCGGTGCTGTTCCTCCGCTACTTCTTCTGACCAGAGAGGGCGGTGCCCTCCCCCTCGCGAGCACAGCTCGGGAGGGCACCCCGGCGTCGGCGCATTTCGGCGGCCCCGCCCGCCCCTCCGCTAGCCCATCTCGACGATGGCGGCCACTGCCTCGCCGCCCCCGATGCAGAGGCTCGCGACGCCCCGGCGCTTGCCCAGGTCCTTCATGGCGTGAAGCAGCGTGACGAGCACCCGCGCTCCGCTTGCGCCGATGGGGTGGCCCAGCACCACCGCGCCGCCGCGCACGTTCACCTTCGCCGGGTCGAGGCCGAGGAGGCGGTTGTTGGCGAGGGCCACCACCGCGAAGGCCTCGTTGAGCTCCCACAGGTCGACGTCTTCCACGGTCAGGCCGGACCGCTCCAGCGTGCGCTTCACCGCATCGGCCGGCGCGATGGTGAACTCGCGCGGCGCCCGAGCCGCAGCGCCCCAGCCCGTGAGGCGCGCAAGCACCGACCGGTTCTCCTTCGCCGCGCGAGCCGCGCTCATGAGCACGAGGGCCGCCGCACCGTCGTTGATGGAGGAGGCGTTCGCAGCGGTGATGGTGCCGTCCTTCTTGAACACCGGCTTCAGCGACGGGATCTTCTCCGGCCGCGCGAGCCGGGGACCTTCGTCGTCGGCGACAGAGGTGCGCTCGCCGCGCTTCCCCTCGAGCTCCACCGGCACGATCTCCGACTTGAAGAGCCCCTTCGCCTGCGCATCGACGGCGCGCTGGGTGGAGAGGAGCGCGTAGGCGTCCTGCGCCTGCCGGGTGATCTCGAAGCGCGCGGCAGTCTCCTCCGCGCAGACGCCCATGTGCACGCCTTCGTAGGCGTCGAGGAGCCCGTCGTGGAGCAGGCCGTCCACCAGCGCCACGTTTCCCATGCGGTTGCCGGTGCGCATCGTGGTGGCCAGGTAGGGCGCGTTCGACATCGACTCCATGCCGCCCGCTACCACCACCTCGGCGTCTCCCATGGCGATGGCGCGAGCGGCCGCGATCACCGCCTGCAGCCCCGAGCCGCACATCTTGTTGAGCGTCCAGCAGGGGGTGGTGTCCGGCAGCCCGGCATAGAGCGCCGCCTGGCGCGCGGGGGCCTGTCCCTGCCCGGCCTGCAGCACGTTCCCCATCACGACCTCGTCCACCGACGAGGGCGAGATGCCCGCGCGCAGCACCGCCTCGCGGATGGCGATGGCGCCCAGCCTGGCCGCGGGGAGCGCCGAGAGCGCCCCCAGGAACGATCCGATCGGCGTCCGCGCCGCACCGGTGATGACGACCTCGCGCAAAGCATTCATGACGCACTCCTGATATTCGGTAGGGGGTCTGGGACGAGGCTAGAAGGGGCCCCGCGGAGCGACGCGGAGCCCTCCTTGCTACGTCCCCAGGACGATGCCGCCATCGACGCTCAGCACCGCGCCGCTGATGAAGCTCGCCTCGTCGGAGGCGAGGAAGAAGTAGGCGTTGGCGATGTCGCGTGGCTCGCCCATCCGGCCGATGGGCGTGTGGGAGATCATCCCCTCGCGCACCTTCTCCGGCATCTTCATGACCATCTCGGTGCCGATGAAGCCCGGGCACACCGCGTTCACGCGGATCTTGCTCTTGCCGAGCTCCCGCGCCCACACGCGGGTCATGCCGATCACGCCCGCCTTGGTGGCGACGTAGTTCGTCTGCCCGAAGTTGCCGTAGAGCCCCACCACCGACGAGGCGTTGAGGATGACGCCGCCGCCCGCGCGGACGAGGTGCGGCACGACCGCCTGCGTGCAGTTGAAGACGCCCTTGAGGTTGATGCTCACCACGAGGTCGAAGTCGGCCTCGCTCATCTGCCGCGACACCTGCCCGTCGGCCATCTTCAAGAGCTGCGCGTCCCGGGTGATGCCGGCGTTGTTGACGAGCACGTCCACCCGGCCCCAGGCCGCCGCCACGCCGTCTACCCATGCGCCCACCGCGGCCCGGTCGGCCACGTTGACCACATCGAAGCGCGTCTCGCCGCCCAGCGCCTTCGCGGTCGCCTCGCCCACCTCGCGGTTCACGTCGCAGACCGCCACCCGCGCGCCGCCTTCCACGAAGCGCGCCGCCGTCGCCTTGCCGATGCCGGCCGCGCCGCCCGTCACGAGGACCACCTTGCCGCCGTTCGCGTTCGCCATGCTCGTTCTCCCCTTGTCCATCAGTAGGAACCGCTGGCCCCGAGGCCCATGGGGGCCTCGCGGAAGATGCGCGCGTCCATCAGCCTCGGAGGCGCGCGCAGGACGGGCCGGAAGCTCATCCGGCCCAGGATGTCGCGCTCGAGGTCCACCCCGGGCGCGATCTCGACGAGCTCGAGCCCGTCCGGCACCAGCCGGAAGACGCAGCGCTCGGTGACGTACAGCACGGGCTGCTTCTGCGCGATGGCGGTGCGGGCGCTGAAGGTGACGTGCTCCACCGCCTCCACGAACTTCGCGATGGAGCCCTCCTGCAGGATGCGGAGCTGGCCATCCTCCACCGCCACCCGGAGCGCACCCGCCGTGAAGGTGCCCACGAAGACCACCTTCTTCGCGTTCTGACTGATGTTGATGAAGCCCCCCGCCCCGGCGAGCTTCGGCCCGAACTTGCTCACGTTGAGGTTGCCATGGCGGTCGGCCTGGGCGAGGCCGAGGAACGCCTGGTCGACGCCGCCGCCATCGTAGAAGTCGAACTGCGCTGGCTGATCCACGAGGGCGTCCATGTTGGAGGCGGCGCCGAAGTCGAGCCCTCCGGCGGGCACGCCGCCGATGGTGCCGGGCTCGGTGGTGAGGCTGAGGTCCTCGAGGATGCCCTCCTCGTTCGCGACGCTCGCCACCCCCTCCGGCATCCCGATGCCGAGGTTCACCACGCTCCCCGGGGTGAGCTCGAAGGCAGCGCGGCGCGCGATGACCTTGCGCTCGTCCATGACCATGGGCTTCAGGCTCTTCACGGGGACGCGCAGCTCGCTCGAGTACGAGGGGTCGTAGGCGGTCCCGAAGGTCTGGCCGTGGTTCTCGGGCCGGGCCACCACCACCCGGTCGACGAGCATGCCCGGGAGGCGCACCTCGCGCGCGCGGAGCGAGCCGCGCTCGGCGATGCGCTCCACCTGCACGATCACCTTGCCGCCCTTGTTCCTCGTCGCCTGGGCGATGGCGAGCCCCTCCAGCACCAGCGCCTCGCGTTCCATGGTGACGTTGCCGTCGGGGTCGGCGGTGGTGCCGCGCAGGAAGGCGACGTCGGGAGCGATGGGGCGGTAGGCGAGGTACTCCTGGCCGTCGAAGTGGACGAGCTCGACGAGCTCCTCGGTGGTGAGCGCGTTGATCTTGCCGCCGCCGAGCCGCGGGTCGACGAAGGTCCCCAGCCCGACCCGCGTGACGGTGCGGGGCTTGGCCGCGGCGGCGTCGCGGAACATGTGCGCGAGGACGCCCTGCGGGAGGTTGTAGGCCTCGATCCGGTTCTCGACGGCGAGGGTCTGGAGCTTGGGAGCGAGACCCCAGTGGCCGCCCACCACCCGCCGGACGAGGCCGGCGTGGGCGAGGTGGTTGAGCCCGCGCTCCTTGCCGTCCCCCTGCCCCGCGCAATAGATGAGGGTGAGCCCCTTCGGCCCGCCCGTTTCCAGGAAGCGCTTCTCCAGCGCCAGGGCCAGCTCCTCGGCGAAGCCGGTCCCGACGAAGCCGTCGGTCGCGAGCACCTGGTCGTCGCCCACCAGCGCGATGGCCTCCTCGGCGGACACGACCTTGCTCTTCCTCATGCGAGACCTCCGGGCGGCGTGGAGCTGGGACGGGCGCAGGCCTTCGCAAGCCCCACGCCACCCTCATCGGAGCCTCGCCCCCGCACGTCCATCGGACCCGCCGGTGCCTCGACCCAGGCCTGTTGACGTGACGAGCGGGTCGCGGCACAGGCTCGCCGTGGAGCGGGGCGCAGAAGCTGGCGCTGGGGCGCCGCCGTCCAGGATCCTGGAACGCGGCGCCGCTCCGCAGACGCCCCTCTCCGCGCCGCCCTGGAGTGAAATGGGCGAGGGGTCGCACATCGGCGGCGGGGGAGCACCCTCTTTGCGGTGCGTTCCAGAACCCTGGAAGAAGCCCCCGGTGCGCGGTTTCACTCGGCGAGAAGGAACATCGGGCGCGACCGTTCCAGGATCCTGGACAACGTGGCGACGAGAGTGGGGCCTGCCGAGGCTACCCTCCAGCGTTTCGGCTGGATCTCACGTCGGCCGGGAGGCGCGGGGCGATCTGCCTCCGTGGCGCGCCTGTTGCTCTTGGGGGCAGGCAGCTCACCCGCTCTACCTGTTTCGAGGAGGCCTCGATGCCTACCCCCGTCGGTCGCGATCCCACCACGACCGCTCGCCCCGCCGTCCCGGATCATCCGCCCACCGACGTGGTGAAGGTCGCCCTGGCGAGCCTCATCGGCACGTCCGTCGAGTGGTACGACTTCTTCCTCTACGGCACGGCCGCCGCCCTCGTCTTCAACAAGCTGTTCTTTCCCAACTTCGATCCGCTGGTGGGCACCATCGCCGCCTTCGCGACCTTCGCGGTGGGCTTCATCGCCCGGCCCATCGGCGGGATCGTCTTCGGCCACTACGGCGATCGCCTGGGCCGCAAGAACATGCTGTACATCACGCTCCTCATCATGGGGCTCGCCACGGCCTTCATCGGGCTGTTGCCGACGTACAGCTCGATCGGCGTCTGGGCGCCCATCCTGCTCGTCACGATGCGCCTCGCCCAGGGCTTCGGCCTCGGCGGCGAGTGGGGCGGCGCGGTGCTCATGGCGGTCGAGCACGCCCCTGCCCACCGGCGGGGCTTCTACGGCTCCTGGCCGCAGATCGGCGCGTACATCGGCCTGCTCCTCTCGACGCTGGTCTTCCGCTACTTCTCCAAGATGCCCGAGGCCACCTTCCTCGCCTGGGGCTGGCGCGTGCCGTTCCTTCTCTCCTTCCTGCTCGTCGCGGTGGGCCTCTACATCCGGATGAAGGTGGCCGAGTCGCCGGTGTTCCAGAAGGTCAAGGAGCAGAAGTCCGAGTCGAAGATGCCGATCGTGGAGGTGCTCACGAAGCACCCCAAGAACATCCTCCTCGCCATGGGCGCCCGCTTCGCGGAGAACGGCCTCTTCTACGTCTTCACCACCTTCGCGCTGACCTACGTCTCGACCCAGCTCAAGGTCGACCGGGTGGTCGCGCTCAACGGGCTCCTCGTGGCGGCCTTCTGCGGCGTGTTCGCCGCACCGGCCTGGGGCGCGCTCTCCGACCGGCTCGGCCGGCGGCCGGTGTACATGTACGGCGCGATCGCCTGCGGCCTGCTGGCCTTCCCCTTCTTCTGGCTGCTGGGCACGAAGGAGCAGGGTTACATCTGGCTCGCCATCGTGTTGCCGCTCGCCCTGGGACACGCCGCCATGTACGGCCCGCAGGCGAGCTTCTTTTCGGAGCTCTTCTCCGCCCGGGTCCGCTACAGCGGCGCGTCGCTGGGCTACCAGCTGGCCTCGGTGTTCGCGGGAGGTCTCTCCCCGCTCATCGCCACCGAGCTCCTCCGCCGCGGCGGAGGCGACCCGCACTACGTCGCCTACTACATGTTGGTGCTGGTCGCGATCACCGTCGTGTCGGTGTACTTCGCGGCCGAGACGAACAAACAAACCATCGACGCGTAGGGCCGCGCGGGCTGGGAGGTCCCCGCCTTCCCGGCCCGCACGTTCAGGAGAGGCGGCGGGTCCTGTCCGCAGGACCCGCCGCTTCGATGTGGTACTCCTCGATCTTCGCGTACATCGAGCTCTTGCTGATGCCGAGGCGCGACGCGGCGAGCCGCTTGTCGCCCTTGGCGTCCAGCAGCGCCTTGCGCAGCCACTCCTCCTCGGCCCTGCGCAGCACGTCGCGCAAGGTGAGAACCGGGTCGCTCCCCGGGACGGCAGGCCTCGCGGCCAGCGCCGGTGGCAGATCGTGCCGCTCGATGGTGCGACCGCATTTGACGAAGAGCGCCCCCTCGAGGACGTTCTTCAGCTCCCGCACGTTGCCCGGCCAGAGGTGGTCGCGCAGCGCAGCCTCGGCCGCCGGATCGAGCCCGTCCACCGGGATGCCGGTCTCCTTTTCCAGCCCCTTCAGGAGCTGCTCGGCGATGGGCGCGATGTCCTCGGGACGGCTGCGCAGAGGCGGCACCTCCAGCGTCACCACGTGGAGCCGGTAGTAGAGGTCCTGGCGGAAGAGGCCCGCCTTGACGAGCCCCTCCAGATCCTTGTTGGTGGCCGCGACGATCCGGACGTCGATGCGCTCCGGCTCCACCGCGCCCACTGGCTCGATCTCCCTCTCCTGCAGCACGCGCAGGAGCTTCACCTGCATCCCCAGCGGGAGCTCGCTCACCTCGTCGAGGAAGATCGTCCCCCGCTCGGCCAGCGCGAACTTGCCCTTCTTCCCGCCCTTCTGGGCGCCGGTGAAGGCCCCTGCCTTGTAGCCGAAGAGCTCCGACTCGAAGAGCGTGTCCGGGATGGCCGCGCAGTTCACCTTGACGAACGGCCCGAGCGCCCGCGCGCTCTCCACGTGGATCGAATGGGCGAAGAGCTCCTTGCCGGTGCCGCTCTCGCCCTGCAGGAGGACCGTGGTGTCGGTCTTGGCGACGCGCCGGCCGAGCGCCTTCACCCGCTCCAGCGCCTCGCTCGTGCCGACGATGTTCTCGAAGGAGTAGCGCGCGCCGAGCCGCTTGGAGAGCTCGGACCGGTAGAACTCCAGCTCCTTCTTCATCGCAGTGAACCGGCCGGTCATGGCGAAGAGGTCGCCCACGTCCTGGAACATGATCTTGCCCACCACCCCGACCACCTTGCCCCCCTCGTAGATGGGGATGCGGCTGCAGATCATGTCGTGGCCGCGGATCTTCTGGACCTGGGCGATCTCCGGAACGCCGGTCTTGGCCACGAGGTGCATGCGGGTGTTCTCGACCACCTCGGTGCAGTGCTTGCCGATCATGTCCTCGAGCCGCCAGCCGAGGAAGGTCGCGTAGGCGCGGTTCGACTTGAGGATGTAGCCCTGGGCGTCGACGATGATGATGCCCTCGTAGGCGTGGCTGAGCGCCTCCTCGAGGATCAGCCGCTCCTTGTCGGCCGCGCGCGCCCGCTCGGCGAGGCGCAGCAAGAGCCGGTGCACCCAGCTCTGGGCCCGGATCCTCATCTACGACCTGTTCCCCTGCGGCGCGATAGGCCGGAGGCTACCAAACCTGGGCCGGCGGCAGGAAGATGCGCCCGCCCGCCCGCCGGCTCGGGAGCGCGACTTGGAAATCCTCATCACGCTCGCGGAGGCCATGGCGGTCTTCCTCGTGCTTTCGTACGTCTACTGCCGCTCCCCCGGCTTCCCGGACCTCGACGGCGAGCCGCTCCGGCCGCGGGTGGCGGTGGTCGCTTACCTCTTCTTCACCGCCGTCACCATCCTGGGCACCTACCTGGGCCGCATCGTTCCGGCCGGTTCCATCGCCAACACCCGCGGTGTGGGGGCCGTCCTGGCAGGGCTCATCGGGGGGCCGGTCCTGGGCTGCCTCGTGGGCGGCACCGCCGGCGTCCACCGCGCCTGGGTGGGCGGGATCACCGGGGTGTCCGGTGGCATCGCCACCACCGTGGAGGGGCTCATCGCAGGCCTGGTGCACGTCGCGCTGCGCCGCCGCCCGGACAGGCTCTTCAGCGCGCGCACGGCCGCCCTCACCGCCCTCGGGTCGAGCGTCGTGCACCAGCTCCTGCAGCTCGCGCTGGCGCGACCCTTCGCGGAGGCGGTGGCGAACGTGCGCGTCATCGCCTTCCCGATGATCGTCTCCAACACCTGCGCCGCGGCGCTGTTCATGGTGGTCATGCGCGACCAGCAGGCCACCCTGGCGCGCATCGCCGCCGCATCCTCGGCCGTGGCGCTGCGCATCGCGGAGCGCGCGACGGAGCTCCTCGCCCGCGGCTACGGCCCGGCGGTGGCCACCGAGCTCGCGACGGTGATCCTGGAGGAGACGCGGGTGGGCGCGGTCGCCATCACCGACTCGGAGCGGCTCCTCGCCTTCAGCGGGATCGGCAGCGACCACCACCGCTCCGGGCAGGACATCGGCTCGCCCTGGACCCGCCGCGCCCTGGCGACGCATGGCGTCGTGCTCCTCGACGGCGTGCGGGAGCGCTACCAGTGCGCCCACCCCGGCTGCCCGCTTCACGCGGCCGTCGTGGTGCCGCTGGTGGTGGATGGCGCGGTGGTGGGCACGGTGCAGCTCTTCGAGCGAAAGCGGCTGCGCCTGGGGGTGCTCAACCGGCGGCTCGGAGAGGGCATCGGGGCGCTGCTCTCGAGCCAGATGGTGCACGCCCGCTACCAGGAGCAGAAGAGCCTGCTCCTCGTCTCCGAGCTGAAGCTCCTGCAGGCGCAGGTCGACCCGCACTTCCTCTTCAACTCGCTCAACACCATCGTCGCCATCACCCGCATCGACCCGGGGCGCGCACGCGAGCTCCTCCTGCACCTGGCGAGCTTCTTCCGCAAGAACCTGAAGCGCTCGAGCGACCTCTCCACGCTGGAGGAGGAGCTCGCCCACGTCCACTCCTACCTCGAGATCGAGAAGGCGCGCTTCCCGGACCGCCTCACCGTGGAGACGGAGGTGGACCCGGAGCTGCTGGGGCTCCGCATGCCCACCTTCACGCTCCAGCCACTGGTGGAGAACGCGATCAAGCACGGGCTCTCGACCACTCCGAATCCCGGTGTGGCGCGCGTGCACGCCTACCGCAAGGACGGCAGCGCTTTCATCGACATCGAGGACGACGCCGGCACCTGGGTGGAGCCCGACTTCACCTCCAACGGGCACGGCATGAAGATCGTCGACCGGCGCATCAAGAACCTTCACGGCCCTTCGTACGGCCTCACCGTCGACTGCGTGCCGTCCGAGCGCACGCGCGTGACCGTGAGGCTGCCCACTGCCGGGTCCTGAGCGAACTTGGGGGGCTTGCGCTGCGCGGCCCCCATGCGCGCCGGAGGCTCGTGCCTCGACCCAGGCATGGTGACGTGACGAGA
>JBBQEB010000041.1:0-25883 GCA_038320275.1 Myxococcales bacterium | reverse complement strand
GGTTCACCGTGAGCGCAGGCACGCGCACCGGCACGCCTGAGCGGAGCCCGACGTGGCGCGCGAGGTAGATGGCGTCGGGCGAGGTCTGCGCCACGTTTCCGAAGACGACGTGGCCCACCTCCTCGGGCGAGACCTCCGCCTGCGCGAGCGCCGCCTTGGAGGCGAGCACGCCGAGATCGGTGGCGGAGAGGTCCTTGAGTGAGCCCCCGTAGGTGCCGAAGGGCGTTCGCTTGGCGGCGAGGAAGACGACGTCAGTGCTGGTGGCGGATCGCATGAGGGCTCCTCGGGGAGGGGGCACTATCTAACGCTTCGCATCAGCACATTGACACTCCCCGCCAGGAGGAGGAGGGCGAAGCAGGCGTTGGCGAAGGGCATGGCGTAGCGACGGCGCAGCTCGCCCCGGCCGGGCCCCTGCTGCCACGCCCGGGTCACGTCCAGCCGGGCGCGCAGGTCGGGCAGCGCCTGGGGCACGCCGTGCGTGCGCCCGAAGCGGGAGACCGCGTGGCGGTGCGCGGCGAGGAGGGCTTCCACGCTCGCGCCCGGAATGGCCCCCGCCTGCACGCCCGGCGCAGCGATGGCGAGCCGCGGGTGGTTGGCGGTGACCACCGTGGCGCCATCCGGGAACACCGAGCGCAGCTCGACCCGCACCGCCCCGCGATCGCCGGCAGCGCCCCCGGCAAGGACGTCGGCGTAGGCCCCCTCCCCCGCGTGCGCCCAGGCGTCGGCGTCGCGCAGGTGGCCGCCCAGGACCCCGTGCTCCACGATCGCGCCGAGCCGCAGGAACCCGAGCCCGGCCAGCGCCTCGCCGGCGCGCACCTGTCCGAGCGTGCGCGGGCCCTCCTCCGGATCGGCCTCGGCGCGGGCGAGCCCGGGCGCGAGGAAGAGCAGCGCCTGCCGGCCGTGGCGCACGAGCTGGTACAGGGCGAAGAGCGCCGCCAGGACGTTGAACGCCTTCACGCGCGCCCACGCCTCGCCGGGTCCCGCCGGGCGCGGGGAGTCACGGCGTGGCGGCCTGAGCGGGCGGCTTCTTCTTGCCGAGGAGCCGCGCGAGGAGGATGCCGATCTCGTAGAAGAGGATCATCGGCACCGCCATCAGCGCGAGGTTGAACGGGTCGCCGGTGGGGGTGATCACCGCCGCCAGGATGGTGTTCACCACGATGGCGTGCCGGCGGTACTTGGCGAGGAAGGCGGCATCGACGAGGCCGATCATCGACAGGAAGGCGATGATGACCGGCACCTCGAAGATGACGCCGAAGCCGAGCAGCATCGCGAGCACGAGCGAGAGCTGCTCGCTCATGGTGAGGATGGGGCGCATGTCCTCGCCCGCGATGGCCGCCAGCGCCGGGAAGGCGTACGGCATCACGAGGAAGTAACAGAACGCCGCGCCGCCGTAGAACAGCAGCGTGCCGAAGAGGAGGAACGGCACCACCACGCCCCGCTCCCGCTTGTAGAGCCCGGGCGCGATGAAGAGCCAGATCTGCCACAGCACGTACGGCGCCGCCGCGAAGATGCCGCCGTAGAGCGCGACCTTGAGGTACACCATGAACGGCTCGATGGAGCTCGTGTAGTGGAGGACCTGGGCGCCGTTCGGAAGCGAGCGGATGACGGGCAGCATCACCCAGCGGAAGATGCGCTCGGAGAAGCCGCCCACCAGCGCCATCCCCACCGCCACCCCGAGGAGCGCGCGGATGAGCCGCTTGCGAAGCTCGGTGAGGTGCTCGAAGAAGCTGGCCCGGACCTCGCCCTCGGGCTCGGGGGGAGCCTCCGCGGGCGGGAGCTGCCTCTTCGCCGGCTCGCTCATGGAACCCTGGCGCCGCCGGGCGGTGCCTCTCGAGCCGGCGCTTCCACGAGCGCTGCGTCGAGCCCGGGCACGTTGTCGGCGCTGGCGCGGGGGATCTCGCCCGGGGGAGGCTGCGGGAGGCGCTCCTCGGTGCCGGCGGCCGAGCGCGCGGCCTCAACCAGCTTGGGCTTACGGTGGGCATCGTCCTGGTAGAGCTCGGTCTCGAACTGGGTCTTGAGGTCGTCCGTGACCTTGCGGAAGTCGCGCATGGCCTTGCCGAACTGCTTCGCGGCGTCGGGCAGCTTCTGCGGACCGAGCAGGACCAGGGCGAGCACGAGGATGATCATCACTTCGCCCATGCCAAGGCCGAACATGCGGCCTCTATAACACGCCCCGTTTGCGGCGGCTTCCGCGCGTTCCCGGGGAGCACCTTGCCCGGGTGCGCGCGCCGGTTACGTAGACCGTCATCATGGCCAACTGGCTCCTCAAGACCGAGCCCGAGACCTACGCCTTCTCGGACCTCCAGCGCGACGGCACGACGGCCTGGAGCGGCGTGAAGAACGCGCAGGCGCAGCGGCACCTGCGCTCGATGAAGGCGGGCGACCGCGCCCTCATCTACCACTCCGGGGAACGGCGAGCGGTGGGCGTCGCCGAGGTGAGCCGCGCCGCCTACCCCGATCCCTCGGGCGGCGAGGGGCTCGTCTGCGTGGACGTGCGCGCGCTGGCGCCGCTCGCCGCGCCGGTGCCGCTCGCGGCGCTGAAGCTCGAGGTCGCCTTCGCCGATTCGGCGCTCCTCCGCCAGGGGCGGCTCTCGGTGGTCCCCCTCTCGCCCGCCGAGTGGCGCGCGGTGGAGGAACTGGCGGACGTCATCGCCAAGACCGGGGGGCTCCGCCGGACGGACAAGTTCTGATCAGATCCCCCCGCAGAGCGGCACCCGCCCTGAGCAGGGACAGCGCCGCGGCGGCCGGCGCGGCATCAGATCTTGAAGCGCTTCACCTCGCCGCGCAGCACCTCTGCCTGCTGCGCGAGGTCCATGATCGACGCCTCGAGATCGTTCACCGAGCTGCCCTGCGCCTGGGCCACCTCGCGGATCTGCTCCACCGCCGAGAGCACCCGCTCCGAGCCGGTGGTCTGGTCTTTCTGCGCCCGGTGAAGCTGGTTCACCATCTCGCTGATCGACTCGATGGACTTCGTGATCTGCTTCGAGCCTCGCGCCTGCTCCTGGCTCGACCGCTCCACGTGCTTCGTGATCACCTTCATCTTCTCGGCGCTCTTCATGATCTGCTCCGAGCCGCGCGCCTGCTCGGCGGTGGCGGTGGCGATCTGCTGCACCGTCTCCGCGATGCGATGAATGGCCATCGTCACCTGCTTCGAGCCTCGCGCCTGCTCCAGGGTGGAGCGGGCGATGGCCTTCACCATCTGGGTCGACTTGTGGCTGGAGGCCTGGATCTTCTTGAGCGCGCTCTCCGCTTCGGCGCCGAGCCGCACCCCCTCCTCCACGTTTCGCACCCCCCGATCCATCGCCGCGACGGCGTTGGCGCCCTCCTCCTGCACCCCGCGGATCAGCTCGGCGATCTCCTTGGTGGAGGCGCCGGTGCGCTCCGCCAGATCCTTGATCTCGTCGGCGACCACTGCGAACCCTTTGCCGTGCTCCCCCGATTGCGCCGCCAGGATGGCGGCGTTGAGCGCGAGCAGGTTCGTCTGCTCCGCCACCTCGTCGATGACGTTGAGGATGTTGCCGATGGTCCCGATCTTCCCCCCCAGCGAGTCGATGACGCTGGCGGCCTCCCGGGAGGACTCCTTGATGCGGCCGATGCCGGCGAGCGTGCGCGAGAGCGCCTCGGTGCCCAGCTCGGCGTCCTTCATCGCCTGCTCCGAGAGCTTGGCGGTCTCGGTGGCGTTCGTCTCCACCTGCCCGATCGACACGTCCATCTCGTTCATCGACGAGCTCGTCACCTCGGAGGTGGCCGACAGCTCCTCGATGTTCTTGGCCACTTCCTTGATGGAGTAGGTCATCTCCTCGATGGCGGCGGTGGTCTCCTCCACGCTGGCGGCGAGCGTCTGGATGTTCTCCGCGACCTCGGTATTGGTGGCGGCCATCTCCAAGATGGACGACGACGACTCGTCGGCGCTCTGCGCCAGCATCTCGACGTTGGCGCCGATCCCCTTCAGCGACACCAGCATGTCGCTCATCGAGGCGCCGGTCTCCGCCACTTGCGCCGACACGGTGCCGGTGCCCGCGGCCACCTGGGAGCCGGTCCGGGCGATGCGCTCGATGACCTGGCCCACGCCCTCGGAGACGCTCTTCACCCGGCCCATGGTGGCGGTGAGGTTCTCGCCGATGCGGTTGAGCGAGGCCGCGAGCTTCCCGATCTCGTCCTCGCCGACGACCTGCGTGCGCGCCGCGAGGTCGTACTCGGACACCTTACCGGCCACCTCGCTCATCGCGGTGAGCGGCCGCACCACCAGGCGATCGGCGAGGAAGCCCAGGAGCGCCAGCGCGAAGATGCCCCCCACCGCCAGGATGGAGAGGAGGACGAGCTGCGCGTGCCTGAGCTGCGCCGCGAGCGGCCCCGCGTCGAGCGCCTCCACCACGTAGCCCACCACCTGGCCTCCCTCGGCGCCCGCGCCGCGCGTCTCGTCATCGGCGAGAGCGTGGATGGGTTGGTACACCGCGAACACGCCGTCCGCGGCGAAGAAGGTTCGATCGGGGGCCCGCGCGTGCTCCTCGAGCACCGCCACCACTCCTCGCGCGTGCTCCGGTCGCGCGGCGCGCGCCACCACCGATCGGTCGGCGCGCTGGACCAGCACGAAGGCGACGTCCGCCTCGCCGAGCGAGCGCGCCACCCTCGTGGCCACCTCGGCATCGCGGCGCTCGCGGAGCGGCTGCTCGACCGAGGCCGCGACGAAGCGCGCGTCGGCCAGGCCGCGCCGCCGGAGGGCGTCCTCCAGCTCCGAGCGGATGACCCGGTCGACGGCGAATCCAGTGGCGAGGAGAAGGGCGAGGAGCACCAGCCCGAAGACGCCGTACACCGTCTTCCGGATGCCGAGCTCTTCGATGAGGCGATGCATGGATCGGGGCGGCTCCGCGGCGGGAGGTGAGCACGAACGACCCCGACTTCACGGGTCCGCCCATGCTACGCGGCGCGTGGAGGCCGATCAAGAAAGGGCTACTGGCTGAAGAGGTCCTGCACCTCCACCTTGGGCCGTTCCGCGGCGCTGGCGGCGACCGGCTGCGACTCCGCCTTGAACGGCTCGAGCACGCCCTTGCCTCCCTCCGCCACCTTGCCCGTCGCGGGGTCGATCCGCACGAAGGCGATGCCGTCGGGAGCGGGGAACTCAGGCTCGGGGCGCTCGCCCAGGGCGCCCTTCATGTAGGACAGCCAGATGGGAAGGGCCGCCCGGCCCCCCGTCTCGTAGCGCCCGAGAGGCATCTCGTTGGCGTCGTAGCCGAGCCAGACGCCGGCAAAGAGATGGCGCGTGAAGCCCATGAACCAGGTGTCGAAGGAGTCGTTGGTGGTGCCCGTCTTGCCCGCGGCGGGCTTCCCGAGCTTCGCGGCCTGCGCGCCGGTGCCCACCGTGGCCACCTCGTGCAGGAGCGAGACGGTGATGAAGGCGGAGCGCTCGTCCATCACGCGCTCGGGAGGAGCGCGCACCCGCGCTGCCGCCGCGGCGAGCCGGGTGGAGAGCGGCACCCAGGCGTCATCGGGCGCGGTGTGATCCTCGAGGAGCCGCCCGTCGCGGTCCTCCACCCGCTTCACGAAGGTAGAAGCTCGCTTCTCGCCGTAGCGGTCGAGCAGCGCGTACACGTTGGCGAGGCTCCACAGCGTGGTGCAGGAGGACCCGATGGCGCTGCCCAGCTCGCGCTTCACCGGCGTCGAGAGCCCCACCGTCTGGGCCCACGCCACGAGCTGGTCCACGCCCAGCGCCGCGGCCACCTTCACCGCGGGGATGTTCATGGAGTGCACCAGCGCGTCACGCAGCGTGACCTCACCCTTGAACGACGCGCCGAAGTTCGACGGCTTCCAGGACACGCCGGAGGCCTCGTCGCGGTACACCACCGGCGCGTCGGTGAGCAGGGTGACTGGGGAGTAGTCGAGCTTCTCGATGGCGGCGGAATAGACGATGGGCTTGAAGGCGCTGCCGGGCTGGCGGCACGCCTGGGTGGCGCGGTTGAACTCGGAGGCGTCGAAGTCGTAGCCGCCCACCATGGCCGACACGTACCCGGTGAAGGGCTCGATGGAGACGAGCGCCCCCTGCAGCTTGGGCTCCTGCTCCAGCGCGAGGAGCACGCCCGACTCGGGCACGAGCTTCTGCCGCTCCTTCGGCTCGCGGGCGAGGAGCTCCTTGCGCTCCACCCGCCGCACCAGCACGACGTCCCCCACCTTCAGCGCGGTGGAGGGCCTCGAGATGAGCGCGTCGGGGTAGTTCTGCTCGGGGTTTGGCTTCCGGGCCCAGCGCATGCCGGCGATGGGGAGAACGGCGGAGGCCCGGCCGACCAGCACCTTCGCCAGCGCCGCCCGGTCGTCCACCTCGCTCACCACGCCGACGGCGAAGTCGCCCGGCTCGAGCGCCCCCTCCGGCCAGGCGGCGGCGAGCTTGGTCTGCAGCGCCTCGCGCTCGGCGCCCTCCACGTGCGCCACCGGACCGAGGTAGCCCTGCCGGTGGTCCACCTCCATGAGTCCCGAGAGCATCGCCGCCTGGGCTCCGCGCTGCCTTTCGAGGTCCATGGCCATCTCGACGCGGAGCCCCTCGTGCAGCACGCGATCGTTGCCGTAGCGCTCCACGACCGAGCGCCGGACGGTCTCCGCGTAGAAGGGCGCTGTCTCGCGGAAGACGTCGTCGACCGGGAAGACCTTCACCTCGGCCTCCTCGGCTTTCTGCCGCTCCTCGGCGGTGATGCTTCCCTCCTCGGCCATGCGGCGGAGCACGTACCTGCGGCGAACCTTGGCGGCGCCCGGATTGCTGAAGGGTGAGTACTTGGAGGGCGCCTGCGGCAGGCCGGCGAGCAGCGCCGCCTCCGCCAGCGTCAGGTCCTCGACGTTCTTTCGGTAGTAGTTCTCGGCGGCAGCCTGCACCCCGTAGCTGTGGTGGCCCAGGAAGACGCCGTTGAGGTAGAGCCAGAGGATCTCGCGCTTGTCGAAGGCGGCCTCCAGGCGGCGCGCGAGGATGAGCTCGCGGATCTTCCGGCGGAGGTTGCGCCGCGTCCCCTCCTCGAAGCCCTCCGCGGAGACGAGGAGCGACTTCGCGGTCTGCTGCGTGAGGGTCGATCCGCCCTGGACCTTCCGGCGCAGCACGTACGTGTTCAGCGCCGCGCGAAGCGTTCCCGCCCAGTCGATGCCGCCGTGCTCGAAGAAGTTCTTGTCCTCGGAGGCGACCAGCGCGTCCACCAGCCGCTTGGGGATGCGCTCGAACGGCACCACTTTCCGCCGCTCCTCGAAGAGCTCGCCTGCGAGCTGCCCGTCGGCGGAGACGAGCGAGGTGACCACCGGTGGGCGGTAGCGCGCGAGGGAGGGGAGTTCGGGCAGTCCCTTGGCGTAGTGGCGCCACGCGAGCGTCCCCGCCACCGCCGCGGCCGCCGCGAGGACGACCACGAGGGCGGCCAGCGCGAGCGCCAGCCGGAAGGCGAGTGAGCGGCGCGGGCGTGCAGGCGGCGGTGAGGCGCCCTCGCCTCCGGGGCGGGGCGGCGTCCTGGGCTCGGGTCCGGGTGGAGCGCGCATGGAGCGCCGAATCTAGGGGTGTTCCCCCTCGGGGATCAACGCCGCATTCCCGGCGGCGCGGCGAGGTTCATCTTCCCGAGCACCACCATGAGCTCCTCCGGGAGGGGCGCCTCCAGCGCGAGCGCGCCTTCGCGCATGGGGTGCGGCAGCTCGAGCTTCCAGGCGTGCAGGAACATGCGCCGCAGGCCCCAGCGCGTCTTCGCCACGCGATTGAACGGGAAATCCCCGTAGCGGGCGTCGCCCGCGACCGGGTGGCCGAGCGCTTGAAGGTGCCGGCGGATCTGGTGGGTACGGCCCGTCTCGATGGCCACGCGGAGGAGGGACGCCTCGCGCATGGAGGAGATTACCCGATACCGGGTGAGGGCCTCCTGCATGTGGACGCCGCGCTTGTCCTTCGAGCGGGCGGTCTGCTCGTGCTCCGACAGCGGGAGGTCGATGGTGCCCTCGGAGCGGGAGAGCTTGCCCTTGGCGAGCGCCAGGTAAGCCTTCTTCACCCCTTCTCCCGAGGTGAAGATGCGGGTGAGCGCCGCCATGCACCGGCGCGTCTTCGCGACGAGGACCACCCCCGACGTCTCCCGGTCGAGCCGGTGCGCGGGGGAGGGCTTGAACTCGGTGGTGGGCAGATCGGCGGGTACGCGCAGGTAGGCCCGCGCCTCCTCGACCAGCGTCGCGCCGGTGATGCCGGTGCCCGGGTGCGCGGCGAGGCCCGACGGCTTGTTCACGGCGAGGAGGTGCTCGTCCTCGAAGAGCACGGCGAAGGTGACCGTGACCTTGGCCCGCTTGACCGATGCGTCCGGCGGGGCGACGAGCCGCTCCTCCTCGGCGCGGATGGCCACCGCGTCCCCCTCGGCGAGGAGCTGCTCGGCCCGACCGCGCGCGCCGTTCACCCGCACCTTGCGGGTGCGCAGGAGCTTGAAGATGTGGCTCAAGGGAACGCCGGCCAGCGCGCGGCGGAGGAACTTGTCGAGCCGCTGCCCGGCGGCGTCTGCACTGACCTCGAGCTGGAGCATGGCGGGCGGAGAGTGTAGCGCGGTCGAGACCCGCGCGACTCAAAGCAGCTCGAGCTGCTCGTGCTCCAGCAGTGGCTCGGCCCGGATGCCGCCCTTCCGCAGGGCGGAGGCGAGCTCGCGCGCGTAGCCGTGGACCGTCAGCACGCGGTGGGCGCCGCTGGCGCGGGCGTAGCGGAGAAGCGACGGGAAGTCGGCGTGGTCGGAGAGCGGAAAGGCGCAGTCGGCCCCCCGGAACCTCCATCGCCCGTCGAGCGCCCATCCCGTGAGCATCGCCATGCGGCGCCGCGGGATGCGCAGGATGGGCAACGTCCGCGCGAGGTGCGGAGGAGCCACCACCACCTCGCCGGCCCCCGGCCCGTCGGGCCCGAGCAGCCCGACATTGGGCAGGCTGACCCCCTGCGACAGGTACACCCGGTTCACCGCGTGCACCACCGGGTGAGCGCGGCAGGAGTACCCGGCCTCGCCGAGGTACTTGAGGATCTCCTGCGCCTTGCCGAGCGCGTAGCCGAGCAGCACCGGCGTCACGCCGTCGGAGAGCGCGTCGTCGACGAAGCGGCGGATGGCGAGGAGCACCTCTTCCTTGGGCGGAAACACGTACCGAGGCAGGCCGAAGGTGGACTCGAGCACCAGCACGTCGCACCTCACCACCTCGGCCGGCTCGGCGGTGAGCGTGGGCTCCAGGCAGAGGTCGCCGGAATAGCCGAGCGCGACCCCGTTGCGCGTGGCGCGGAGCTGCGCCGAGCCGAGCACGTGCCCCGCCGGGAACAGCTCCAGCGTCAGCTCCCCCAGTCCGAACGGCTGGCGATACAGGGCGGGCAGCGCCTGGCCCTTCACGTTCGGGCCGAGGCGATGGCGCATGAGCGCGACCGTGGCCGGGGTGGCGATGGTGCGGTCGTGCCGCGCGATGTGATCGCCGTGCGCATGCGAGACGAACGCGCACTCCGAGCGCCGGTGAGCGTCGAGGAAGAGGCCGCTCTCCGCCACGCGGAGCTGGCCACGCGAGAGCTCGATGGGCAGTCGTCGCACGGGTGAAGGCTTGTACATCGTGGGTCCGACGCTGGTCACGGCTACACCGCCGCTGGACCGCCGTCGCTCACGAGGCCCGACCTGCCTCGCGCAGGCCTGGGTTCACGCTGTGTTATCTCCCTGCCGGGGCGGGTCGCCGCTTCCGGCGAGTGACCCTATCGTCGGGCGATGAGCACAAACCAGCGCATTGACTCGAGAATAGGAATTATCGGCCGGCGGCCCCGACCATTCCCGCATCCCACCTACAACCACCTCGTGCCTTGCTCCAGATCAAGGAAAGTTCGTAAGCGATGGGTCCTGCCGTCGCTGAGCTGGTACGGCCGGGCGGCGCCAATGCTCGAGGGAGCAGGCACCGAAACCTCCACAAGGAGCTCGCATGAGAACGACGACGAGAGCCGCAACGATGCTCGCGCTGGGAATCCTCGCCTCCGCCGCCCTGACCGCCTGCGGTCCCGGCAGCGCCTCGAAAGCCTCCACCTCGACGACGGCGCTCAGCGGCACCGTGTCCACCGAGGTCGCCGCCGCAGGAGGGACCGTGACGGTGCGTGACTCCTCCTCCCCGGCGCAAATCCGGAGCACCTCCACGGGCAATGATGGCTCCTACACGGTCGACGTCGGCGGCCTCGTCGCCCCCTACTCGGTCCAGGCTGAATGGACCGACGCCAACGGCTCGAACCGCATGTACGCGGTGAGCTCGCAGGCTGGCACCCTCGACATCGATCCCCTGTCGAACGTGGCCTTCCAGGCTTCTCAGTCGCCCTCCGACGCCCGCCAGGCGTTCGAGCACGGCGAGGGTGGCCACCATGGCGACTCCGTCGATGCGGAGGACCTGCTGAAGCAGCTCCGCACGGTCCTGGCTCCTCTCTTCCAGCTCTACGGGATCGGCTCCAGCGAGGGCGACCATCACCGCGACAACGACCACGACAGCGACCGCAGTGCGCTGCGCAAGCTGTTCCACGACGTGCAGTTCTCGCTGCACCACGGGATGCTGATCGTGACGAACCGGGCCACCGGCGGCGTCATCTTCGAGGGGCCGGTCGACCACCTCGCCGCGGGAACCTTCCACCCTGAGAACCTTCCCGGAGGGACGGGCGCCACCGACGGCGGCACGCCCGGCGGCACGGACGCGGGGACGGGCGGCACCGATGCCGGAGGCGGGACCGACGGCGGCACGACGGGCCCGCAGGCCTGCATGTACACCTACAATGCCTGGGGCGCCTGCCAGCCCGATGGCACGTACACGCGCACCGTCGCGACGGCCCTCCCGGCCGGCTGCACCGGCACGCCGGACCTCAGCGGAACCTGCACCTACGTGCCTCCTCCCCCCGGCGCGTGCACGTACACCTACGCTTCGGCCGGCGCCTGCCAGTCGAACAACACGCAGCCCGTGACCGTGGCCAGCGCGCTCCCGGCCGGCTGCACCGGCACGCCTGCCACCACCCAGGCCTGCACCTACGTCCCCCCGCCTCCCACCGCCTGCACGTACACGTACGCTCCGGCCGGCGCCTGCCAGCCGAACAACACCCAGCCCGTGACCGTGGCTAGCGCGCTCCCGGCCGGCTGCACCGGCACGCCTGCCACTACCCAGGCCTGCACCTACGTCCCCCCGCCGCCCACCGCCTGCACGTACACCTACGCTTCGGCCGGCGCCTGCCAGTCGAACAACACCCAGCCCGTGACCGTGGCCAGCGCGCTCCCGGCCGGCTGCACCGGCACGCCCGATACCACCCAGGCCTGCACCTACGTCCCCCCGCCTCCCCCGGCCTGCACCTACACCTACAGTGCGTGGGGCGCCTGCCAGTCCAACAGTTCGCAGTCGCGGACGGTGACCTCCACCACGCCGGCAGGGTGCGCCGGGACGCCCGACGTCCTCACGCAGTCCTGCACCTACACGCCGCCCATCGACGGCGCGGCGCTGTACACGACGAGCTGCTCGGGGTGCCACGGCAACTCGAAGAAGGGCTCCTCGGCAGCCGCCATCCAGGGCGCCATCAACTCCAACCGCGGCAACATGGGGTTCCTCTCGAACCTCACGCCAGCGCAGATCGCGGCCATCGCCGCGGCGCCGTAGCGAGCCGCGCGCCGTAGCTTCCGGGCACCCCGTCTCCTCGCGAGACGGGGTGCCCTTTGATTTGCATCGAGCCTCCGGCCGGAGGTGCGGCGCTCGGTCCGGTCCGGTGCAGCGGGTCCCCAGGGCATGGCCGCGCGCGTCCGTCCATCACCTATCCTGTCTGTAGAAAGGGAGGTGACCGTGGCTGACCCGACGAAGGAGACGGTTGCGCGCCGCGGCTCCGGGAGGCCCATCGCGCAGGCGCTCCGGCGGCTCCTCGCGAGCGAGGGCTACCGGCCCAGCATGGACAGCGGCGATGGCAAGCCGTCGACGATCCGGTTCAAGTTGGAGGGAGCCGTCCACCTCCTCCGCTCCAGCGAAGACGATCCCGGCTTCGTCCAGCTCTGCACGGGATGGACGCTCGACGGGGTGACGAGCGACGAGCTGATCCTGCGCCGCGCGGCGGACGAGGTGCAGAACGAGGTGAAGGTGGTGAAGCTCTGGATCCCGGCGGCCCTGGGGATGATCGAGCTTCAGGCCGAGCTCTTCGTCGGCGGCAGCGGGCTCACGCCGGAGCTGCTCGACCGATGCATCTCGACCCTCCGCTTCGCGGCTCGTGAGTTCTTGGGGAGGGTCACGCCCGACGAGCCGAAGGCGCGCGCCTGACGCGCTCCGGGGCGCGCTCGGAGGTCGGCGGCCTCACCGCGGCCGGCGGGTGACGGCGCGCTTCTTGGCTCGGATCGAGAGCACCTTGTCCACCTGCGCGACGACCTCTCGGCTGGCGTCGGTGATGCTCGCGGTGAAGCTCGCCTCCGTCTTCCCGCTCTCGTCCGCGGCGGCCCGGATCTCGCTGACCCGCGCCTGCGGGATCTCGAAGCGGGCGCGCACCGTCCCGCGCCCAGGCCTCAGGAAGCGGATGCTGGACGCCTTGTCCCACACCACGTATCCGAAACCGAGCAGCTCGAGCAGCATGAGCATGAAGAACGGGTCGGCCATGGCGAAGAGCGACCCGCCGAAGTGCGTCCCGACGTAGTTTCGATTCCAGGGGCGGAGCCTCAGCTCGACATCGGCCGTGTGGAAGGTCGGTGACAGCCGCACCACGCGGATGCCTGCGCCGAGGAAGGGCGGATAGACGTTGAGGAGCGCGCGCAGGGCGCTGGCGCGGAGCGGCGTGGGGAGTCTCGAGAGCAACACGAGGACGAGCTTAACGCGCTGCGGCCGGAAGGACCGCCCGGCGCGCGGGTGTCGGCTGTCGCTCGCGGCGCAGCCACCCTCGGACTGTCTCCTTCTCCCCCACGCGCCGCGAAACAGGCGAGACCTTCAGAGCGGAGCTCCAGGTCCGACCATCGGCTTCGTGCTCCCCACCGGCGAGCGGGCTTGCAGGGCGCCACCCACCTCGCCCACCACGACGCCCAGCGCGATGAGCCCGCCGCCCATCCAGTCGAGCGCGACCAGCGGCTCGCCGCCCACGAAGTGCGAGAAGAGCGCGGCCGCCGCGGGCTCCAGCGAGAAGATGAGCGCGGCGCGCACCGCGCTCGTGCGGCGCTGGGCCCAGTTCATCACCGCGAAGGCCCCGGCCGTCATGCAGAGCCCGGTGAAGGCCACCGTCCCCCAGAGCGCCGGAGAAGGCGAGAGCGCGGCCGGCTCGAACGCCAGCAGCAGCCCGGAGAGCGCGAAGGTGGTGCCGACCTGCACCGCCGTGAGGAGCGCCAGCGGGTGCCGGGGCGACCACTCCGAGGTGAAGGTAATCTGGAAGGCGTAGCAGAGGGCGCAGCCCGCGGTGAGGAGGTCGCCCATGCGGACCTCCGCCGAGACGCTGTCTCCGAACGGGCGGGTGAGCGCGAGGAGCCCTGCCACGGCCAGCGCCACGCCGAGCCACGCCGCGAGGCGCACCCGCCGCCGCAGGAGGAAGTGCGACAGGAATGGGACGATGAGGACCGAGACACCGGTGAGGAATCCCGAGCGGGCGGGGGTCGTCCGCTCGAGCCCCAGCGTCTGCAGGGCGAAGCCGCCCCACATCGCGACCCCGAGAAGGGCGCCGTCGCGCAGGGCACCCCGCGTTGCGGGCTTTCCTCGCAGGGCGGCGGCGAGGCCGAGGGCGGCGCTCGCGAGGCCGAAGCGCAGGAGCAAGAAGACGCCCGCGGAGGTGCCTACGAGCGCGTTCTTCACGAGGAGGAAGGTGGTCCCCCAGGCGAGCGTCAGGAGGAGCAGCGCGAGGTCGGCCACGTCCTCTATCCCGCGGGAGGGTGCGCCGGGCAGGCGCGGGCGCCGGGGCGCAGCCGCGCCACCGCGCGATAGGCGAGGTCGGCCGCGCGGCGTGGCACGAGGGCCAGGGCCACGCCCGCCGCCGACCAGGGGAGGCCGAGCGCGCGCAGCGAGCGCGCCACGGCGGCCGAACGAACGAAGATGAGCTCGCCAGGGGCTGCGGCCCGGTCTACCACCACCAGCGTGTCGAGCGCGCCGGAACCCGGCAGGTCGGCGGCGTGGCGCCGGTACCGAGCCCCCGCCTCGCCCTGGAGCGGCGCGAGCCTGAGCGCGCCGCGGCGGTCCTGTCGCCCGAGCCAGCCCGCGGCGGAGGCACAGAAGCCACATTCGCCGTCGTAGAGCAGGAGCAGAGACTGCCCGGGCGCATCGACCGTCGGAGCGTCGGCCGTCGCGGTCACGCCGCGCGCTCGAAGCGGTAGACGCGGTCGCTGAACCGGCGGAGCACCTCGCGCCGGTCCTCCATCACCTCGAGATTGGCGATCGTCTCGGAGACGGCCAGGAACAGGTCGCCCGGCCGCGAGGTGGGAAAGAGGGCGCGCGTCACCTCGAAGGCGGTGAGCGGGCCTGCGTCGAGCGCCTCGCGGATGCGCTCGCGGCGCCTGTCCCCGAACTGCAGCAGCCCGTCGATGACGCGCCGGTGCTCTCCGAAAGGTGCGCCGTGCCCGGGCAGCACCACGTCGAGCTCCAGCGCGCGGACGGCGGAGAGCGAGGCGAGATAGGCCCGGAGCGGGCGAAAGAAGCCCTCCTCCCCCTCCGGCCCGAGCTCGATGACGGGATTGGGCGAGATCTTCTCGAGCAGGTGATCGCCCGAGAAGAGGATGCGGCGGGCGCGGTCGTGCAGGCAGACGAGCCCGGGCGTGTGGCCGGGCATGTGGAGCACTTCCAGCGCGAGCTGGCCCACCCTCAGGACCTCGCCTGGAGCGAGCGGCGTCACCTCCGGGATGCGTCGGGCGAGGGTAAACCCGCCGCCCAGCTCGCGGCCGATCTCCTCGAGCGCGTCCGCGGGCACGCCGAGCTTCACGAGATGGGCGGCGTAGAGCGGGAAGAGCTCTCGCCAGGCGCGCCCCCGCTCCTCGACCTTGCCCATGTCGGCCGGGTGGACGAAGACCGGGATCGAGCGGCCGGCCCGCTCCATCACCGCCATGGCGGCCCCGTAGTGATCGACGTGCCCGTGGGAGAGCACGATGCGCGTCACCTCGTCGAAACGGCGGCGGGCACGGGCGAAGCCCTCCTCCAGAGCGGCGATGCCCTCGCGCGAGCCGATTCCTGCGTCGAACATCATGACGCCGCCGCCGTCTTCCTCGACGAGGTAGACGTTGACCGGCCCGCCGGCCTGCGGGAACGGGACCGGTACGGCGATGCGCGTGACGCCCGGCGCGCAGGGCTCGACCGCCATCACCCGGTCACTTCACTTCGCCGCCTTCACCTTGGCGCGAAGCTCGGGGAGGACCTTGAAGAGGTCCCCCACGATCCCATAGTCGGCGAGCTGGAAGATGGGCGCTTCGGCGTCCTTGTTCACGGCGACGATCACCTTCGAGCCCTTCATCCCGGCGAGGTGCTGGATGGCGCCGGAGATCCCGGCCGCCAGGTACAGGTCCGGGGCCACGACCTTGCCGGTCTGTCCCACCTGCCAGTCGTTGGGTACCCAGCCTGCGTCCACCGCGGCGCGGCTCGCGCCCACGGCGGCGCCCATCTCGTCGGCGAGCGCCTCGACCTCCTTGAAGTCGCCCTTGGTGCCGCGGCCTCCGGACACCACCACCCGCGCCTCGGTGAGCTCCGGGCGGGCGCTCACCACCTCCTTGAAATCGACGTGGCGGGTGCGGAGCGAGGCCGGCACGTTGGCGGCCACCGGGGTGACGCTGCCCGGGGCTTCCTGCGACGCGACCGGGAACTCGGTGGGACGGATCGTGAATACCTTGACCGGGGTCGCGAGCTCCACCTCGGCGAGGACGTTGCCCGCCCACATCGGCCGGTGGAAGGTGATCTGCGGGCCGTCGCCTCCGAAGCCGAGCACCTCGGTCGCCATCGCTGCGCCGAGCTTCGCGGCGACGCGCGGGAGGAGGTCCTTGCCGAAGGCGGTGGCGGCCGCGCCCACGTAGGTCGCGCCAGCACCCTTGACGGTCTCGGCCACCACCGGCGCGAAGGCCTCGGCGACGTAGTTGGCGAGGCCGGGCGCGTCGGCGACGAGCACGTCGCCATAGGCCTTCAGCGCCTCGGCGGCGGCCCCGACTCCGCTCCCCAGCAGGAGGATGGAGAGCTTGCCGCCCGAGCGGCGCGCCACCTCGCGACCTGCCGCGATGGCGTGGAAGGTGGCCTTCTTGAGCTGAGCGCCCTGGCCTTCGGCGACGATGAGGACGTTCGACATGGTGTGCGCTCCCGGGACCTAGATGACCTTCGCCTCGTCGTGCAGCTTCGACCAGAGCTCGTTCACGTCGCTCACCTTCACGCCACCCTTGCGCTTGGGCGGCTCGGAGAGCTTCTTCACCACCACCTTGGGCGTGAGGTCGATGCCGAGCTCGGCCGACTCGAGCTCCGTCACCGGCTTCTTCTTCGCCTTCATGATGCCGGGGAGCGAGGCGAAGCGCGGCTTGTTGAGGCGCAGGTCGGTCGTGACCACGCCCGGAAGCGTGAGCTCCAGCGTCTCGACGCCGCCGTCCACCTCGCGCACGACCTGGAGCTTCGTGCCGTCCGCCGAGAGGATGAGCCCGGGCTGCTTCTTCGTCTCCGCCTCGCTCTCCAGGCTCTCCATCTTGGAGGCGAAGGTGGCCTGGCCCACGCCCATCTTCTCGGCGAGGTACTGGCCGGTCTGGTTCTGGTCGTCGTCGATGGACTGCTTGCCCAGGATGATGAGGTCGGGCTTCTCGCGCTCCGCGAGCTTCGCCAGCATGTCGGACACCACCACCGGGTCCATGTGGCCCTCGTGCCGGACGAGGATGCCCCGGTCGGCGCCCATGGCGAGCGCGGCGCGGATCTCGGTCATGCTCTTCTCGCCGCCGATGCTGACGACGATGACCTCCCCGCCGTGCTTCTCCTTGAGTCGAAGCCCCTCCTCGACCGCGATCTCATCGAAGGGGTTCACCTTGTAGTTGACGCCGTCGGTGACGATCCCCGATCCATCCGGCTTCACGCGGATCTTGGATTCGGGGTCTTCGACGCGCTTCGCGGTCACGAGGATCTTGAGGGCCATTCCGCCTCCGTTGATTCCAGAATCAGTCGTGCAACAGAAGCATCTTGCGCACTGCGCCATGCCCGCGCAACGGTATTTGGATCTGCGGCGAGGTCGGCGTGGCGAGCGGACTCTGCCGCCGTCAAGATCGACCGGTGCCACGCCTCCGTCCGGGCTACCTCGTGCTCGCCGTCACCCTGTTCGCAGCGGTCGCGGTGGGCGGAACCGGCGCGCTGCTGCTCTCGCGCCACCGCACCGCCGCGCTCGCCGCCGTCGCCGATCGGCAGGCGCTGCTGGTCTCCTTGCAGGCGCGGCTCATCGACCTCGAGCTCACCCGGCTGGTGGGGGAGGTGCAGCGGCTCTCGCAGCTGGCGGAGGTAGACCTCGCCGACGACAACCTGGAGCCGGAGAAGGGGGTGCTCCGCATCGCCCGCCGCGACACGGTGCTCTTCTCGGTGGCCATCCTCGTCCTCGACGCGCGCGGCGACGTCCTCTGGTCGGAGCCGCGGGGAGCGATGCTGGGAACGGACGGAGCGGCGCTGGTGGGCGAGGCCCGGGGTCGCGGGCGCGCGGTGCTCTCGCTGTCGCCCGGCGAGATCGACGTCGCCGCCCCCATCGCGGGCCGCGGCGCCATCGCCGGCCAGGTCTCGGCGCGGAGCCGGGACCTGTTCGGCGAGGGGCTGCACCGGGCGCTCGGACCCCGGGGCGGGCTGGCGCTCCTCCGCACCGGGGCGGGAGCGACGTTCCCCATCGCGACCGCAGGTGCCGCCCTCACACCCGAGCTCGCGGCCGAGGGCGGCCAGGCCTGGCGCGAGGACAGCAAGGGCCAGCGCTGGCTCGTGACCGAGTCGAGGGTCGGCGAGGCGCCGCTCCTCCTGCGGCTCGCCCAGCCGGCGGCGGCGCTGGAGGCGGAGGTGGACCCCCCGCTGCGGACTCTCGCTGCGATCGTGGGCGGCGCGCTCCTCTTCGCGGCCCTGGGCGGCGCGCTCCTGGCGCGGGCGCTGGCCCGGCTGGAGAAGGCCGAGGCGGAGCTGGGCCGCTCGCGCGACCTCGCCGACATGGGCAAGACCGCGGCCGCCATCGCGCACGAGGTGAAGAACTCCCTCAACGGCCTCTCCATCGCGCTCGACCTGCTCGCATCCGGCAAGGCGCCCCCCGCCGCCGCCGGCGCCGTCCACGCCCAGGCGCGGGCCGAGCTGGCGCGGCTGCGCGGCGTCGCGGACGACCTCACCCTCTTCGCGTCCCCCCCGCGCCTCGACCTCGCCGAGGTGGACCTGGTGGAGCTCTGCCGGCGCGCGGGGGCGACCTGCGCGGACCTCGCCCTCGACTGCGAGTCCGAGGTGGAGCTGGAGCTCCCCAGCGCCGGAACGCCCGTGCTCGTGAGGGCCGATGGGCACAAGCTGCTCGGCGCGATGGCGAACCTGGTGCGGAACGGCCTCGAGGCCATGGGCCCGGGCGGCTTCGGCGAGCCGCTGGGCGCGCCCCCGCCGCAGGGGGAGCGGCGGCTTCTCCTGTCCCTGCGACAGGCCCGCAGGAGCGCCGTGGTGGAGATCGCCGACCGTGGCCCCGGCCTCGCGCCGGAGGTGCGCGAGCGCCTTTTCGAGCCGTTCGTGTCCACCAAGCGGACCGGGACCGGCCTCGGGCTCGCCATCGCGCGGCGGGTGGTGGAGGCGCACGGAGGGGGGATCGGCGCGCGCGACCGCGAGGGGGGCGGGACGGTGTTCAGGCTCGAGCTCCCGCTCGCCGTGGCGGCCCGCGCCCCGGCGCCGGCGGAGTCGCCGCGATGACGACGTCCGTCGTGCTCATCGTCGACGACGACAAGACCTTCCGCGTGGTGGCCGAGGCGGCGCTCGAGGCGGAGGGGCACGACGTGCGCACGGCCGCGAGCGGGCGCGAAGGGCTGGCGCTCGCGCGGGAGCTCGGGCCGGACGTGGTCGTGCTCGACCGCAACCTCCCCGACGCGGACGGCCTCTCGGTGCTGGAGCGGCTGCGGGCAGAGGGAGGTGACGGCGCGCCGCTCGTGGTGATGGCCACCGCCTACGGGGAGATCGAGAACGCCGTGCTCGCGCTCAAGGGCGGCGCCTTCGACTACCTCACGAAGCCCATCTCCCTGCCGGCGCTGGTGCTCACCGTGGGGAAGGCGGTGGAGGCGCGTCGGCTCCGGCGCCGGGCGGAGAGCTTCTCCGGCGTGGCGCGGCGCCGACTGGAGCGCGGCTTCTGCCCGGGGGCCTCGGCCGCGATGCGGCGGGTGGTGGAGCTCGCCGAGAAGGTGGCGCTCTCGCCCGACACCACCGTGCTGGTGGAGGGTGAGAGCGGCACCGGCAAGGAGCTGGTGGCCCACCTCGTCCACGTCCGCACGCCGCGCCGGGGCGACGCGCCGCTCGTGGAGCTCAACTGCGCGGCCATCCCGGAGACCTTGCTGGAGGCCGAGCTGTTCGGACACGAGCGCGGGGCCTTCACCGACGCGAAGCGAGCCAAGCCGGGCCTCCTCGAGGAGGCCGAGGGGGGTACGCTGTTCCTGGATGAGGTTGGCGACATGCCGCTCGCCACCCAGGCGAAGCTCCTCAAGGTGCTGGAGACGCAGCGCTTCCGGCGGCTCGGCGCCACCCGCGACCAGACCGCCGACGTGCGCTTCGTCTCGGCGACGCACCACGACCTCTCCGCCCGCGTGGCGGAGGGCGCCTTTCGCCTCGACCTGTTCCACCGGCTCGATGTCTTCCGCATCCAGGTGCCTCCGCTGCGCGAGCGCACGGAGGACGTCTTGCCGCTGGCCCGCTTCTTCCTCGCCGAGCTGGCCGCGCGCGCGGGAAAACCCATCCGCGGGATCGCGCCCGCCGCCGAGGCGAAGCTCCTCGCGTACGGCTTTCCGGGCAACGTTCGGGAGCTGCGCAACGTGGTCGAGCGCGCGGTGGTGCTCTCCTCGGGCGCCCTGCTCGACGCGGACGCCATCCTCCTGCGCGCGACCGAGCCCGAGCGGCCGCCGAACGCGACGGAGGGCCGTGCCGGCCCGCGGGTGCAGGCGCCGCCGCCCACGCTCGACGAGGTCGAGCGCGAGTACGTGGCGGGTCTCCTGGAGCGCGCCCACGGCAACCGAAGCCAGGTCGCGCGCTGGATGGGCGTCTCCTACCCGACCGTCGCGAAGAAGATCGCCGACCACGGCATCGACGTGACGCGCTGGAAGGAGCCGGGGTAGCAAGCTTCTTTCGAGCGGGTACAAGGTCTCCGCCAGGGGCCGATTCCCTTCGGCGCCGCTTCCTCCGTAAATCGGCTCGGCACGCCGCGTGCTGTCGAACGGCGCCGTGCCGTGCCTCGCCCTCCTCGCAGCCGTGATCGTGGCAGCCCCCACGGCGGCCGGTCCGGCACCCGCCTGGACGCTCGATGACGCGCTGGCGGCGTTCCAGCAGGGCAGCCCCGAGCTCGACGAGGCGCGCGCGCGCGCGGCGTCGGCGAGGGCCGACGTGACGCAGGCGGGCCTGGGGCCAAACCCGGAGCTCAGCCTCACGGTCGGAAACGTGCCGCTCGTGCCGAACCTCGGCGCGGGAGGGAACGGGCCTGGCCTGGGCCGCAATCTCGTCACCTCGGTGGGCCTCTCCCAGACGCTCGAGCTCGGCGGCAAGCGCCGCAAGCGCGTCGCGTCCGCGCGGAGCAGGGTCGCCGGTGCGTCGGCTGGAGTGGACGACGCCCTGCGCCTCGCCCGCTTCGAGGTGGAGCGGGCCTTCTGGGCAGCGCTCGGGGCGCGCGCGAAACGCGAGCTGGCGGAGGTGATTCACGGCAGGTACGCCGAGACCGCCCGCATCAGCCAGGCCCGTTTCGCAGCGGACGACATCTCCGGCGCGGACCTCGACAAGATCGTGCTGGAGGGGGCGCGCCAGGAGAACGACGTCGCCGACGCCCGCGGCGCGGAGGCGGTCGCTTTGGAGGAGCTGCTCCGGCTGGTGGGGCCCGCCGCGCCGGCCAAGGTGTCGCTGCAGGGCGAGCTCGAGCCTCCGCCCGCGCCAGCCCCCGATCCGGCGGCGCTGCTCCACCGCGCCCGGGAGGCGCGCCCTGACGTGCGGGTCGCCCGCGAGCGGGTGGAGACCGCCCACCGCGAGCTCGCGCTGGCCGAGGCGCAGGCCGTGCCCGACCTCACCCTCGGCATCGGCTACGCGCATTCGCAGGCGGTGGTGGCGGGCGACAACCCGGACACCCTCTCCTTCACCGTGGGACTGCCCCTGCCCTTCCGCAATCGCAACCAGGGCGAGGTGGAGAAGGCGCGGGTGGAGCTCGCCGCCGCGGGCCGCGCGCTGGAAGCGGCGAGCGCCCGCGCCGGCCGGGAGGTGCGCGAGGCCCTGGCCCGCCTCGCCGCCGCCGAGGAGAAGCACCACCGCCACGTGGGCGGCGTCCTGCAGCGCTCCCAGCGCGCGCTGGAGACGGCGGAGAAGGCCTACCGCCAGGGCGCCACCAGCCTGCTCGCGCTGCTGGAGGCGCAGCGCACCTTCATCCAGCTCCGCGAGGAGAGCCTCGACACGCTGGTGGAGCTCCGCTCGGCCCGGCTCGAGGTGGAGCGCTCCGCAGGCCCCGCCCTTTCCCTCCCTCACGCACCGGAGCACGGATGATCCCGCGCGCCACCGCCGCAGCAGCGCTCGTCGCCCTCGCCCTTGCCTGCCGCGCGGACGCACCTCCACCGGCGGAGCCGGCGCCCGCGGCGACCGAGGCCGCCGCGCCCGGCGAGGTGAAGCTGGCGGCGCTCCCCACCTTCCTGAAGACCGCGCCCGTCGTGGTGACTCTCGAGGCGGCCGGCGCCAGCGCCACCGGCCGGGTGACCTTCGATGAGGAGCGCGTCTCGCGGGTGGCCTCGCCGGTGTCTGGCAGGGTGCTCGAGCTTCTGGCGAAGCCGGGCGACACCGTCGCGAGGGGTCAGGCGCTCCTCGCCATCGCCTCGCCCGACGTGCAGGCCGCCTCCGCCGAGCTGGTGTCGGCCGAGGTGGACCTGCGGGCGGCCGGGAAGAACCTGGAGCGCGCGCGGAGGCTGGCTGCTGACCAGGCCATCCCGCGCAAGGACCTGCTCGCGGCGGAGTCGGACGCGCTGAAGGCCCGCGCCGCCCTGCGCCGCGCCGGGACGCGCGTCTCGGTGCTGGGGCTCGCCACCGGCGACCGCGCGGGCGCGGGATCGCGCTACCTCCTCCGCGCCCCCATCGCTGGCACGGTGGTGGAGCGGCCCGCCGGCATCGGGATGGAGGTCCGCGCCGACACCGGTACGCCGCTCGTCACCGTGGCGGACCTGTCGCGGCTGTGGGTCCTTGTGGACGTGTACGAGCGAGACCTCGCGCTGGTGGCGCGGGGCCAGCGCGCGGAGGTGCGGGTGCCGGCCTGGCCGGGCCAGGTCTTCCCAGGCCAGGTGACCCACGTCGGCGAGCTGGTGGACCCGGCCACCCGCACCGTGAAGATCAGGGTCGAGGTGGCGAACCCCGGCCTGCGGCTCAAGCCGGAGATGTTCGCGCGCGTGGCGCTGGCGGGCGGGCAGGCCAAGGGGTCGGCCCTCACGGTGCCGTCCGAGGCGGTGCTCTCCGACGGCGAGGCGAGCGCGGTGGTGGTGGCGCTCGGCGACGGTCGCTTCACGAAGCGCGTGGTGGAGGTGGGCCCGGAAGCCGAGGGACGCACCCGCGTGGTGGCAGGCCTGCGCGAGGGCGAGCAGGTGGTGGTGGCCGGCGCCCTCTTCGTGAAGGCCGAGATCGAGGGGCGCTGAGGTGCTGCGCAGGCTCGTCGACGCCGCCCTGGCGAACCGCGCCGCGGTCCTCCTCCTCACCGCCACCTTCGTCGCGGCGGGGATCTGGGCCTTCCGCGAGCTGCCGGTGGAGGCCTTCCCCGACGTCACCGACACCCAGGTGCAGGTCATCACCATCTTCTCCGGCCACGCGCCGGAGGAGGTGGAGCGGCAGGTGACGCTGCCCATCGAGAAGGAGCTCAACGGCACGCCGCAGCTCTCCTCGATGCGCTCGGTGTCCATCTACGGGCTCTCGGTGGTGACGCTCACCTTCGAGGATGGCGCCGACAACTACTTCGCGCGCGCGCAGGTGGCGGAGCGGCTGCGGGGCGTCGAGGTCCCGGATGGCGTCACCCCCACGCTGGGCCCGCTCTACACCCCCATCGGCGAGATCTACCGCTACGTCCTCGAGAGCGACGCGCGGGCGGCCGCCTCGCCCATGAAGCTGCGGGAGCTTCAGGACTGGGTCCTGGAGCGACACTTCCGCCAGGTGCCCGGAGTGGCCGACGTGGTCTCCTTCGGCGGCTACCAGCGGCAGTTCCAGGTGGAGGTCGATCCGGCGCGCCTCAAGGCGCACGGCGTGGGGCTGTCGCAGGTCTTCGAGGCGCTCCGGCGCTCCAACGCCAACGCCGGGGGCAACTACCTCCGGCGCGGTCCGGAGGAGCTCGTCATCCGGGGGCTCGGCTATCTCGGCTCCGCCGAGGACGTTCGCGACGTGGTGGTGACGGCGAAGGGGGGGACGCCGCTCACGGTGGGCGACCTCGCGCGCGTGAGCGTGGGCTCCGTCCCCCGGCGCGGGTCGGTGGGCAAGGACCGCGAGGACGAGGTGGTGGAAGGGATCGTGCTCCTGCGCAAGGGCGAGAACCCGGCCCGCGTCCTCGATGCCATCCACGCGAAGGTGGCGCAGCTCAACGCCGAGGTGCTGCCGAGGGGCGTGCGCATCGTGCCCTTCTACGACCGCAGCACGCTCGTGCAGCGGACGCTCCACACCGTGCTGGGCAACCTCCTCGAGGGCGCCCTCCTCGTCACCCTGGTGGTGCTCATCTCGCTCGTCTCCTGGCGGGGCGCGCTGGTGGTGGCGAGCGTCATCCCCATCTCGCTCCTCGCGAGCTTCCTGTATCTGAAATTGCGCGGGCTCTCCGCCAACCTGCTCAGCCTGGGCGCGGTGGACTTCGGCATCATCGTGGACGGCGCGGTGGTGGTGGTGGAGAACGTCTTCCGACGGCGCGAGGCCCGCCCAGAGGACGGCATCCGCGAGGTGGTGCGCGACGCGGTGCAGGAGGTGGCCCGCCCCACCCTCTTCTCGCTCGGCATCATCATCGTCGCCTACCTCCCCATCTTCACGCTCCAGCGGGTGGAGGGGCGCATCTTCGCGCCCATGGCGAACACCGTCGCGAGCGCGCTCGCCGGCGCCCTGCTCGCCTCCCTCACGCTCGTCCCGGTGCTCTGCACCCTGGCGCTCGGCAAGGAGCGCGAGCGGGTGTCCCCCGTGGTGCGCTTCGCGGAGCGCGCCTACCGTCCGGCGCTCGCCTTCGCGCTCGGGCGCCGCAAGGCGGTGCTGGCGGCCGCGGCCCTAGCGGTGGCGCTGGGGGTCGGATTCCTGGGAACGCTTGGCTCCGAGTTCCTCCCCGAGCTGAACGAGGGTTCGCTCTGGGTGTCGGCGACGCTCCCGGCCTCCATCTCGCTCGAGTCGGCCCTGGAGGTGGCGCCCCGCGTGCGGGCAGCGCTGCTCGAGTTCCCGGAGGTGCGGACCGTCGTGTCGCAGCTCGGGCGGCCGGAGGACGGCACCGACCCGGCGCCGGTGAACAGCCTGCAGCTCCTGGTGGACCTCGTCCCCGAGCGCGAGTGGAGGGGCGGGCTCTCGCGCGAGGGGCTGGTGGCGCGCATGGAGGAGCGGCTCCGCGCCATCCCCGGCATCGCCTACAACTTCTCCCAGCCCATCAAGGACAACGTGGAGGAGGGCATCAGCGGCCTCAAGGGCCAGGTCGCGGTGAAGCTCTTCGGCGAGGATCTCGACAAGCTCGACGCGCTCTCGGGCGAGATCGAGCGGGTCATGCGCGGCGTGCGCGGCGCCGCCGACCTCGCCGTCGTGCAGGCGGGGCGCCTGCCGCAGGTGCTCATCCAGATCGACCGCAAGAAGATCGCGCGGTACGGGATCGCCGTCGCCGACGTGGACGAGGCCATCGAGACGGCGCTGGGCGGCAAGGTGGCGACCGACCTGTGGGAGGGCGAGCGCCGCTTCGGGGTCGCGGTGCGCCTCCCGCCCGCCTTTCGCGGCGGGCTCGCGGCGGTCCGCGACGTGGCGGTCCGCACGCCCGAGGGCGCGCCCATCCCGCTCTCCGAGCTCGCCACGGTCCGCGTCGGGCAGGGGCGCGCGGCGGTGTCGCGCGAGGCGAACGCGCGCTTCGTCGGCATCAAGACCAACGTGCGCGGGCGTGATCTGGGCGGCTTCGTGGCCGAGGCCCAGGCCGCGGTGGCGAGAGCCGTCCCCCTTCCGCCAGGCTACTTCGTCACCTGGGGCGGCGAGTTCGAGAACCAGGAGCGCGCCATGCGGCGGCTCGCGGTCGCCATCCCGCTCTCCATCTTCCTCATCTTCCTCCTGCTCCTGAAGGCGTTCGGCAAGCTCCGCTCGGCGCTCCTCATCCTCGCCAACATTCCCTTCGCGCTGGTGGGCGGGGTGGTGGCGCTGAAGCTCACCGGCACCAACCTCTCGGTCTCGGCCGCGGTGGGCTTCATCGCGCTCATCGGCCAGGCGGTCCTGAACGGCGTCCTGCTGCTCTCCGACCTCGACGCGCGACGCGACGCGGGGATCCCGGTAGAGGAGGCGGTGCCGGCTGGGGCGCTCTCACGGCTGCGGGCGGTGATGATGACGGCGCTGCTGGCGGCGTTCGGGCTCTTCCCGGCAGCCCTGTCGCGCGACATCGGCGCCGAGACGCAGCGCCCGCTCGCCATCGTCGTCATCGGCGGGCTCGTCTCGGCCACCCTCCTCACGCTGTTCGTGCTGCCGGTGCTGTACGCGATGGTCGAGGGCCGCGCGGCGCGGCGGGCTGCCAGGGCGGCTTCCTAGCTAGCCAGCGTGGACGCGCGCGGGCTAAGTGGAGGGCGGTGCTCGTCCGGCTCCTC
>JBBQEB010000040.1:0-25940 GCA_038320275.1 Myxococcales bacterium | reverse complement strand
GTGGTGGTGGGCGACGTGACGGTCGACCGGGCGGTGGCGCTGCTCGAGGCGAGGCTCGGCGCCTGGAAGGCCGCGGCGACTCCGAGCCCGCGCGCCGAGCCCAGGGCGCTGCCGTCGCGCCGGGTGGTGTCCCTCGTCGATCGCCCCGGCGCGTCGCAGTCGCAGGTGTGGGTGGTGGGGCCCCTCTTCGGCGCCTCCGACCCCGATGCGGTGGCGCTGCGGGTGGGGAACTACGCGCTGGGCGGGCTGTTCAGCTCACGCCTCAACCTCAACCTGCGCGAGGCGAAGGGCTACAGCTACGGCGTGCGCTCCAGCCTCGAGCTCCATCGATCCACCGGCCTGTTCATCGCCTCGGGCGGCATCGTCGGCGCGAGCACGGCTCCCGCCGTGACCGAGTACGAGCGCGAGCTCGCGCGTTTCGCGGAGGGCGGCGTCACACCCGCCGAGCTCGCCACTGCGAAGCGCGCCTTCGTGCGGTCGCTCCCCTCGGCACTGGCGACGAACGCGGCGGTGGCGCGCTCGATCGTGACCCTGGTCGTGACGGGACTTCCCCTGGACTGGTACCGCACCCTTCCTGCGAAGGTGGAGGCGGTGACGGCGGACGACGTTGCGCGCGCCGCCAGGCGCTGGATCGCGCCGGACCGCTGGCCGGTCGTCGTGGTGGGTCCGCGCAGCGAGATCGAGGCGCCGCTGCGAGCGCTCGACCTCGGGCCGGTGAGCGCGCGGCAAGCCGCGCCCGCCTCTTCACCGGGCCGCGCGCCACGGCCGAGCCGCCCGCCGGCGGGATGATGCGCCCCTCCAGGGCGGTGGCAGGTCGCCGACTCCGGCGACACGCTCCGTGCATGCTCAATCGCCTCCTCGTCCTCGCAGCGGTCGTGGCCTCGTTCGCCCCCGCAGTTCTCGCGCAGAGCCCGTCCGGCGCGCTGCCCACGCCTCCCCCGGCTCCAGCCGCGGCGCAGTCCACAAGCTCCCTGTCTCCGGCCGCGGCCCCCTACGTCTCGAACACTTCGCCAGCGGCGGCGGCCGCACCGGGTGCGTCGGTGCAGACGTCGCTCGGGGGCCCATCGGCCGGGAAGACCCTCGTCACCTGGTACGGCCACTCGGCCTTCGTGGTGACGACGCCCAAGGGCACCGTGATCGCGATCGACCCGTGGTTCTCGAACCCGTGGAGCCCGGACAAGCTCGCTGCGGCCATGCTGCCGAAGGTGGACTTCATCCTCGTGTCCCACGGCCACGCCGACCACGTGGGCGAGGCAGTCGCGCTGGCCCAGCGCACGCGGGCCAAGTTCGTCGGACCGTTCGAGCTGGCGGAGGCGCTCATGGGCGCGGGATATCCCATGGACCGGCAGGGCATGATGGCCACCGCCGGGAACATCGGCGGCACCATCCCGCTCACCGACGAGGTGGCGGTCTCCATCGTCCAGGCGGTCCACAGCTCCGGCTTCAAGCGGACGGAGGTCAGCCCCACCGAGTACGCGGGCAACCCGGTGGGCTTCGTGATCCGGATTCGCGGCGGACCGACCCTCTACCACACCGGCGACACCGGCCCGTTCTCCGACATCCAGAACTACGCGAGGATGTACCCCATCGACGTCATGTTGGCCTGCATCGGCGACCACTTCACGATGGGCCCCAACGGCGCCGCCCTGATGGCCTCCTGGGCCCGCCCCAAGTACATCGTGCCCATGCACTACGGCACCTTCCCGGTCCTCACCGGAACGCCGGAGGCCCTCAGCCAGGCGCTGAAGACCATGAAGTCGCCGACGACGATGCTGCAGCTGAGGCCAGGGGTGCCCCAGGCGTTCTAAACAGCAGGGGCGTGATCCGGAAACGTCTGAACGACGCGCCTTCCGGTTATGATCCGCCCGTGGACCCTGCCCGCCCGACCATCCTCGTCGTCGACGACGAGAAGAACATTCGCCGTACCCTGCGGATGGTGCTGGAGGGCGAGGGCTATGCCGTGTCGGAGGCCGAGTCGGCCGAGGAGGCCTTGAAGCTCCTCGAGACCGAGCCTGTGGATCTCGGAATCTTCGACGTGCGGCTCCCGGGCATGGACGGGCTCGCCCTCCTGGCGCGGGCGCGGGAGCTCTGGCGCGACCTGCCGGTGGTGGTCGTCTCCGGGCACGCCGAGACGCCCGACGTGGTGGAGGCGATGCGTCGCGGCGCCGTCGACTTCTTCTCGAAGCCGGTCGATCGCGAGCGGGTGGTGGTGAGCGTCCGCAACGCGCTCGCCCGCCGCACGCTGGAGGAGCGGGTCAAGGACCTCTCCCTGCGCGAGCGCCGCTTCGGCGACGAGATGCTGGGGGACAGCCTGCCCATGCGCAGGCTGCGGGAGGACATCGGAAAGGTCGCCCCCACCCAGGGGCGCGTGCTCATCCTGGGCGAGTCCGGGTCGGGCAAGGAGCTCATCGCGCAGGAGCTCCACCGTCAGTCGAAGCGGGCGGCCGGACCCTTCGTCAAGGTCAACTGCGCCGCCATCCCCACCGAGCTCATCGAGAGCGAGCTCTTCGGCCACGAGAAGGGCAGCTTCTCCGGCGCCGGCGCGCGGCGGCGCGGACAGTTCGAGGTGGCGCACGGCGGCACCCTCTTCCTCGACGAGATCGGCGACATGAGCGCGGGGGCGCAGGCCAAGGTGCTCCGCACGCTGCAGACCGGCGAGGTGACGCGGGTGGGCTCCGAGCGCGCCTTCACCGTGGACGTGCGGGTCCTCGCCGCGACCAACAAGGACCTCGAAGCGGAGGTGCGCGAGGGCACCTTCCGCGAGGACCTGTTCTTCAGGCTGAACGTCGTCCCTCTGCGCGCGCCGCCGCTGCGCGAGCGGCTGGAAGACGTCCCCATGCTGGCGGAGCGCTTCCTCCAGCTCGCGGTGCGGGAGAACGGCATGCGGCCCAAGGTGGTGGACCCGGAGGTCTACCTGCGGCTCCAGGCCTACCGCTGGCCCGGCAACGTGCGGGAGCTGCGCAACGTCTGCGATCGCATGGTGATCCTGGGTGGCGACCGCATCACCCCCGCCGACGTGCCGCCCTCGGTCGGCCCCCGCAGCGCGCCGCCCCCGCCCGCCGGTGAGGGTGCCGACCTGTCCCGCTATGGCGAGGTGCCGCTGAAGGAGCTCCGCGAGCTCGTCGAGCGGGACTACATCCTCAAGAAGCTGGAGGAGAACGACTGGAACATCACCCAGTCGGCCCAGGCGCTCGGCGTCGAGCGCACCAACCTGCACAAGAAGATCAAGCAGCACGGCCTGTCGCGTGCCGGGCGCGGAGGCGCTCCCTCCGCGGACGCGGCGGACTAACGAGATGAACGCGCCGAGCCTGCTGGGCGTCCCGCCAGCGCCCTTCCGGGCGGACGGCGCGGCCGAGCGCCGGGCCCGCCTGGCGAGGCGCTTTCCCGGCGGGGTGGCGGCGCTGGAGGCGGCCTGCCGGCTCGCCGCCGACCCGGACCTCGCGCTCGCGGGGGCCGAGCGCTACGCCGACGCGGCCGGGGCGCTGCCGGAGGAGCCCGACCTCCTGGAGGCGCTCGCCTTGCTGTGCGGGAGCTCGCGCATGGTCGCGGGCCTCCTCGGGCGCGAGCCCCGGCTTCTGGCGCGCGCCGCGCGCTCGCCCCACCTCCGCCGGCCGCGCGGGGAGGCGGGGCTGCGGCGGGTCCTGGCGCGCGCGGCGGCGCGGCTCGATGCGGACGACGTCCCCGGCTTCCACCGGCTCCTGCGCAGGCTCCGCGCGCGGGAGGTGGTGCGCATCTGCCTGCGGGATCTCCGGCGCGGGCGGATGAGCGACGTGACGGGTGAGCTCTCCGCCCTGGCGACCGCCTGCATCCACGCGGCCATCGCCTTCCACGACCGCCGCCTGCGCGCCCGCCACGGCGCGCCAGCCGGGCTCGAAGGGACGCCGCCCGGCGCCGGCCTGTGCGCGGTCGCGATGGGGAAGCTCGGCGCGCGCGAGCTCAACTTCTCCTCCGACGTCGACCTCATCTTCGTCTACGGCGCCGACGGCACCACGCAGGGCGCGGGCGCCACGCCCGGCGTCACGCACTTCGCGCACTATGCGCGGCTGGCGGAGCAGGTGACGGAGTCGTTATCGAAGCCGACCGAGGAGGGGATCGTCTTCCGGGTGGATCTGAACCTCCGGCCCGATGGCCGCAGCGGTCCCATCGTGAACAGCGTCCGGGCCGCGGAGCTCTACTACCAGTCGTTCGGGCGCTCCTGGGAGCGGAACGCGCTCGTGAAGGCCCGCTCAGCGGCCGGCGACGAGGAGGTGGGAACGGCGCTGCTCGGCATGCTGGAGCCGTTCATCTGGCGGCGCTCCCTCGACCTCGGCGTCCTGACCGAGATCCAGGCCATGAAAGCCCGCATCGACGCCCGCGCCGGCGCGGAGGGCAAGGAGGATCTGAAGCTCGGGCGCGGCGGCATCCGCGAGGTGGAGTTCTTCGTGTCGGCCCTCCAGCTCCTCCACGGCGGCAAGTCGCCGGAGCTCCGCGAGCGCGCCGTGCTACCCGCGCTCGACCGGCTGGTATTCGCCGGGGTGGTGCCCGTCACCGACCGCGACGAGCTCGCCGATGCGTACCTCTTCCTCCGGCGCGCGGAGCACAGGGTCCAGATGGTGGACGGCCGGCAAACGCACGCACTTCCCAAAGGCGACGAACGGCTCGCGCTGGCGCGCAGCATGGGATTCGCCGAGCTGGAGTCGTTCGAGGAGGCGCTCGCGGCTCACCGCGCGCGCGTGTCGAGCCGCTTCTCCGACCTCCTCGGCAAGGGCTCCGGCGAGGTGAAGCTCGATCCGGAGCTCGCGCTCCTCGCCGACGCGCAGGTGCCAGAGGAGCGCCGCGCCGAGCTCGCCTCCCGGCGTGGCCTGGGCGACCCCGACCGGGCGCTCGCGGCCCTCGAGTCCCTGGCCCGTCGCCGGACGCCCTTCTCCCGGGGTGGCGATCCGGCAGCGGCGGTGGCGCTCCTGCGCGAGGTGCTCGCCACGCCCGATCCCGACCAGGCGCTGAGCTTCCTGGCGGACTTCGCGGCCGCGCTGCAGGCCCCGGAGCCCTACTTCAGGCTCCTCGCCGAGCACCACCGGGTAGCCCGCCTCCTGCTCTCCCTCTTCGGCACCTCCGACTTCCTCTCGAAGCGCTTCATCCGGAACCCCGAGCTCCTCGACACCCTGCTCCGCGAGGACCGCATCGCGCTCACGAAGAGCCTGGCGACCTTCGAGGGCGAGCTCGACGAGCGGCTCGCCTCGGTGCCCGGGGCGGTCGATCCGCTGGAATGGACCCTCGGCGAGCTGCGCCGGTACAAGGACGGTGAGGTCCTGCGCATCGCCATCCACGACATCGCGGGGGCGCTGCCGCTGGCGGGGGTCGCGGCGCAGCTCACCGCGCTGGCGGAGGCCTGCCTCGCGCGCTGCCTCACGCTGGCGGAGGAGGAGGCCCGGGCGCGCGGGCGCCTCCCGCCGGAGCGGCTGTGCGTGGTCGCCATGGGCAAGCTCGGCGGCCGAGAGCTGGGCTACCACTCCGACCTCGACCTCGTGTTCCTCTACCGCGACCCCGAGGGCGACGCGCCCCGCGGCGACCACGCCCGCCTCGCCCAGCGGCTCATGTCGTTCCTGCAGCTGCCGCTGCGCGAGGGCGTGCTCTACAAGATCGACACGCGGCTCCGCCCCTCCGGCAACCGCGGAGCGCTGGTGACGAGCGCCGGCGGCTTCGCCCGGTACCACACGCCCGGTGGAGAGGACGGCGAGCCCGTGCACAGCCAGCTCTGGGAGCGGCAGGCTCTCCTGCGCGCCCGCTGCGTCGCGGGAGATCGCGAGCTCTTCGCGGAGATCGAGGAGAAGGTGCTCGCCCGCGTGGTGTACGACCCGGCCGTCGACCTGGCGGCGCTGGCCGTTGAGATCCGGCGCATGCGCGAGCGCATGGAGGCGGAGATCGGGCGGGAGCGGGAGCGCGGACCGAACCCCAAGGCGGGACGGGGCGGGCTGGTGGACGTGGAGTTCGCAGCGCAGTTCCTCCAGCTCGCGCACGGCGGGCGCCACCCCTCGGTGCGGACGCCCTCCACGCCCGAGGCGCTCCTCCGGCTCCGCCAGGCCGGGCTCCTGGGGGAGCGGCACTACCAGGCCCTCTCCAGCGGATACGAATTCCTGCGCCGCCTGGAGCTCCGGCTGCGGATCGTTCACGACTACACGGTGGACCACCTGCCGCGCGGCCTCGCCATGGCTCAGCTCGCGCGACGCCTGGGCTACTTCGGCGAGAACCCCGGGGCGCGGCTCGCCGCCGACTACGGCCGGGTGACCGAGGCGGTGCGCCAGGCCTTCGACGAGGTGGTGGTGTCGAGTTAGCCCGCCGCCGGCCGCGGGTCACAGCTCGATCTGCGCGCCCAGCTCCACCACCCGGTTGGGCGGCAGGCCGAAGAACGCGCTCGCGGTGCGGTGGTTCCGGGTCATGAGGATGAACAGGCGCTTCCGCCATCGCGCCATGCGACCTGGGCCCGAGGCGAGCAGGGTCTCCCGGCCCAGGTAGTAGGTCGTGCCCATGGTCAGGATGCTCTTCCGGTCGCCGGGGAGGACCCAGCCCGGGAGCGCCGCCAGCATGTCGGGCACGTTGGGCGTCTCCATGAACCCATAGCGCGCGATCACCTGCACGAGGCCGCTGCCCAGGTCCTTCGCGGTGGCCCGGGGCTCGAGCACCGTCGGGATCGCCTCCGTGAGCACGGAGACGAGCAGCACGCGGTCGTGGAGCACCTTGTTGTGCTTCAGGTGGTGGAGGAGCACCGGCGGCACGCCGTCCGCATGCGAGCTCATGAAGATACCGATGCCGGGAATGCGGACGGGCGGCCGGCGCGCCAGATCCACCACGAAGAGGTCCAGCGGCAGAGCCGCTTCCATGAGCGAGCCGCGAAGCACCTCGCTGCCGCGCTTCCAGGTGGAGAGGAGCGCGAAGACGCCCATGGCCGCCGCGATGGGAAGCCATCCGCCCTCCTCGATCTTGATCACGTTTGCGAGGAAGAAGGCGAGGTCGGCCACGAGAAATGCTCCGGTGAGCGACCAGGTGGCGAGCCGCGACCAGCCCCAGCGGTCGCGCGCGACGCGGTAGAAGAGCAAAGTGGTGATGGTCATGGTCCCGGTCACCGCGATCCCGTAGGCCGCCGCCAGCGCGGACGAGCTGCGAAAGCCCAGCACCAGCGCGACGCACCCGACCGCGAGGGCCCCGTTCACCTCCGGGATGAAGACCTGTCCGTATTCGGTGGCGGAGGTGTGGCGGATGGTGACGCGCGGCGAGTAGCCGAGCTGCACCGCCTGGTTGGTGAGGGAGAATGCGCCCGAGATGAGCGCCTGCGACGCGACCACCGCCGCGGCGGTGGCGATGGCGATCATGGGGTACAAGGCCCAGCCCGGCACCAGCAGGTAGAACGGGTTCTTTGCCGCCTGCGGGTCCAGCAGGAGGATGGCGCCTTGGCCGAAGTAGTTGAGGAGGAGGGCGGGCATGGCGACGAACGCCCAGGCCAGTCGGATGGGGCGCCTTCCGAACTGGCCCATGTCCGCGTAGAGCGCCTCTCCTCCGGTGAGCACCAGCACCACCGCGCCCAGCACGAGGAAGCCGTGCAGGCGGTTTCGCACGAAGAAGCTCACCGCGTGGTGGGGCGAGATGGCGCCCAGGATCTGGGGATCGCGCACGATGCCGGCGACGCCCGCGGCGGCGATGCACGCGAACCAGAGCAGCATCACCGGCCCGAAGACCATTCCCACGGCGGCCGTCCCCCGCCGCTGGAAGGAGAACAGGGCCACCAGGATGGCGACGGAGAGCGGGACGACCAGGTGGCGCAGCGCCGGCGCGGCCACCGCCACGCCCTCCACCGCTCCCAGTACGCTGATGGCGGGGGTGATGATCCCGTCGCCGTACAGCAGCGCCGCCCCAAAGAGCCCCAGCATGACGAGTGTCTTCCGGCCACCGCGGGTGGTCTCACGCTGTCCGACGAGCGCCATGAGCGCGAGGATCCCGCCCTCGCCACGGTTGTCGGCCCGCATGACGAAGGTGAGGTACTTCACGCTGATGACGAAGGTGAGCGACCACACCACCAGGGACAGCACGCCGTAGACGTTGGCCGGGGTGGGGGGGACGGCGTGCGGACCCTCGAAGCACTCCTTGAGGGAGTACAGGGGGCTCGTCCCGATGTCGCCATACACGACGCCGAGCGCGCCGAGGGCGAGGAGGACCAGCGCCTTGCCCCGCGGCGCCGCCGGCACGTGCTGCGCCGGAGCGCCGGCGGAGGAGCCCGGGGCGACGTCCTGCGCGGTCTCCGCGGATCCTGGGATGGGGTGCATGCTGGGAGCCCCTGGACGTTATCCTCAAAAGTGGAGGCCCGCAGCGGAACCGGCCCTCGCAGGTGGGAGACGACCCGGCGGCGCCGTGCCCGCGAGCCGAGCACCCCCGTTTGACGTGCCTGGTGGCGCGCCTCGGCGTAAAGGCTGTCGGCTGTGGCGAACCACAACACGGGCCCGGCGCCCCGCGAAAGCCCGCCCAAGCGGCGGGGAAGCCTCCTTCGCAGGGCCCTGCTCGGCTCCCCGCGCGACGTCCAGGACCCGAGCGTCTATCACTCGGTGTCCCTGGTCGCCTTCCTGGCCTGGGTGGGCCTCGGCGCCGACGGGCTCTCCTCGTCTGCCTACGGCCCCGACGAGTCCTTCCGGGCGCTGGGCGAGCACCACTTCATCGCGGTGGCCCTGGCGGCGGCGACCGCGCTCACCATCGTCATCATCTCCGTCGCCTACTCGCAGATCATCAAGCGGTTCCCGTTCGGCGGGGGCGGGTATGTGGTGGCGACCCGCCTGCTGGGCAAGAAGTTCGGCGTGCTCTCCGGGTCGGCGCTGCTGGTCGACTACGTCCTCACCATCTCCACCTCCATCGCGGGCGGCGCCGACCAGATCTTCTCCAACCTGCCACCGCACTGGGCAGCGTGGAAGGTGGCCGTGGAGGCCGTCGCCATCGGCGTGCTGGTAGTCATGAACCTCCGGGGCGTGAAGGAGTCGGTCACCATCCTCACCCCCATCTTCCTGCTCTTCCTCCTCACGCACGTCATCCTCATCGTCGGCGGGGTCGCGACCCACCTCTTCGAGGTGCCGCGGGTCGCGCACGAGGTGCGGCACGGCTTCTCGACCGGGCTCGCGACCCTCGGCCTGGCGGGCATGTTCAGCCTCTTCATGCGCGCCTACTCCATGGGGGCCGGCACGTACACCGGCATCGAGGCGGTGTCGAACGGGCTCCAGATCATGCGCGAGCCCAAGGTCGAGACCGCCCGGCGGACCATGGTCTACATGTCCATCTCGCTGGCGCTGACCGCGACGGGAATCGTCCTCCTCTACATGCTCTTTCACGTCGCGCCGGAGGGGGACCGGACGCTCAACTCCATCCTGCTCGACAGCTTCGCCGGGTCCTTCACGCTGTTCGGCGTGCCCGTGGGGCGAGGATACGTGTGGCTCACGCTCGTCTCGGAGGCCGCCCTCCTCTTCGTCGCCGCCCAGACCGGCTTCATCGACGGCCCTCGCGTCATGGCGAACATGGCGGTGGATTCCTGGCTCCCGCACCGCTTCGCGCAGCTCTCCGACCGGCTCACCATGCAGGACGGCGTGCTGCTCATGGGCGGCGCGTCAGTGGCGACGCTGTTCTACACGCGGGGCAGCATCAGCGCGCTGCTCACCATGTATTCCATCAACGTGTTCCTGACGTTCTCCCTCTCCCAGGCGGCGATGCTCCGCTACTGGTTCCAGCGCACGCGCGAGGCGGGCTTTCGCCGCGGCCTCGTGGTGCACGGCGTCGCGCTCCTCCTCTGCGCCTCCATCCTGGTCGGCAACGTGTACGAGAAGTTCACCCAGGGCGCCTGGATGACCCTCGTCGTCACCGGCATCGTGGTGGGGCTCTGCATCGTCATCCGCCGCCACTACCGCCGGGTGCAGAACAACCTCAAGCGGCTCGACGAGATCCTGAACGCGCTCCCCGGCCATCCGGTCGGGGAGCACCGCCAGCTCGACGCGAAGCTCCCCACCGCCGTCCTGCTGGTGGGCAGTTACTCCGGGCTCGGCGTGCACCAGCTCCTGACCATCCAGCGGCTCTTCCCCGGCCACTACAAGAACTTCGTCTTCCTCTCGGTGGGCGTCATCGACTCCGCGACCATGAAGGGCGTGGAGGAGGTGGAGCAGGTCCGCCGGCAGACCGAGGAGAGCCTGCGGCGGTACGTCGATCTGGCGCGCCGGCTGGGGCTCGCCGCCGACTACCGCATGGGCATCGGCACGGAGGCGGTCGCCGAGGCGCAGCGCCTGTGCCTGGAGGTCGGCAAGGAGTTCCCGCGGGCGCTCTTCTTCGCCGGCAAGCTCGTCTTCGAGGAAGAGCGCTGGTACCAGCGCCTCCTCCACAACGAGACGGCCTATCAGCTCCAGCGTCGATTGCAGTTCGCGGGGCTGAACGCGATGGTCCTCCCGGTCCGGGTGATGTCGCCGGCCGGCTGACGGCCCGGAGGGCAGAGCGGGCGAGCGGGCTGCGGTGGACTCTCGTGCCGCGATGGGCTAGAACCCGCCCACTTTCCGAGTACTTGCGGAGGAACGATCGAGCGCCTGCTCGTCCGTCTGCCTCCGTCCCGGTGCTCATCGCCTCCAGGAGGTCCCGAGCACATGCGGAGCCGTTACGTCGACATCGAAGACCGCACCCAGGATCTGGCGGAGGGGCTCAAGGAGGCACAGCCCGAGGTCCGTCAGGATTTCCTCAACAAGTACGAGCTTTCCTGGCTCTACCACGAGAACGCGCTGGAGGGCGTCGTCTACAGCGGGCGGGAGCTCGAGGAGGGGCTCGCGCTCGCGAGCATCGCGGAGGCCACGGCCATGGCCGCGCTGCGAGACGTGCGGAACCTCGAAGCAGCCATCGAGGTGGTCCGCGCAGAGGCCAAGGTGAAGAGGCCGAAGATCACCCTCGCCCTGGTGAAGAAGCTCTACGACACCCTGAACGCCGGCTACTCCGGTCGGCAGGCGGGGGAGTACCGCAAGGACATCCCGCTCCACCGCGCGTATTTTCACGAGATCGCGCCTCCCGTGAAGATTCCGGCGCTCCTCGAAAAGCTCGTCGAGGGCTGCGAGGCGCCCGAGTTCAAGAACATGCATCCCATCCAGGCCGCCTCGTGGCTGGGACACGGGTTCATGCAGGTGTACCCGTACACGGACGGACCCGGTAAGATCTCGAGGTTGCTGTCGAATCTCGTGCTGCTGCAGCACGACTACTTCCCGTGCATCATCCACACCATCGACCGCCAGCGGTACTACGAGGCCCTGAGGTTTCCGGAGAGCCATCTCCGCGATCTCATGCTGGAATCCATGCAGAACGGGCTCGCCAATGGTGAGAAGTTCTTCCGGGAGGCCAGGGGGGCTCGCGCGCGCAAGGTGGTCCGCTGATATAGAGCGCCCGGATGATCCTGGGGGCTCATGAGGGCGTCGCGGGAGGCGTGTCGACGGCCTTCGCCCGGGCAGAGGCGGATGGCGCCGAGTGCCTGCAGATCTTCACGCGCAGCACGCGCGCGTGGGCCGCCCGACCGCTCGACGCGGCCGAGGTGGCGCGCTTCCGCGCCGAGGCCCAGCGCACGCGGATGCCTGTGGCCGCCCACTCGACCTACCTCGTGAACCTCTGCGGCGAGGAGCCGGAGGTTCGCGAGAAGAGCTGGGGCGCGCTCGCCGACGAGCTGTCCCGGTGCGAGCAACTCGGAATCCGCTCTCTCGTCTTCCACCCCGGCAGCCATCCGGACGAGGCCCACGGCGTCGAGGCGGTCGCCGCAGGCATGGCGCACGCGCTGGCGGCGGTGCCCGGCAAGGTGCGGCTCCTCATCGAGACCACCGCCGGCCAGGGCAACTGCCTGGGGTGGCGCTTCGAGCACGTCGCCGCCATCCGCCAGGCGGTCCCCTCCCCCTTGCGACGCCGGGTGGGAGTCTGCTTCGACACCTGCCACGTCCACGCCGCGGGCTACGACCTCGGCACGCGAGCCGGCTATGCGCGCACCTTCGCCGAGCTCGACCGGACGGTCGGCCTCGCCCACGTGGAGGCGTTCCACCTCAACGACTCGAAGAACCCGCGCGGCAGCCGCGTCGACCGGCACGAGCACGTCGGCGCGGGCACGCTGGGACTGGAGCCGTTCCGCCGGCTGGTGAACGACCCCCGCTTCGAAGATGTCCCCGCCTTCCTCGAGACGGAGCTCCGCTTCGCGGAGAACCTGGCCTTGCTGCGATCCTTGCGGCGCTGAGAGCCCCCATGGCACTGCCCCCCCCTCCCCACGCGCGCAGCTCGCTCCAGCCGGAGGGGAGGCGCGCGCGCGTGTCCCTGCTCGGCGGCGACTCCGACGCGAAGCGCGCCAAGCTGGATCGGCTGGTCGAGCACGCGCGCGGGCACCATCGCGGCCTCGTGCTCACCCATGACAATCCGGATCCCGACTCGATCGCGTCGGCGGTGGCGCTGGCGTACATCCTCGAGCGCATGGCCGGCGTGCCGTCGACCGTGGCCTACGGCGGCATCGTCGGGCGGGCCGAGAACCGGGCGCTCGTGCGCGTGCTGCGCCTCGCGGTGGTCCCCATCTCCCGCATCCGCTTCGAGGACCACGACCTCATCTGCATGGTGGACACCCAGCCGGAACAGGGCAATCACTCCCTGCCGGCGCAGCGCTTTCCGGACGTGGTCATCGACCACCACCCCGAGCGGCCCGACACGCACCTCGCGCCGGTGGCGGACGTCGGGAACTCCGTGGGCGCGACCAGCACGGTCGTCGTCGAGTACTTCCGGGCGAGCGGCCTCGAGATGCCCCCCGCCATCGCCACCGCGCTGTACTACGGCATCAAGGCCGACACCCGCGACCTGGGGCGACAGACCGCCCCTGCCGACGTGGAAGCTTACCTGTGGCTCTTCCCCATGGTGGACAAGGAGGCGCTCTCGAACATCGAGCACCCTCGCCTGCCCATGGAGTACTTCCGGCTCTACCACACCGCCATCGAGCGAGCGCTGGTGTACGAGGAGCACGCCGTGGTGTGCGACCTCGCCGAGATCTATGCGCCGGACATGGTGGCCGAGGTGGCGGAGCGGTTCATGTTCCTCGACGAGGTCAAGTGGTCGCTCGCCTACGGTGAGTACGAGGGGCAGCTCTTCTTCTCCCTGCGCACGAGCGACCGGCGCATGAACGCGGGGCGGCTCATCCGGGAGGTCGTGGAGGACCGCGGGGGGAGCGCGGGCGGGCACGGGTCGATGGCTGGCGCGCGCATTCCCCTGCCCGAGGGGCTCGCCGCCCGGGCCCGGCTGAAGGCCGAGCTGGTGCACGAGTTCCTGAAGGCATTCGGCGTCAAGGGCAAGGGTCGCGGCAAGCGGATCGTGTGACCTACCTCGACCACAACGCCATCACGCCCGTGCGGCCGGAGGCCAAGGCCGCGGTGGCGGCTGCGCTCGAGGTCTTCGGCAACCCTTCCTCGGTGCACGCGCCGGGGCGCGCCGCGCGAGACCTCCTCGACCTCTCGCGGGAAGCCGTGGCCGCCGCGCTGGGCGCTCGCCCCGCCGAGCTCGTCTTCACCTCCGGCGCCACCGAGTCGGCAGCGCTCGCCATCCGCGGCGTGCTCGGGGCCGCCCCCGCCGGCCGGGAAGATCTCGTCGTCACGGCGGTGGAGCACCCCTGCGTCCTCGCGCTCGCCTTGGCGCTCCGGGCCGAGGGGCTGAGGGTGACCGTGCTGCCGGTGGACCGGCGCGGCCTGCCCGACCCCGACGCAGCGCGCGCCGCGGTGACCTCGCGCACCGCCCTCGTCTGCGCCATGACGGCCAACAACGAGACGGGCGTGCTGCTCCCCACCCGCGAGCTCGCCGCGGTGGCCCGCGAGCGCGGTGCGCTCTTCTTCACCGACGCGGTGCAGGCTGTCGGCAAGATCGAGGTGGACGTGCGCGCGGGCGGCGCCGACCTGCTCGCCCTCACCGGGCAGAAGCTCGGCGGACCGCGCGGCACGGGCGCTCTGTGGGTGAGGCCGGGGGTCGCCCTCGCGCCCATCGCCGGAGGCACGCAGGAGCGGGGCCGGCGGGCCGGCACGGAGAACCTGCCGGGCATCGCGGGGCTGGCGGCCGCGATGCAAGCGGCGGCAGGCGGGCTCGGGCCGGAGGCGGAGCGCCTGGGCGCGCTGCGCGACCGCCTGGAGGCGGGGCTCCTCGCAGCCATCCCGGGAGCATGGGTGAACGGCGGCGGGACACCGCGGCTTCCCGGGACGCTCTCCATCACCCTGCCGGGCGTCGATGGCGAGGCGCTGCTCATGGCGCTCGACCTGGAGGGCCTCTGCGCCAGCGCGGGCAGCGCGTGTCACTCCGGATCGACGAAGCCCTCCTCGGTGCTCGCGGCGATGGGGCTCTCCGGCGCCGACGCGCGCTCCACCCTGCGCCTGTCGCTGGGCTGGACCAGCGCCGAGGCCGATGTGGAGCGCGCGCTGGAGGTCATTCCGCGCCTTGCCGGCGGCGTGCGCAGCGCCATCGCCGGCTGATCGCCCGCCGCCCGAGCTCACGCGCGAGCAGCCCCTTCGGCGGCGAGCCGGGCGCGCAGCGCGCGGCGCCGCCGTCCGCTCACCATCCCGTGCACCGTCATGACGGGCCCGATGAGCCAGTACGCGCTCCCACTCAGGAGCGCGCTCGAGGTGCCACGCATGACCGCGACGGAGACGAGCCCCACCGAGGCCACCAGCCCGTCCTCGAGCGCGGCGTTCAGCGCGTCGAAGCGCTCCAGGCGGTCGAGGTCGAGGCGCTCCCGCATGCGCCAGGCGTGGAGGTGCATCAGGGCGAGCACCCCCGAGACGAGCGTGAACCCCACCCCGTACACGTAGAAGAGTGCGGGAACCTGTTCCGGGCGGATGGGCGGGACGAGCGCACCGCCGGGTCCGGGTACGTCGAGCGGCTGCGAGGTCAGCTGCGCGCCCAGGAGCCCGAAGAGGAACTTGAGCGGGTAGACGAAGGCGAGGACGAGCAGGAGGAGGAGCCCGTTGAGCCACACCGTCGTCGTATCCTCCAGCGCGTAGCGGCGGAAGAACAGGTGGTGACGGCGCCAGATCTGAAGGAAGAGCGCGAAGCAGACCGCGAAGGCGGGTAGGCCGCGCAGCGCGCGCGAGAGCTCATCGAAGGTCCTCGGCACCTCCAGGGAGACGACGAGCAGGGTGACGGCGAAGCCGAACACCGCGTCGCTGAAGCCCTCCAGCCGCGACACCTGGCTTCCGCGAAGCCGGAATCCGTTGACGGTCGTTCCGGGCGGAGCGGGCGCGAGCGGAGCGGTCTCGTTCACGGATAGTCCAGGGCGCAGCGGAGCAGGCCAGCGAGGGCGAGGGGCGTTCCCACCCCCGGATCGTAGCTCCCGGCGAGCGCGTCCGCGAGCGCGGCCGCGCGGGTGAGCCGCTCCGGCCCGCCCAGGGCGCGCGCCACCAGACTGTCCACGCCGGGTGGAAGACCGGTGCGCAGCGCCGAGGGCACCGGAAGCCGCCCCCCCAGGATGTCCCGCGCGATGACCGCGGGGTCGTCTCCGGGAAAGGCGGGGCTCCCGGTGAGGAGATCGAAGAGCAGCGCGCCCACGCCGAAGACGTCCGCGGCCGGTCCGGGCGGCGCGCCGCGCAGCACCTCCGGCGCGAGGTAGCGCACCTTGCCCCACGCGCCACTCGCGCGGGCATCCCCCGCCGCGCGGGCCACGCCGAAGTCACCGAGCCTCACCTCGCCGAGCCGGGAGACGAGCACGTTCCCGGGCGACACGTCACAGTGGACGATCCCGAGCGGCGCGCCAGCCTCGTCCCGCGCTCCGTGCGCGTGCTCGAGCGCCAGGGCGACGGCGTGCGCGACGTGGAGGGCGAGGTCCACCGGAAAGGCGATCGCGCGGGTCCGGCAGGCGGAGAGGAGCCGGCGCAGATCGCCGCCGTCCACGTACTCCATGGCCATGAACGGCGTGCCGGACTCCACCCCCGTCGCGAGCACCTCCACGATGTTTCGATGGCGAAGCCGCGCCGAGAGCGCCACCTCCCTCGCGAAGCGGGCCACGCAGGCAGGGTCGCTCGCCATCGCCGGCAGGAGGCGCTTGAGCGCCACGGGAAGCCCCGCCCGCGGGCCGCCCACGATGCGCGCGCGCAGCACCTCGGCCATTCCCCCCCGGCCGATCCGGGCTTCCAGCTCGTACCCCGCCCAGCGCATGCTCCGCACCCCTCGGGCGGGCGAGAAGCCGCGCCGGATCGGGATGTTAGCCGGACCGCGCCGGCTCGCCGCGATTGCGATGCCCTGGCCGCCTTGACACCCCCGCAGGCCAGGGCTAACCTTCCTGCATAAACACGCGATTCCGCGCGCCTTTCCTGCTCTTTCACAGCTCTCGATCTGCCCCCTGCTGGGCTCGTGTTTCGGCTTTGAGTCGCTTGGGCCGATTCAGTCCAAGAGGAGCCTCCAGCCTCGTCCATGTGCAAGCTCCCACGCTTCGAGGGAGAAGCCTGCGGATGTACGCTTCGGAAGCCCCACCTGTAGAAATACAGGTCCAAGCAACCGAGCCACACGGCCTGCGCGGGGGGCTTTTTTGTGTCTGAAGAGGTCGGGAGCCGAAAGTCGGAGCGGCGGCGCGCCGCAATCGCCGCCCGCCGCGACGTTCCCGTCCACCTTCGAGAGCTTCTGTCCCGCGACATCGCGCTGCGCCTCTCCGCGCTCGACATCTTCGCGCGCGCCCAGGTGGTGGGCCTCTACGCGCCCATGGGCGCCGAGGTCGGCACCGCCGAGCTCGCCCGGGAAGCGTCGCGCGCGGGCAAGGTGCTGGTCTGGCCGCGGCTCGTCCCCGGCGAGCGCGCGATGGCGTGGGCGGCCTGCCAGCCCGCCGAGCTCGTTCCGGGCAGCCTGGGGGCGCTGCAGCCTCCGCTCACCGCGACCGCCCTCTCACCCTCCCGGCTCGAGCTGGTCGTCGTTCCAGGAGTGGCCTTCGACCTCGCCTGCCGGAGGCTGGGCCGCGGCAAGGGCCACTACGACGCCACGCTGGCTCTCCTCTCCCCGGCCGCGCGCAGGGTCGGACTCGCCTTCGAGGCGCAGCTCGTGGACGAGGTCCCGGTCGAGGCGCACGACGCACCGCTCGACGCGGTGGTCACCGAGGCACGGGTGGTGCGGCGCGCAGACGCTTCGCGTTGACACCTCCCATGCTCGCCGCCATCCCTCCGCCACCTTGAAGCTCCTCTTCCTCGGCGACGTCTTCGCGAAGCCCGGCCGCCAGGCCGTCCGCCACTTCGTCCCCAAGCTCATCGCGCGCGAGGGCGTCGACGTCGTCGTCGCGAATGCCGAGAACAGCGCCAACGGCGCCGGCGTCACCCCGGACAACGCGGACGAGCTGCTCGCCTGCGAGGTCGACCTCCTCACCAGCGGCAACCACATCTGGTCGAAACGGGAGATCATCCCCTATCTCGAGCGGCCGAGCTCGCGCCTGCTCCGGCCGGCCAACTACCCGCGCGGCGCACCGGGCAGGGGCCGTGGCGTGGTGGAGACGCCGGGCGGGCTGCGGCTCGGCGTGGTGAACGTGGAGGGGCGCGTGTTCATGGGGCGCACCCTCGACGATCCCTTCCGCGTGGCCGAGGAGCAGGTGGAGGCGCTGCGGGCCGAGGGCGTGCGCTGCATCCTCGTCGACATGCACTGCGAGGCGACCAGCGAGAAGAACGCCATGGGCCACTTCCTCGACGGTCGCGTCTCGGCGGTACTGGGAACGCACACCCATGTGCAGACTGCCGACGCGCGCGTGCTGCCGGGCGGTACGGCCTTCATGACCGACGTCGGCATGTGCGGGCCCTGGGACTCCATCATCGGGGTGAAGAAGGATCTGGTGCTCCAGCGCTTCCTCACCCAGCGTCCGGTGGGCTTCGAGCCGGGAAAGCACGACACGCACCTGCAGGGCGCGCTGGTGGACATCGACGAGGGGACGGGCAAGGCGCGCTCCATCACGCGCGTCCAGGAGCGGATGCCGGAGGGATGAGGCGGGCGCCTCTACGCCTCCGCCACCAGCATCGCGTAGCTCCGCTTCCCCTTCTGCAAGAGCACGAAGCGCCCGCCCAGGAGGTCGCCCTCGGCGAGCTTCGCCTCGGGGGACGCCACCGCCGCGCCGCTCACCGAGAAGCCCTTTCCCGCGACGCCCCGCCGTGCGTCGCCCCTGGAGGACGCGAGCCCCGACCGCACCAGCGCGTCGAGGACGCCCATGCCGAGGAGCTCTGCGCGCGGGAGCCTCACCGCCGGGATCTCCCGCGACAGCACCTCCAGCACCGCCGGCTCGGCCGCGCGCAGGTCCACCCCGCCGAAGAGCAGGCGGCTCGCCTCCATCACGCTGCGCGCCACCTCAGGGCCGTGGATCCGCGCCGTGAGATCCTCGGCGAGCTTGCGCTGCGCGGGCCGCCGGCCCGGATCGGTCGCCTGCGCGGACATGAGCGCGGCGATCTCCTCGAGCGGCAGGAAGGTGAAGTACCGGAGCCAGCGCTCGACGTCGCGATCGTCGGACTGGAGCCAGAACTGGTACAGCTTGTACGGGGAGGTCCGGGCGGGGTCGAGGTAGACGGCGCCCTCCTCGCTCTTCCCGAACTTGGCGCCGGTGGCGGTGGTGAGGAGTGGCAGGACGAGCCCGTGGGCCGCGCCGCCCTCCTTGCGCCCGATGAGCTCGACGCCTGCGGTGATGTTGCCCCACTGGTCGCTGCCGCCCATCTGCAGCTCGCAGCCCTCCGTCTTCCAGAGGTGCCAGAAGTCGTACGCCTGGACCAGCATGTAGGCGAACTCGGTGAAGGAGATGCCCGTCTCCATGCGGTTCTTCACCGAGTCCTTGGCGAGCATGTAGTTGACGGTGAAGTGCTTGCCCGCGTCGCGCAGGAACTCCATCAGGCCGAGCGGGCGGAGCCAGTCGGCGTTGTTCCGCACGCGCGCCGCACTGGGCCCGTCGAAGGCGAGGAAGCGCTCGAGCTGGCGGCGCTGGCAGGCGACGTTGTGGTCGATGCGCTCCACGTCGAGCATGGGTCGCTCGCTCCGCTTGCCGCTCGGGTCCCCCACCATGCCGGTGCCGCCGCCCACCACCACGATGGGCGTGCCGCCGCACCGCTGGAGCCAGGCGAGCCCCATCACCGGGACGAGGTTGCCCACGTGGAGCGAGTCGGCGGTGGGGTCGAAGCCCACGTAGCCGGTGATGGGCCGCGCGAGGAGCCTCTCCTCCAGCCCGGGGGTCGCATCCTGCAGGAAACCGCGCGCTCGAAGCTCCTCGATGAGCGATGCCATGGGGGCGAAGAGCTTAACCGCGGAAGCCCTCCCCCACGACGTAGATCTCGTAGCTGCGCTCGCGGGTCGCCTGCGGCCGGACCACGTGCGCCTTGTCGAAGAGCCCCGCGACCTCCTTGCGGAAGATCGGGAAGTCGCCTCCCATGAACACCTTGGTGGCGAATCCTCCGCCCCGCTTCAGCGTCTGGCGCGCAATGCCGAGCGCCATGCGGCAGAGCTCCAGCGAACGCGCCTCGTCGGTGACCTTCACCCCGATGGTCTTCGGCGCCATGTCGCTCGTGACGAGGTCGAACGGCGCCGCGTGGAGGGCGCGGATCTTCTCCAGGGCGTCCGGGGCGAGGAGGTCCACCACCCCCGTCTTCACCCAGGGCTTGTTCAGGTTCCGGATGGAGACCAGATCGACGCCCACCGCCACCCCCCGCTCGCCCACCAGTTCGGCGAGCACCTGCAGGAAGCCACCCGGGGCCGCCCCCAGATCGAGCACGGCCTGCCCCAGGTCGAGCAGCCGGAAGCGCTGGGCCATCTCGTCGATCTTGAACGCCGAGCGGGCGCGCAGGCCCTCGGCCTTCGCCCTCCGGTAGAAGAAATCCTTGGGATCGTACGGTTTCGCCATGCCCGTCCTCTGGAGAGTGGGACGCCTAGCGCGGCGCGTCGGGCAGGGCAAGCGCGGCGTTCGGGCACCTTGACTGGCGCGGCCCTACGATGGATAAGCCAGACGCTCACCCCCACCGCGCAGTCGGAGACGACCGATGTCCACCGTGATCACCGAGGAATGCATCAACTGCGGCGCCTGCGAGCCCGAGTGCCCCAACAGCGCGATCACGCAGGGCGAAGACATCTACGTCATCAACGCCACGCTCTGCACCGAGTGCGTCGGGTTCCACAGTCAGGAGGCATGCCAGGCCGTGTGCCCGGTGGACTGCTGCATCCCGGACCCGGCGAATCCGGAGACCGAGGAGCAGCTGTACGCACGGCTGGGGACCATCCATCCGGACAAGACCTTCCCCCCTCTCGAGGAGCTCACGGCCGACCTGTCGCGGTTCCGCAAGACCGCGTAAGGCGCATCAGCAGGGTTCCGGGCGAGCGTTGAGGCTCGCGGAACGCCGCACCCGAATGCCCCGTGCGCGCAGGCCGCGCCCGGGGCATTTCGCGTTCCGACTCGCGAACCTCGGGAGGCACGATGGGAACGCTCACCGGAGGTCAGCTCGTCGCGCGGATGTTGCGGCGCGAGGGCGTGACCACCGCATTCACGCTGTCCGGCCTTCACATCGCGCCCATCTACGTCGGGTGCATGGACGAGGGCATCCGCCTCGTCGACACCCGCCACGAGCAGGCGGCAGGTCACGCCGCCGACGCATGGGCGCGGCTCACCCGCCGCCTCGGCGTCTGCATCGTGACGGCCGGGCCGGGCGTCACCGGCACGGTCACCGCGGTCGCGAACGCGTGGGCCGCCAACGTGCCGCTCCTCGTCCTGGGCGGCGCCGCGCCCACCTTCAACCAGGGGCGGGGCTCGCTGCAGGAGATGCCCCAGACGCAGCTCTTCACGGGCATCACCAAGTGGAGCGATCGCATCCCGTCGCCCGAGCTGGTGCCGAGCTTCATGGCAAAGGCGTTCCGCGTGGCCCGCAGCGGGCGCCATGGCCCGGTGTTCCTGGAGATCCCCTGGGACGTGCTCTCGAACGGCGCCGACGAGGCGCTTGCAGACGAGACCACGCACTACCGCACCGAGGCCCGCGCGCCGGGCGATCCGGTTCAGCTCGAGGCGGCGCTCGCCCTCCTCTCGCGGGCCGAGCGGCCGGTGCTGGTGGGAGGCTCGTCGATCTGGTGGGACGGCGCCCCGGAGAGTCTGGCCGCCTTGGCCGAGCGCACCGGCATCCCCGTCTACCTGAACGGCATGGGCCGCGGCTGCCTTCCGCCCGACCATCCGTCGTTCTTCCAGGGTTCTCGCAAGGAGGCGCTGGCGCAGGCGGATGTCGTGCTGGTGGTGGGCACGCCGCTCGACTTCCGGATGGGCTACGGCACCGTCCCCACCTTCGCCGAGGGGGCGCGGGTGGTGCAGGTGGACGTCGACGCCGCGGAGATCGGACGCAATCGCCCGGTGGAGGTCGGCATCGTGGGCGACGCCCGGAGCGTGCTCGACGGGCTCGCCGCGGGCGCCGGGTCGAAGGCTTGGGGCGCTCCCCCCTGGCGGCGCACGCTGCGCGAGGCGGAGGAGAAGCGCGCCGCCAGGCAGCGGGTCTTCGAGGAGAGCGACGCCCGCCCCATCCACCACTTCAGGCTGGCGAAGGCCATCGACACCGTTGCCGGGCGCGAGGACGTGACCTACGTCGGCGACGGCGGCAACGTGGTGGCGGTCGCGGCCAAGGTGCTGCGGGTGCGAAAGCCCGGGCGCTGGCTCGACCCCGGGCCGCTCGGCTGCCTCGGCGTCGGGGCGCCCTTCGCCATCGCCGCCAAGCTCCTCGCGCCGGAGCGGCCGGTATGCGTGGTGCAGGGCGACGGAGCCTTCGGGCTCAATGGCATGGACTTCGAGACCGCCGTGCGGTTCGAGCTCCCCATGGTCGTCGTGGTGGGCAACGATGCGGCCTGGGGGCAGATCCTCATCCCGCAGCGCAGCCTCTATGGCGAGGACCGCTCGCCCGCGACTCGCCTCGCGCACACGCGCTACGACCGCATCGTGGAGGCCATGGGTGGCCACGGGGAGCACGTGGACGACCCGGCCGATCTCGTCCCCGCCCTGGAGCGCGCCTTCGCCTCGGGCAAGGTGGCCTGCGTGGACGTCGCCATCGATCCCGAGGCGGCGGCAGCCTCGGGCGCCGCCGGTTACGCCGTCTGATCCGCAGAGGAGGAGCGCATCATGTCCACACGGATTCCGAGGCTCGACAGGACCACCGCCTGCCTGATGGTGGTCGACGTCCAGGAGAAGCTCATCCCGGTGATGTCGAACTGGGCCACCACCGAGAAGTATTGCAAGGCGGCCATCGGTGCGGCCCGCGAGCTGGGGCTGCCGGTGCTCGCGACCGAGCAGTATCCCAAGGGCCTCGGCTCGACGGTGCTCTCCATCCGCGAGCTGTTGCCCGAAGCGCCGCTCGTGAAGATGGCGTTCTCCTGCGGCGCCGACCCCGAGATCCGGAAGGCGCTCGCCGCTACCGGCCGCAAGCAGGTGGTGATAGTCGGGATCGAGGCGCACGTGTGCGTCGATCAGACCACCCGCGACCTCCTCGAGCAGGGCTACGAGGTGTTCGTCTGCGCCGATGCAGTCACCAGCCGCTTCGAGGAGCACCGCCGCGTGGCGCTGGATGGCATGCGCGCCATGGGCGCCGTCGTCACCTCCGCCGAGACGTGCATCTTCGACCTCTTGCAGCTCTGCGGCACGCCCGAGTTCAAGCGCGTCTCGCCGCTGGTGCGGTGAGCTTCTCGGGTCGAGGGGGAGAGCGCGCGCGAGCGACTCGCGTCCGGGGCCGCCTCCCACGCCGGGGAGCCCGCGTGCGCTCAGGCCGGAGAGCCGTGAGTCGGCTTCTTGAACGTTGACCCCCTCCCGGCCCGGGTGTTACCTATCGCCTCCCTTTGTCGCAGTTCCGGGGCGTAGCGCAGCCTGGTAGCGCACTTGCTTGGGGTGCAAGTGGTCGCTGGTTCGAATCCAGTCGCCCCGACTCACAAGGCCCCGGAGTCGCTGAGGATTCCTCGCTCCGGGGCCTGGTCGTACCTTCGTCCGGAGGTCTCCGGGGTGCCCTGTGGGTGCCATTCAGCGCAGGACTCCTCTACCGCGCCCCGTTCGCCGGTATCGCGCCGCTGAACCACGCCCAGCTCGATGAGCGTTGCCCCTCCTCGACGGCGGCCGGCCGGCTCGCGAGCTAGCTGTACTTGGCGCAAGCAGCACGGCCCGGTCCGCGCGCGCCGGGGAACCCCGCGGCGCGCGGGTCGCGACCCGCGTCAGGATCGCCGCTAGATTCGACGGACCCGCTGCCGGGGCATCACCGAGGAAAGGAAAGCATGGCGTCCAGGAAGGCCACGCGAGCGAGGCGGCCGGTTACGACACCGTCTTCGCGGGACGTGATTCCCCCTCGGGCACGAGCGGACCTTTGCGCGCGGCTCGAGCGAAGAATGCGCTCGAAATGGCGCGACACGCGGGCGGACGTGGTGGTCCGCTTCCGCGGGCGCTTCGCCTACGTGGGCGCCTGCCGCTCCGGCGATGACCACGTATCTCCGCTCCTTCGCCTCGCGTTCAGCGGCGACGACGACCGCTGGGCGTTCGCGCTCTACAAGTACAGCGACGACGACTACGCGCCCTGCCTCGGCGCGTCCGGCTCCTTCGCCGCCACCCCGGAGCAGTCCCTCGACTGCGCGGTGGGGTGCTACCTCTCGTGAGCGAGTTTCAGTACTACGACTTCGTGGCCGTCGACCGGCCGCTCTCGGAGCGGGAGCAGCGGGAGTTGCGCGCCCTCTCGTCGCGGGCGACGATCACCTCGACCCGGTTCTCGAACTCGTACAGCTACGGGAACCCTAAGGCCCAGCCGGCGAAGCTCGTCGAGCGCTACTTCGACGCGCACCTCTACCTCGCGAACTGGGGCACGCGGAGGATGGTCCTGCGCCTCCCGTCGCGGTTCCGGAAGCGGCTCGGGGTCATCGCGACACCTCGCTCCAAGCGGAAGCGGCCGAGCTCTTCCCGCCGGCGAGGGCACTGAAGGAAGCGCCCGACAACAACGCGCACCTGGCAAGGACACCCTGCGGCTCGTGACGGCTGCTGGCGGGGCACAGCCCCGGGGGCTCCCTCATCAGAGGTATCGAGCGATCCACCGTCGGGCTGCGGCAGCGCGCTCGATCGAAGGCGGTTCGCCTCCTCCGCGAGCGCTCGCGCCAGCTCGAACTTTCCGGCACCGGCTACCTCCGATGCGCCGGGCGAGCTCCCGGAGCGTGAAGTCGGCGGCTTCACTATCCGGCAATGTTCCGCACCCCTTACGCGGCCCCATTTTCCATGAGAGGCGGTGCGGCGAGTGCGTCCTGGGGGGAGAGGGGACGTCCTGCGCCTCCGTGATTCGGAGCCCTTGCGACTCCGTGCGGCTCGTGGAAGCGGGTGCGTCCGCCGGGGGCATCGTTGAGTGCGAGCGGTCGCTGGTTCGAATTCAGTCGCCCCGACCATCTGAAGGCCCAAGCCACCGGAATCGATGGCATCATCGACGATACGGAGTCTTCGTTTTTCAACGAATTGCGGCGCGCATGGTTCAGGTGACCCTGGAGCGCCATCACGGCCGCGGCCCGTCCCACGGCTCGCCGCGGAGAGACCAGCGCAGGGCGGGCGCGCGGCCAACGACGCCGAGGAAGCCGGCGTGGACGCAGCGGAGGTGGTGGAAGGCGCAGAGCGCGGCGAGGTTCTCCGGGTCGTCGTCGCCGCCCTGGGAGCGGAAGAGGACGTGGTGGGCGTGCGCCGCCCGGTGGCTGCAACCGGGCACCTGGCATTCGCCGCGGTCGCGGTCGCGCACCTTCCTGGAACGGGTGCGGGCCGGCTTCACGTCGCCCTGCCAGGTCTCCACGAAGTGCTGGGCGAGCAGCGCCAGGCAGGTTCCAGCCGCGAGCGGGGTCCCGAGGCGCTCCCGCAGGGCCTGGACGACCGCGGCGAGCAGGGCCGCGATGCGGAGCGGCAGGGGCACCCGGATCACCCGCCGCGCACGCAGCTGCCGCTCGGCCTCGCCCTCGAGCGCCCGGCGCAGCGCGACGCAGGTGAGCGCGTGGGCCCGGGGCGTCCAGGACCCGAGCTCCTCTTCCGGGAGGCGCGCCAGGAGCCGCAGCTTCTCGAAGGGCAATCCCTGCCGCTTCGCCTCCGTGAGCGCGGGGGAGCGCCAGCGCCGCTCCTCCACCGCGGCGCGCTGCTCGACGGAGCGAGCGGAGAGCCCCAGCCGCTCCTCGCAGTACTGGCGGAAGCTGGCGAAGCCGAGGAGCTGGTACATCCGGCTCTTCTTCACCGCGAGCCCGCAGGAGCCGACGAGGTCGTCCCACTGTGAGCGAAGGCGGGCCAGCTCCCGGAGGGCAGCGTCGAGCTCCTGGGCGGTGGCCCCCGCTTCCAGCGGCACCCGGGGCACCGGCACGTCCGGGAGCGTGGACAGGAGCACCCACCGCTCCGTCTCTCCCTCGAGCTCAGCCGCCCGCTCCTGCGCCCTGCCGGCGATGGGGCGGAGCGCACCGCACATCGCGCGCAGGTGATCCGCGTCGGGGACGTCGGGATGTGCTGGCAGGACGCCCGCGAGTTCCTGGGCGATGGCCTCGACTTGCTCCAGGCGGCTCGAGCCGGGCAAGAGCCTGCCGGCGAGCTCGAGCGCCTCATCGACCTACTCGCGCTCCTCGTCGTCGAGCGTGGTGCGCAGGGTGAGCCAGGCTTCGTCGTCGTCGTCGGGCAGCGAGCCCGCCCGGCGCACCCGCTCCTCCAGTTCGCGCACCGTGAGCCGCGCCGCCCGCTCCACCCAGACCCGCTCGTCGTCGCCCTTCGCGACCCCGAGCACCGTCTGCGCCGCGCGCAGCCGCACCCGGCCCGACCGGAGCGCCTCGCGGAGCAGCGGCCGGCTGCCCAGCTCGCGGCCCAATCTCGCCAGCTCCTCCGCCGCGCGCCTGCCCAGGTCGAGCACCTCGCGCGCGTAGTCGTCGAGGTGGCAGCCGAGCTGGGGCAGCCGATCGCCCTGGCGCAGCGCATGGAGGCCCTCCGC
>JBBQEB010000039.1:0-26047 GCA_038320275.1 Myxococcales bacterium | reverse complement strand
TAGACCTGGAGGGTGGCCTCGGCGCACCCGTCCCAGGTGAACCGGCGCGCCCGCTCCCTGGCCCGGGCGACGAGCGCCTTGGACTCCTCGCGGCGGTCGAGCGCGGCGGCGATGGCGTCGCGAAAGGCTCGGGCGTCGCCGGGAGGCGCGTAGCGCACGGTATCTCCGCCCAGCTCGCGCAGGGCTGCGATGTCGCTCGCGACCGCCGGTGCTCCGCTCGCCATGGCCTCGGCCAGGCAGAGTCCGAACCCCTCGTAGATGGAGGGGAGGATGAAGCAGGCGGCGCCCGCGTACAGCCGCGCCAGCTCGTCGTCCGGGATGGAGCCGGTGAGCCGGACGTGCGGGGCCATGGCGCCGAGGGGAAGGGCGTCGGCCCAGCCCTGGCGCCCCACCAGCAGGAGCTGAAGGTCCCGGCCCTGGGCCCGCAACTGGGCGAACGCCTCGATGAGGACGGGCAGGTTCTTGCGCGGCTCGAGGGTCCCCACCGCGAGCAGGTAGGGAGGTGGAGGCGGCTGAGACGGTCGCGCCGAGAAGAAGCCCTCGCCGATCCCGTTCGGCGTGACGTGCACGAACTCGCGCGCGACGCCCAGGGTCGCGACGAGGTCCTCGCGGGCGGCGGACGAGACCGTGAGGATGCCCGACGCCCGACGCAGCGCCTGGCGGTACAGGGGTCCGTAGTAGTACCGCATGCCGAGCGAGATGGTGTCCGGGTGCAGCCAGGGCGTGGCGTCGTGGACGGTGACGACTGCCGGCCCGCGCCAGGCGAGCGGGGTGGGAAAGGCGAGGGTGTGCAGGAGGTCGACGCGCGCCCGCGCGGCGGCGAGCGGCAACCACGCCTGCTCCATTCCGAACCGATGGTGAAACGGGGAGGCATGCTGCTCGACCGGCAGCGCGCGGAGGGCCGCCGGGGCGTTGGAGCGGGTGAAGAGGACGAGGTCCCCGGCGGCGCGCCGCGCCAGCGCCGCCGTGAGGGACAGCGCATAGCGCTCGATGCCGGTGAGCCGGTCGGGCCGGACGAGGGTGGCGTCGATGCCGATGCGCACGGGAGGGGCAGGCGGCTACGGGCCCGACCTCCGCAGCGAGGTGGGGAGGGGGGCGGACGCCTCTTCGGAGACCGGAGGTGCGATGTCGAGGGGCCGAACCGCGCCGTCTTCCGCCGCGTACGCCCGGAATCCCTGCCGCAGCCCGTCCATGAGCCGGAGCCAGTCGCGGGGTCCACCCCGCGCCCGGCCGACGTAGAGCGCCCCACGCGCTGCGAAGAAGCCGAGGAACAGCGGCAGGCCGAGGCGCGGCTTCTGCTTCATGTAGAAGAGGGCGCTGTTGTGGAAGAGCCAGTACTTCGCCTCCAGCCAGCGCGCCTCGCGGCAGCCGCCCGTGGGCGCCACCAGGTGATGCACGGCCGCCTTGGGCTCGAAGCGGATATCGTAGCCGAGCGCGCGTACCCGATAGCAGTAGTCCGTTTCCTCCAGGATGGAGTTGCCGGCATAGCGCCGGTCGAACGGGCCGACCTCCTCCAGCACGCGCCGGCGGAAGCTCATGTTGGCGCCTTTCGCCGTCCAGACCTCGGCCGGAGAGGTGCCAGAGAAGTTCGACACGATGCGGCCATACGCGTTGACGTAGGCGTGCCCTGCCGGCGCGTTGGGCAGGATGGGCTCGAGCACGCGTCCGGCCACCGCCCCCACCAGCACGTTTTCGTAGCAGGCCGCGTGGGCGGCCACGAGCCCGTCGTCCACCGGGACAATGTCGTCGTCGACGAAGAGGACGACCTCTCCGCGCGCGAGCCGCGCCCCGACGTTTCGCGCGTCGGGCAGGCCCGGTTCCGGGAGCAGGTGATAGCGCAGCCGGCCCGCGTGCTCGCGCAGGAAGCGGCGCGTCGCAGGCTCGTGCTCGGCGGTCTGATCCACCACCACGATCTCGAGGTCAGGATAGCGCTGGGCCAGGAGGTGCGTCAGCGTCTCGCACAGCACCTGCTCGCGCCTGTAGGTGGGCACGACGATGCTGACGGATGGGGTGGTGGCGGGCACGCGGAACGGGAGAAATAGCACGCCCTGGCGGAGAGTTCACTCGCGCCGGAAGGCCTCCCACGGTGGGTCACGGCGCACCGCGTAGGAGCCCGCAACCAGGGTCGCCACGGCCGCGTAGGCCTGGGCCGCGCCGTTCGCGAGCGCGGCTCCCAGCGCGCCGCCGGAGGGGATCAGAAGCGCATCGAGGGTGAGGTTCAGCGCCGCTGCGGCGAGGCCGATGCGCAGCAGGACGCCCTGCCGGTCGATCGCATAGAGGAGCGACGACGCCGCGGAGGCCAGGGCTCCAGCGGCCCCAGCGGCCAGCACGAGCCGCAGGATGGGGGCGGCTGCCCGAAAGGGCTCGCCGTAGAGGAGCGCCAGGACCGGCCCAGCCAGCGCGGAGAGGGCGAGCGCGAGCGGAACCGCGAGAAGTCCGAGGGTGGCGAGTCCGCGCCCATACGCCTGCGCGAGACCAGCCTGGTCGCGCGCGCCCACGCGCGCGGCGAGGGCGGGGAACAGCGCTGCCGCGAAGCTGCCGGGCAGGAGAGTCATGACCTGGCTCGCCAGCCCATAGGCGGTGGCGTACAGGCCGAGGTCGGACGCGGATGCGTAGGCGCGCAGGAAGAGCGTCTCCGACTGCTGGTACACCACCGCGTCCAGCGCCAGCAGGAGCCCCACGCCGCCGGCATACCGAAGGACGCGGCTTCGACCGGCGGGCGATAGCGGCGCCGCAGAGCGGACGAGCGGTGCTGTGCGCCGGGAGAGGAGCCAGGCCCCGAGGGCGTGGTGTGCGGCGGTGGCCCCCAGCGCGGCCGGGACACCCAGGTGGAGGAGGGTGACCGCGAGTGCGCCCAGCGGGAGCACCCCGCCTCCGATCGCGGCGGCCCGGAGCTGGCCCGCGAAGTCGCGCATCCCCTGCGCGGCACCTGCCGCGAGCGCCCGCGCTGCCAGGGCCGTGAGGAGCAGCAGGAACATGGGGAGGGCAGGGGGCCGGAGGCCCGGCGCGGCCAGGGAGAGCAGCGCCGCGAGGGAGATTGCGGCGAGGACGCCTCCCGCCGCCCAGCGTGCGGAGGCGCGGAGCACGGCGGCTGCGAGGCCGGGATCGCCCGCGCCGATCGCCTCGGCGGTGAAGCGCGTGGCTGCGGAGGGCAGGCCGAAGGTGGCGAGGGTGGCGCCGGCGGTGGCGAGGAAGAGCGCGTAGCCGTAGCTGCCCATTCCAGCCGGCCCCAGCGCGCGCGCCAGCAGCGCCCCTCCCAGGAGGAGCCCCAGCCCGTTCGCGAGCCGGGCCGAGAACGCAAGCGCAGCGTGCCGGTGCTCGGGGGAGGGAAGGGCGCGGGAGAGCAAGCGGGTCGGAGTGTAGCGCGGGAAAGGGAGCACTCCGCGACGACCGCGACCGCGACCGCGACGACGACCCTCGACCCTCGACCGCGACTCCGACTCCGACCTTCGCCCCCCAAATCCCAGCCCGCCCTGCCCTTTCGTCTACACTGCCCCGCCATGCGCCAGGCCCAGGCAGAGGACGCGCTCTCGCGCGCCGCCCGGCGCCTCGCCACGGCGCTCCTCTACCTGGTCGCGTTCTGGCTTCCCCTCCAGTACCTCCCCACTCGCACCCTTCACGTCCTTCCGCTCGCGTTCATCTGGCTCGACGACGTGGCCCTGGCCGGAGCGGTGGCGCTGGGCGCGCTCCTCGCCTGGAGGCGGCACCCCGCTCGACTGCGCTCTCCCCTCGACGTCCCGGTCGCCCTCTGCATCGCGGCGGGTGTCGCCTCCGCCGTCGTGAACCACGTCTCGCCGGGGCACCTTCTCCTCGCGCTGCGCGGGCCCCTCGAGCCCGTGCTCGCCTTCTACGTGATCTGGCTCCTCCGCCCTCCGCGCCGCCACCTTCTCGCCCTGGCTGCGCTCTCGCTCGGGCTCGCGCTCCTCCAGGTGCCGGTCACGCTGGCGCAGTTCGCCCTCACGCGCAGCGACATGTCGCGCGACCTCGTCTTCGGCACCTTCTGGATCGGCGCCTCCAACTCGATGGCGTTCTATCTGCTCTTCTTCCTCCTCCCGCTGGTGGCGCTGGCCGCGGCGCGCCCGGAGCGCCGGGCCCCGCTCTACGCGGCCGCCGCGCTCATGGTGCCCTTCGTGCTCTCCAGTTCGCGCGGCGCGCTGCTCATCCTGCCGCTCCTGGTGCTTGCCGCTGTGTGGCCGCAGCTCCGGCGGCCGGCGGGACTGTCCGGGCTGGCGGCGCTGGTGCTCGCCGCCGCGGTGGGGCTCGGCCTCTTCTACGCCTACAAGCCTGTCATCGAGGGCTCGGAGGACGCGCGCGAGCTCTCGCCGCGCCGCTTCTGGATCGAGCAGTGGAACCGGGACCGCGGAATGGGCCGCCTGTACTACGCCCGCTGGATCGGCGAGCGCATGGCGGCGCGTGGTGGGCCGGCGCTCGCGCTCGGCGTCGGCCCCTCCCGCTTCTCGTCCTCCGCCGGCGCGTTCCTCCGGGCGCCGCTGCTCGACGAGGCGACCAAGGGTGGGCACTCCCCCATCATCCCCGGCCAGCTCCTCGCCACCGTTTCCGAGTATGGCCTCCTCGGCGCGCTGCCCTTTTTATGGCTGATGGCCGCTGGCATCGGCCTCGCCCACGGGGCCTGGAAGGGCTCGCCTTCGGGCGAGGCGGGCGCGGTCCGGCGCGGGCTCTTCGCAGCGTCGCTCTTCCTTCTGGCGGGGACGGTCCTGGAGAACGTCTGGGAACTGCCGCACGTCGCGATGCTGGCCTGGGCGGGGATCGCGTGGTGCGCGCTGCCGGAAGCGAAGCCCGCTCCGCCTCAGATCCGGTAGACCGCCCAGATCACCAGCACGAGCCAGGCCCCGATGGCGAGCTGCAGAGGGCGGTCCCGCAAGAGTACGCGCTCCGGGCTCCCACCTTCGCCCCGCCGGTGCACGAGGTAGAGGTAGCGGAAGATCCCGAAGAGCACGAAGGGGACGGTGAAGCGGAGCCGGTCGCCGTGGAACTTCTCCAGGGTCTCGTGCGCCATGGTGTAGAGCGCGTAGGCGAGGACGGTGCAGGCGGCGACCACCGTGACGAGCTGGTCGAGGAGGGGGAGCGTGTAGCCTTCGAGCGCGGCGCGGTGCACCCCGGCTGAACCCTCCAGCAGCGCGAGCTCCGCGCGGCGCTTCTCCAGCGCCAGGAAGAGCGCCAGGAGGAGCGTGCACAGGTAGAGCCAGCTCGAGACGGGCACGTCGATGGCCTGTGCGCCCGCGACCACGCGCAGCACGAAGCCGGCCGCGATGCCGAACACGTCCACCACCGGCAGCTGCTTGAGCACGTGCGAGTACAGCACCTGCAGCGCGAGGTAGGCGGCGCCGCAGCCCAGCACCGCCGGGCCCAGGAAAGCGGAGGTGACGAGCCCCGCAGCCGCCAGCCCAGCCGCGAGCGCGATGGCGTGGCCGGGCCGCAGCGCGCCCGAGGCGATCGCCCGCAGGCGCTTGACGGGGTGATGGCTGTCGCGCTCCCGGTCGACGAGGTCGTTTGCGAGATACCCGGCGCTCGCCAGCGCGCAGAACGCCAGGGTGGCGGCCAGCGCTCGCCCGAGGGGCCCCGGCTCGGTGGCGCGCACCGCGAACAAGAGTGGCGCGAGCACCACCGCGTTCTTGGTCCAGCCCTCCGGCCGGAGCGCGCTCAGCGCAGCGCGCGCGGTGAGCCTGCCGGGGGCTGGCCGGGCCTGGAGTGTGGAGCTCGGGAGCACGCGCCTCGACTCTACGGGCCGCGGAGGCCTGCCGCCATGCCGCGCGCCGCGAGCCCGAGCCCTGCCAGGAGGGCGAGGCCGTACGCCACCAGCGCCGGCCAGAAGAGGTCCGCGCCCGCCGCGGCGGCGAAGTACCCGCGCGCCCTCTCCAGGGGGAAGCGCCAGCTGAAGCCGAGCGCGGCGCGCAGGTCGGGGCGGCCGCCGTGGCCCGCGACGAGGACCATTCCACCGGGCGACGCGACGACGCGCAGGGTGACCCAGCCACCTTCACCTCGGGGCAGGGCGAGCTCGATCCAGCCGGGCTTCCGGACGTCCCGCTCCGTTTCCGCGCAGCGGCCGGCGAGGCAGGCCTCCAGGCGCGCCGCGCGGGCCGTCGTCCCTGCCTCCACCCGCACCTGCACGCCGCGATAGGCCTCGTCGCGCGGCGCGAGCTGGTAGCTGAAGCGGGCTCCCGGCGAGAGCGGCAAGACCTCCGCCGGCCCCGCCAGAGCGAGCTGCAGCCGCCCGCTTGGACGCGAGCGGATGTCCTCCAGGAGGAGGAGCATGGTCCAGACGAAGGGGACCAGCAGGAGCGCCGTGGCTGCGGCGCGCAGAGGACGATTGGCCATGCGTGCGGCGCATGATACTCCGGGCAGACCCATGCGCCGCCTGGTCATCGTTCCGGCGCTCGACGAGGAGCGCGCCATCGGCGGCGTCCTCGCCGAGCTGCGGACCCGCGCTCCGGAGTGGGACGTGTGCGTGGTGGACGACGCCTCCAGCGACGCCACCGGTGCCGTGGCTGCAGCCGCGGGTGCGACCGTGTTGCGCTGCGCGGTGAACCTCGGCATCGGCGGGGCCGTGCAGGCGGGCTACCTCTGGGCGCGCGACCACGGCTACGACCTCGCCGCGCAGATCGACGGCGACGGGCAGCACGATCCCGCCGAGCTGGCCCGGGCCGCGGAGCTCGTCGAGTCGGGCCGCGCCGACCTGGTGGTGGGCTCGCGCTTCCTGCGCGGGGGAGGCTTCCGCTCCACCGCCCTGCGCCGGGCCGGCATCCGCTACCTGGTGCACTTCCTGCGGCTGCGCTGTGGCGCACGGGTGACCGATCCCACCTCCGGCTTCCGGGTGGCGGGGCGACGCGCCATCGGTCTCTTCGCCGCGCGCTATCCCTCCGATTATCCCGAGCCGGAGTCCATCGCGCTGGCGGTGCGGTCGGGCCTCGCCGTGCGCGAGGTGCCGGTCGCCATGCGCGAGCGCGCCGCCGGCAAGAGCTCCATCACCGCCGGACGAACGCTCTACTACCTGCTGAAGGTCACCTTGGCCTTGCTCCTCCTCCCCCGCCGGTCACAGCCCTCCGACCCCTCGGCATGACCTCGGGCCCGCTCCTCCCGCGCTCGCTCCAGTTCGCCGCCGCGGGCGTGCTGCTCGCGTTCCTGGCCTGGGTGGTTCGCCTGATCCGGCAGGAGCGGCTGAGCGTGCGCGACAGCCTGCTCTGGCTCGTCTCCACCGGCGCCGCGCTCGTCCTGACGCTGTTTCCCGAGGGGCTGCGCCTCCTGGCCCACCTGGCCGGCGTCGCGGTGCCGTCGAACGCTCTCTTCGCGCTCGCCATCCTGTACCTCGCGGTGAACGCGCTCTCGCTCACCCTGGCCGTCTCGGCGGGCGCGGCGCGGACGCGGCGCCTGGCGCAGGAGTGCGCGCTGCTGCGGGCCGAGCTGGAGCGCATGCGAGGCGAGGGAAAGGCGCGGCCCGGCCCGCGCGGCGACGCTCACCCGTAGGAGCGGACGAGGACGCGCAGGAAGGACGCCGCGTCCACCAGCACGAGCGTCCCGGCGAGCGCCCAGCCCGGGTCCACCGCTGCGCCGAAGCGGCGGGCCAGCGCGCGCAGGCCGACGACGAGCATGCCCGCGTGAACCGGAAAGAGCGGCAGGAGGTATCGCCCCTGCACGAAGAGGCCACCCGTGCGCCGCACCACCAGGAGCTCGAGGCCGTGGAGCGCCGCCAGGCCGTACGCGGTCGCGGCGAGGCCGAAGAGGACGAGCCCGCGCTCCTCCCGCGCCAGCGTTCGCCAGCCCAGCACAAGCCCTCCAGCCGCGAGGCAGACGGTGAGCCCGAGCGCCTGGTAGTAGCCGGGGCGCAGACGGGTGTCGGCCCATCCCCAGACCATCCAGTACATGCGGTGCCAGATCCAGGTGAGCCGGTCGGGCTCGAGCAGCCGGCGGAGGAGGTGGCCGAGCCCCTCCGGCGAGCCCTCCGGCGCGAGCTGCAGCGCTGCTGCCGAGCGGATGAATGCCGACCACAGCAGCGCGGTCGCGGCCGGGAGCGCCATGGCGAGCCCGGTGAGGCCGACCGTGCGGCGCAGCCTGGCGCGGCGCAGCCCCAGCGCCGCCGCGCAGCCCGCCGCGTACACCGGCAGGAACAGCATGAAGGTGGGCTTCACCAGCACGCCGGCCGTGGCGGTGAGGGCGAGCGCGGCCAGCGCGCGGCTGGAGCCTGGCCTGCGGTGGAGCGCGGCGATGCAGGCGAAGCTGCCGGTGGACAGGGCGAAGAGCGCCGCGTCCGGGCTCGCCACCGCCGACAAAAAACCCACCATGGGCTGGGCGACGGTGAGAAGCCCGAGGAGCAAGGCGTCGCCAGCCGAGCGCGTGAAGATGAAGCCCAGCGCGACGGCCAGGAGCGCACCGGCGACACCCCAGAGCGCCGAGGCGAGCCGCACGGCGAGGGTGCGGACGAGGAGGGGGCCATCGCGCGCCGCTGCGTAGAACGGGACCGCGGAGGCGTAGGCGAGCGGAGGATAGGTGGCGGCCGGCCCGCAGCCGGTAGTGCTCCGCTGGGCAAAGTCGCGGCCGTCCGGCAGGGCGAGGCTTGCGAGCGGCGGGAGCGGCTCCTCGGGGTGGAAGGCGACCCCGTCGAGGAGCTGGCGGTCGAGGAGATTCACCTCGGGAGAAAAGACGGAGCATCCGGGCGAAGCGCGCGGCAGGTGGCCGTGCTCGGCCAGAGCCTGCACGTAGTCGAAGTGGACGTCCTCGTCCGGCCCGTGCATAGGTGGGAAGAAGCCGGCCAGGAAGATGCCGCGGGCCAGCGCCGCCACCGCCACCAGGACGGCTCCTGCCAGGAGCGCGCGGCGCTGCGAGGTGGCGCTCACGGCGCGCGGACCGCTGGTCGACGTCGCGGCCATGCTCCCAGCCCCAGCAGGAGAAGCGCCAGCGCGAGCGCGACGGCGCCGGAGGGAGCGAGCAGCGGCACCCCCCAGCCTGCCTGCCAGCCCGCCAGCGTGGAGGAGGCGCCGTGGCCGTAGAACCGCCGCATGGCGGTGGCCGCGCCCGCGACGTTCACCAGGGCGAGCAGCATCCCGAAGGCCCAGGCCAGGCGCGGACCGCCGGAGAGCGCGGAGAGCCCTCGGTACAGCAGGTACGCGTACGCCGGAAAGAGCACGAGGACGTAGCGGCCCTGCACCCAGAGCAGATCGCCGCGCTGCCAGGCCACCCCGTAGAGCGCGAGCACCATCAGCATCGAGCCGCCGCCCACCGAGAGCGCGATGGCCCGCTCGCGCCGGCGGTGCAGGCGCACGCGGTACAGCCCCGCCGCCGCGAGGACCGTCGCGAGAGCGAGGAGCAGGTACAGCGGCCGGGGCACGTTGATGTCCATCCAGCCGTGCTTCATCCAGACCTGCTCCACCCACACGTCGAAGAGCCGCTTCGGCGCGAGCACGCGGTGCAGGAGCTGGTCGCGCAGGCTTCCGCTCGCCTCGATCTCGTGGTGGAGCCCGAGGCGCGCGGGGCCGAGGAGCTCGAAGGCGGCGAGGGCGAGCGCGGCGGGAGCGAAGAGAGCGGTGGTCTCGAGGAGCGGGTGCCGCCTCCGGCGAAGCGCCAGGAAGGCGAGCGCGGCGAGGAGCGGGCAGGCCAGCGCGAATCCGGGCTTGGAGAGCACGCCCAGCGCGAGCGCGCACGACAGCACGGCCCGGGCGGCGCGCGGCGCGACGCGGCGATGGATCGCCGCGAGGGCGGCGAAGGCCACCGCCGCGCAAGCGAGCGCCGCAGATTCGCTGTTGGCGAGGGCATTCATGACCCCGGCCATGGGCTGCAGGACCACCAGTACGGCGAAGAGGAGCGCGCGCCGGAGCGGCCCGACGAGGAGGATCCCCAGCGCGAGCGCCGCCAGCGCGGCGACCCCGCTCCAGGCGACGCTCACCCAGCGGGTGGCGAGAAGGCGCTGCTGCAGCGGCCGGTCGCCCGCAAACCGGTACGCCGCCGCGGCCGCCGCATACCAGAGGGGAGGGTAGATGGCGGCCGGTCCGCATCCCGTGGTGGTGCGGGCCGCCGGACCCGTGGGCCAGTGCAGCCCGTCCCTCGGCGGGAGCCGGGCCTCCGGGTGGAAGGCGACGCCCTGGACGGTCGACTGAACGGCCGCGCGCACCTCCTCGCTGAACATCGGCCCGCGGCAGTCCAGCGCCGGCGGGGGCAGCCGGCCCCCCTCGGCGATCGCCTGCGCATGGTCGAAGTGATACGGCTCGTCCGGACCGTGGAAGGGGGGCTCCAGCAAGGACAGGAAGAGCCCCTTCGCCAGCGCCAGGCCCACCACGAGCGCGGCGGCAGCGAGCCGGCGTCGGGCAGGGCGTCGGAGCACGGGCGGGCTGTAGCAAGCCGTTTGCCGCGGCGTCAACGGCGAGCGCTGATAGGGCGGTGCGACCCGGCCTCTCCGGCTCCTTGCCGGGCCGCGCGGGTGCCTGTACAAGCCGCACCATGGCGAGCGAGCGCGATCCGCGCGCGGTGGGGCTGGGGATCGGCCTCGGGGCGCGCCGCGTCGCGCGCGCGCTCGCCGGGCTCTCTCCCGGGAGCCGAGACCCGGAGTACCGGGCCTGGCTGGCCCTGCGCACCCCCGCGCCCGCCGAGCTCGACCTCCAGGCGCGGGGCGCTGCGGCGCTGCCGTGGCAGCCGTCGCTCGACCTCGTGCTGAAGCGCCGGCCCGGGGACGAGGTCGCAGCAGAGCGGACGCTGGCCTCCTTGGAGCGGCAGACCTATCGGCGCTTCGAGCGCCTCGACGCCGGGCCATCGGTCGCCATCGACGCGGTGGTGGAGCGCGGCCGCGGCGACCTCGTGCTGCCGCTGGAGTCCGGCGACGAGCTGGCGCCGCAGGCGCTCCACGCGATCGCCGCCAGCGGCGCGGCGCCCGCCGACCTCCTCTACTCCGACGAGGATCGCCTGCGTGGCGCGAAGCGGGAGGCGCCGCTCTTCAAGTCGGGGTGGTCGCCGGAGGCGCTCCTCTCGCACGACGCGGTGGGTGGGCTGAAGGCGCTGCGGCGAGAGCTCGTCCTCGACGGTGGCGGGCTCGGGCAAGGCGAGCACGCGCTCCTCCTGCGGCTCCTGCCGTCGCTGCGCACGGTGCGTCACCTCCCCGACGTGCTGCTGCACCGTCGCGAGGACGCTCGCGCTCCGGACGGCGCCACCGCCTCGCGGGCGGTGATGGCGTACGCCGATGGCCGGCTGGGCAGCGATTACGAGGTGACGCCGGGCACCCTGCCTCGGCTGCGCTACCTGCCCGCCGTGCCGCCGCGGGTCGCGGTGATCGTCCCCACCCGCGACGGGCCGGAACTGCTGGAGACCTGCTTGCGCGGGCTCGCCAACCACCCCAATCACGCGCGGCTGGAGGTCCTGCTCGTCGACAACGGCACCACCGACGCAAAGGCGCTCGCGCTCCTCACCGAGGCGTCGCGGCGCAGGACGGCCAAGGTGCTGCGCTGGCCCGGCGCCTTCAACTGGTCGGCGGTGAACAACGGGGCCGCCCGCAAGACCGACGCAGAGTACCTCCTCTTCATGAACAACGACGTGGAGGCGGAGCACGCCGGCTGGCTCGACGCGATGCTCGCCTTCGCCAGCCTGCCCGACGTGGGCTGCGTCGGGGCGCAGCTTCTGTACCCCGACTGCACCCTCCAGCACTATGGCGTGGTGGTCGGCATGACCGGGTTCGCCGGACACCTCCTGCAGGGCGCCCACGTCGGCGCGCCTTCGCGCTGCGGGCGCAGCGACGTGGTGCGGAACTGCAGCGCGGTGACCGGCGCCTGCCTGCTGGTGCGGCGGGAGGTGTTCGAGCGGCTGGGCGGCTTCGACGAGAGCTTCATCCTCTGCGGCAGCGACGTCGCGCTCGGGCTGCGCGCCATGGAAGCGGGACTGCGCAACGTGGTGACGCCGCAGGCGCGACTCCTCCACGGCGAGTCGAAGACGCGCGGCCACGTCATCCCGCCGTCGGACTTCAAGGTGAGCCTGGAGGTGTACCGGCCCTGGCTCGAGGCCGGCGACCCCTACTACAACCCCAACCTCAGCCTGCGCGACACGCGATGCCGGCTGCGCCTCGCCCGCGAGGACATGCTGGACCTGGCGCGGAGGATCGCCGGGTGAACCGGCCCGGAGCCGCGGAGCTCGTTGCCCGGCTGACGAGGGCGCCGCTCTCGCGGGCGCGCGCCCTCGCCCGCGAGCTGCGCGAGGAGCGGCGGCTGCGATCGGGGCTCGACCTCGTTGCCCGCTGTGACCTCGACGCCTCGGATCTCACCGCGCACCGCCGGCGGCTCGCCGAGGCGGCGCGGCTCGACGCGCCCGTGAAGACGGTGAACTGGTACCTGCCGGTCTTCGAGAACGCCTTCTACGGCGGCGTGCACACCGTCCTGCGGTTCGCGAGCGGCTGGCGTGAGCGGCACGGCATCGAGAGCCGCTTCCTGCTCTACGACGGAAAGGCCCGCGACGTCGCACCGGCGCGGGCGCGGATCGCGGCGGCGTTCCCAGCCTTGGCGGAGGCACCGGTGGTGGCTACCGGAGAGGGGCGCGACGGCGCCGGGAGGCTGGCCGAGGCCGACGCCGGCATCGCGACGCTCTGGACCGGCGCCTACGCGCTCGCCCGGGACCGCGCGGTGTGGCGGAAGCTCTACTTCCTGCAGGACGACGAGCGGCTCTTCTACCCCGCGGGAACGGCCTCGGCGCTCTGTGGCGCCACCTGGCGGCTCGGGCTGCCGGCCATCGTGAACACGCCCGGACTGGCGCAGGTGTACGCGCGCGAGACCGGGGCGCCTGTGTTCCCCTTCGTCCCGGCGGTGGACCGCGAGGTGTTCCACGAGCCCGAGGCGCCGCGCCCGGCAACGCCCTTCCGCGTCTTCTTCTACGCGAGGCCCGCGATCGACCGGAACGCCTTCGAGCTCGGCGTGGCTGCCCTCGCGAAGCTGCGCCGCCGCAGGCCGCGGCGGGTGGAGGTGGTGGCGGCCGGCAGCGGAGTGCCGCCGGCCATCGCCGCGAGCTTCGGGGAGATCGCCTTCAAGGGGCTGCTGCCCTACCGCGAGACGGGCGCGATCTACCGCTCCTGCCACGCTGGGCTCGCCCTCATGATGACGCGTCACCCCTCGTACCTGCCCTTCGAGCTCATGGCCTGCGGTGCGGTGCCCGTAGCGACGGTGAACCCCGACTGCGCCTGGCTCCTCCGCGACGGCGAGAACGCGGTGGTGACCGAGCCGTCGGTGAGCGCGATCTGCGAGGCGCTGGACAGGCTCGAGGCCGACCCCGCCCGGCGCGATCGGCTGGCCGGCGAGGGCGCGCGCACGGCGGGGGCGTGGAGCTGGGACGAGCAGGTGGACCGGGCGGCGGGGTTCTTGAGGAGTCCCGGGGTCTCAGTGGGAGCCGCAGCGACCGGATCGCCTCCGTGAGCCCTCGCCGCTGGCCTCCGCTCATAGCGGCTGGGCTCCTCCTCCTCGGCCTCGCCGGGTACACCGGCAGCTCCTACGGTTACTGGGGGATGCAGGACCCGCTGCTCTCACCCCCGGAGCGAGCGCGGCACGAGCTCGCCGGCTTTCCGCGCGGCATCCGCAGCGACGAGTGGGCGGTGGACCTCCCACTCGCGCGCGTGCAGCAGATCGCGCGGCCTTCCTTTCCGCTGGTGAACCTCGACCTCGGCCTCGGGCACCTGCAACGGAACCCCTTCGACGCGCCGGTGCTGGACTGGGGGCTCGCCTTCCGGCCGCACCTCTGGCCGCTCCTCGCTGGAAGCTGGTGGTCGCACGGCGTGCGCTGGTTCCTGCGCAGCGCGCTCCTCATCCTGGGGCTCTACGGGTGGACCCGTGCCCTCGCGGACGACCGCTCGGCGCTCCCTGCCGAGCGCAGGCGCCGCGCCGACGTGGCGGCGCTGGGCGCGATCGCGCTCTTCGCGAGCGGCTGTCTCAACTGGTGGCTCTCCCACGCGTACGTGGAGATCGTCGCCTTTTCTGGTCTGTTCGTGTTCGCCGCCGGACGCGCGGTGGAGGCTCGAGGGGCTCGGGCGCGCTGGGGCTGGACCGCGGCCGCCGCCTACCTCTCCGCCTGCGCCTTCTTCAACTTCTACCCACCGGTCTGGGCTCCCCTGCTCTGGATCGCGTGTGGAACGGTGGTCGACCTGGCCTGGCGCCGCGAGCACCACCCCCTGCGGGCCGCGGGTCGCGCGCTGCCGCTCATCGTGGCGATCGGCCTGGGCGCCGTGCTCTCCGTGCTCTACTTCGCACCCTACCTCGCGCTGGTGGTGAACACCATCTACCCCGGCAGCCGCGTCGCGGTGGCCGGCGAGCTGCCCGCCGGACGGCTCACCGACATGCTCTGGCCGTCGCTGGAGGTGGCGGCGCCGCTCCGCGACGACCCGGTCTACCGCGGCTTCGTGCCCGGGATGAACGTCTGCGAAGCCTCGTGCGTGGAGGCGCTGCCGTTCTTCCTGCTCGGGATCCTGGCGCTCGTGCGCGGCCCGGTGCACGAGGCGGTGCGTCGGGTGCTGCGCGCTTCGCCGGCGACCGCCTTCGCCTGCGCGCTCCTCGCGGCCTGGCTCCTCTTGCCGCTCCCGGCCTGGGTGGGCACCGCGACCTTGCTGCGCTTCACGCCCTGGCACCGCGCCTGGATGCCGTTCGGGGTGGCCTGCGCGCTCCTCGCCACGGCGGGGCTCGCCGAGCTCGAGGCGGTCGGGCCGCGGCAGGGCCGCCCCTGGCGCGAGGTGCTCCTCGCCGCGGCGCTGCTCGCGCTCTCCTGGACGAGCGCGCGCAGGCTCGTGACGCTCGACCGCACGCTGGTCGTGGCGGCCTCGCTCTCGGTCGCGCTGACGCTCGCTGCGTGTGCGCTCCTCGGTACGCGCCACGGCGCGCGCGCGCTCGCCGTCGCCTGGGCACTCCCGCTCGTCCTCGTGAACGCCCCGGTGAACCCGCTCCTGCCGACGAGCGCGCTCTACGCGAAGGGCGCCGGCCACGCGGTGGTGGACGCGGCGCTGCGCGAGCGGCCCGGGCGCATCGCCGACTACACGGCGACGATGGGGTCGGTGCTCGCCGCGCACGGCTGGCCGGTGCTCACCTCCCTGCAGACGGTGCCCGACCTCGACCTCTACCGCTTCCTCGCGCCCGACTCGCCCGGCCTCACCCGCGCGATCTACGACCGCTACGCGCACGTCCGCTTCGCCCTGCCCCCGAAGCGCACGCTGGAGGAGGGCGACGTGGTCGAGGTGTCCCTCTCGCCCTGCAGCGCGCGCCTCGCTGCGCTGGGGGTGAACCACGTCCTCACGACGGCTGATGCCGCGCTCCCCCTGGCCTGCGCCGCCACCTTCGACGTGCGCGGTGCCGGGAGCGACCTCCTCTGGTCGCGGAAGATTCCGGTCGGCGGCGTGGGCGTCGCGCGCGGCGAAGCCCCGTCGAGCGCGCTCGACTTCGACTTCTCTGTCGGCGCCGCTGAAACGCGCGTCACGCGCCGCCGCGACGGGCTCGACGTCGAGGTCTCGCCCGGCGAGCGGAGGGCGGTCGCCCTTCCGCTCAACCTCGGTGTGGTGGAGAGGGTCACCTGCGCGCGCGGGTGCGCCCGGACGCTCGACGCCCACCTGGTGGTGCAGCCCGAACCGGAGGGCGGCGCCCGCTGCCATGTGCGCTTCCTCGGGACCCGAGGCGGGCTGAAGCGACTGCTCCACCCGGAGGCTCCGCGTGTCGAGCTGATACCGCCGGGATGTTCTTCCGGAGCGAGCGGCAACGGGAGCTCGGCGCTCGCCCACGAGCAGCCCGGCAGGGCCTCTGGCTAGGGTATAGAGAGATCGTGAATCCGGCAGCCGCTTCAGAAAGCCACGACACCCAGGGTGTCGATGAGCTTCGCGCAGAGCTGAGCCGGCGAAAGCTCCAGCTCGCGCGGCTCGAGGAAACAATCGCCGCGCAGCAGCGGCAGATCGCGAGGATGGAGGCGACGTTCGCATGGCAGCTCGCGACGCGCCTGTGGAACGGTCGCGATCGGGCTCTCGCTCGCGTGCCGAAGCTCCGGCGAGCGTGGGAGGCGAGCGCTGCGCGCCTCAAGGGCTTCGTGAAGCCGCGGCTGCCCCGCGTCGCGGCGCCGGGCCCGGATCCCGGCGCGTACGACGCCTGGATCGCCCGGCACGCATGCGGGCCGGCGGAGCTCGGGGCGCTTCGTCGCGAGGCGGCCGACGCGGCGGTCGCCTCGGGCGCGCCCCTCTTCAGCGTGCTCGTCCCGGTGCACGACATCGAGGAGCGCCTCCTCCGCCGGTGCCTCGATTCGGTGATCGCGCAGGCTTGGGAGGGATGGGAACTGTGCGTCGTGGACGACGGCTCGCGCGCCGCGCACGTGGGCCCCGTACTGGCGGAGTACGCCGCGCGCGACAGCCGGGTGCGGGTGGAGCGGAGCGCGGCTTCCCAGGGCATCGCCGGCGCGACGCGGCGAGCGCTCGCGATGGCGCGCGGGACCTTCGTCGCCTTTCTGGACCACGACGACGAGCTCGCGCCGGAGGCGCTCCTGGCGGTCGCCGCGAAGCTCGCTGCGGAGCCCAGCCTCGACGTCGTGTACTCGGACGAGGACAAGCTCGACGAGGCGGGCCGGCGGGTGGAGCCCTTCTTCAAGCCGGAGTGGTCGCCCGACCTCTTCCTGTCGATGAACTACCTCAACCACCTGACCGCGATCCGCCGCGCCGTCGTCGAGGCTGCCGGCGGCCCGCGGGACGGCTTCGAGGGGAGCCAGGATTACGACCTCCTCCTGCGCGTGACCGAGCACACGCAGCGCATGGGCCACGTTCCGCGCGTGCTCTACCACTGGCGCAAGGTGGAGGGCTCCGAGGCGGCGCAGCGGGGGGTGAAGGGGTACGCGCAGGCTTCGGCGATGCGCGCCCTCGGGGAGGCGCTCGCGCGCCGCGGGATCGACGGGCGGGTGGAGTCGAGCCGGCCGGGCCTGTACAGCGTCCGTTACGCGATCCGCGGCGAGCCCCTCGTCTCGATCATCATGCCGACGCGCGACAAGCCCGACGTCCTGCGCGCCTGCGTCGAGAGCCTGGAGCGGAAGACCACCTGGCCACGCTGGGAGCTCCTCATCGTCGACAACGGCTCCGCCGACCCGCGGGCGCTGGAGCTCCTCGAGACGCTCGGTCGCCGCCACCGCGTGCTCCGTGACCCGCGCCCGTTCAACTGGTCGGCCCTCAACAACGCCGCCGCGCGAGAAGCCCGCGGCGAGCACCTCCTGTTCCTCAACGACGACGTGGAGGTGCTCGCCCCGGACTGGCTCGAGTCGATGATCGAGCACGCGCAGCGGCCCGAGGTGGGCGCGGTCGGGGCGCGCCTCCTCTATCCGGACGGACGGGTGCAGCACGCTGGCGTCGTGCTCGGGCTGGGCTCCCTCGCGGGCCACGCTTTCAAGCACGTGACGGGCGACGAACCCGGGTATGCCTGGCTCGGCCACGTGGTCCGGGACGTCTCGGCGGTCACGGGCGCGTGCATGCTCGTGCCCCGTGGTCACTTCGAGGCAGTGGAGGGCTTCGAGGAGCGCCTCCCCGTCGCCTACAACGACGTGGACCTGTGCCTGAAGCTGCGCGAACGCGGGCTCCTCGTGGTGTACACACCGTTCGCCCGCCTCGTGCACCACGAGTCCGCCACGCGCGGCGCGCTCGACCCCCCCGAGGACCAGGCGCTCGTGAAGGCGCGCTGGAGCGCCGCGCTCCACGACGATCCCTACTACAGCCCGCACCTCACCCGCGACCGCGAGGACTTCGCCATCCGCGTGTGAGAGAGCGCCGCGAGGTGCCCCATCCATGAATGTCCTCCTTCTCAGCCACTGCGACTTCAGCGGGAACAGCGGCATGCACGTGTTCGCGGTGGCGAACGAGCTCGCCGCGCTCGGGTTCTCTCCCGTGGTCGGCGTACCGCACGGTCCCGAGACGGTGGAGCTGATCGGCATGGCGCCCCGGTTCACGCTCTGCACTTACGCTCAGCTCCGGGCGGAGGGTGCTGCGTTTCCGGACGGCCGCGGCCCTGACCTGGTGCACGCGTGGACCCCCCGGGAGCACGTGCGGCGCGCTGCGCTGGAGCTCGCGGCGCGACACCGCTGCGGCTACCTCGTTCACCAGGAGGACAACGAGGCGAAGATCCTCGAGGACGACCTCGGCCGGCCGATGGAGGAGCTCCTGGCGCTGTCGCCAGCGCTCCTCGACGCCATCGTCCCGGAGCACCGGACGCACCCGCGCCGCGGGCGCGCGTTCCTGGCGGGAGCGGCCGGGGTGACCGCGCTCATGGATCGCCTGCTCGACGACGCGCCCGCGGGCGGCCCGGGCCTCGTCTTCTGGCCCGGTTTCGACGAGCGCTTCCGCGAGCTGCCTGCCCCCTCCGCCGCGCTGCGGGCCAAGGCGTGCCTCGCGCCGGGCGAGCGTGCCATCGTGTACACGGGCGACGTGCACGCTTCGAACGTCGGCGAGGTCCGGAGCTTGCTGCTCGCGGTGGCCGCGCTTCGCCGGAGGGGCGCGAAGCTCAAGCTCGTGAAGACCGGCTGGAATCGGCTGGGCACCGATTGGACGGAGGGTCTCGGGACGACGGAGGTCATGGCCGACCTCGGCTTCCTCCGGCGCGACGAGGTTCCCGGCCTGCTCGCGCTCGCCGACGTGCTCGTGCAGCCGGGCGGGCCCAACCCGTTCAACGACCAGCGCTTCCCGTCGAAGTTGCCGGAGTACCTGGCTTCGGGCCGCGCGGTGGTCTTGCCGAGGACGAACGTCGGGCGGCTTCTGCGGGACGGGGAGGAGTGCCTCCTGCTCGAGCGCGGCGACGCGATGGAGATCGCTGCGGCCGTGGAGCGGCTCCTCGGCGACCCTGCGCTCCGCGAGCGGATCGGCCGCGGCGGGCGCGCGTTCGCGCTGCGCGAGCTCACCTGGCCCGCGAACGTGGCCAAGCTCGCCGCGTTCTACCGGGAGCTTGCGCCCGCGCTCGAACGCGCGCGCTCTTCCACGGCGTGGTCCGGGTCACCGGCCACCGCCTCGCGCGTCGAGGTGGGGGCTCCGCCCTCCCTCGCCGGGCGAGCATCCCCGGCGACCCTTCTCGCCTTCTACCTGCCGCAGTTCCACCCCATCCCCGAGAACGACGCGTGGTGGGGGCCAGGGTTCACGGAGTGGACGAACGTGATCCGCGCGGCGCCGCAGTTCGACGGGCACCACCAGCCGCAGCTCCCGACCGACCTCGGCTTCTACGACCTGCGGGCGCCGGAGGTCATGGACCGGCAGGCAGAGCTCGCCCGGGCGTACGGGGTGGGCGGATTCTGCTTCTACTACTACTGGTTCGACGGGAAGCGCCTCCTCGAGCGGCCGCTCGAGCAGATGCTCCAGCGCGGAGCCCCCGACTTCCCCTTCTGCATCTGCTGGGCGAACGAGAACTGGAGCCGGCGCTGGGACGGCTCGGAGCACGAGCTGCTCATGGAGCAGCGGTATGCGCCGGGCTGGGATGAGCGGTTCATCCGCGACGTGCTCCCGTACCTGCGCGACCGGCGCGCGGTGAGGGTGAGCGGCCACCCGCTGCTGGCCGTGTACCGGGTGGACCTCCTGCCGGACGCGCAGCGTGCGGCCGCCACGTGGCGGCGCGTGTGCGAGGAGGAGGGGCTCGGCGCGATCCATCTCTGCGCCGTGCAGAGCTTCGGCATCGGCGACCCGCGGCCCCACGGCTTCGACGCCGCGATCGAGTTCCCGCCCCACACGCAGCGGGAGCTCCTCGACCCGCGCACCCGCCCCGGCGTCTCCCCGCGGTTCGAGGGCTACCTCGAATCGTACCCCGCGGTGGTCCGCAACCAGCTCGCGAAGCCGCTGCCGCCGTACCCGCTCTACCGCGGTGCGATGCCATCCTGGGACAACACCGCGCGCCGCAAAAACCGCGGCCACGTGCTCGTGGACGCGTCGCCCGCGCTCTACCGCCACTGGGTGGAGGAGATGGTTGGGCAGTCCCTCGACCGCGCCGGCACGCAGGAGCCGCTCGTCTTCGTGAACGCGTGGAACGAGTGGGCGGAGGGGACGCACCTCGAGCCGGACGATCGCTACGGGCATGCCTGGCTCGAGGCGACGCGCCAGGGGCTCTGCGAGGGGGTGGCCGCCTACCACCGGCGCGCGGGGCTGCGGGTGAAGGCAGGGCAGGTGGCGGCCGCCCTGGACGCGGAGCTCGAGGCCGCGGGTCACGAGGCCGCGGAGCTGCGGCGGCCGGCGGTGGTGGAGCGGGCGGAGGCGTACCTGCCGGCGAGGCGCTCCGTGGCTCCGGTGGGCGCTCCTGCAGCAGCTCCCGCTATCGTTCTCGCCGCCACCGCCGCGGCAGCCCCGGTGGGCGGGCGAAAGACCTCGGGATGGTTCTCCGACGCGGCGCTCGCCGAGGCGAGGCGGCGCTACCGGGACTTCCCGGTCGAGGCCCTCTCGTACGCCACGGTCCGCGACTACTGCGACGGCTTCGACCACCTGCGTCCGCTGGCGACGCACAATGGCGACCTCAAGGACGTCCAGCGTCCCTGGATCCTGAAGGCGCTCATGGCGGTGCTCCCGGAGCGCGCGCGCGTCCTCGAGATCGGGGCGGGCGAGCCTTTCGTGGGCGACCTCCTGTCGCGCCTGGGGCACGAGGTGTGGATCGTCGATCCGTACGACGGGACCGGGAACGGTCCCCAGGAGTACGAGCGCTTCCGGGGTGAGTGCTCGGACCTGCGGTTCATCCGCTCCTTCTTCGGTGCGCGGCTCGAGGGGCCGCCGCCGGGCGGTCTCGACGCGATCTACTCCATCTCGGTGCTGGAGCACGTGCCCCCGCCGGCGATGCTCGACGTGTACGCCGGCCTCCGCCGGTTCCTGAAGCCCGAAGGCCACTCGATCCACGCGGTGGACCACGTGCACCGAGGCGCCGGAGCGCCGGAGCACCTCGCGAACCTGCGCTCCATGGTGGACCACCTCGCGCCGCCGGGCGCCGACCTGGGCACCCTGCTCGGGCGCATGGAGGGCGACACGGAGACCTACTACCTGTCCGCGGAGAGCCACAACCGGTGGCGTGGCGGAGTACCGTACGACGAGTTCCCCATGCGCGTGTGCGTGAGCGTGCAGCTCTTCGCGCGGGCGCGCGAGCTGCCGCAGAGGTGAGCGCGCGGCCCGGCCCGCTCCGCCACGGACCAGTCGGCCAGGGCCCCGATCAATCGAGGGCGTATCCCGGCTCGCGCGGCGCAAACGCCGGGTTGTGGAATGGATCTCCGCGGGCGATGGCCGCCGCGTGCGCGTCGCCGAAGAGCGCGCGGTCGAGGAGGGCGCTCGCGCCATCCGGCGAGGCGACGCCACGCTGGGCGAGGCGGGCGGTGGGGACGACGATGTTGCGGAGCCCCGCGAGGTGGGCGCGCAGCGTGAGGTCCGCGACCCGGTACTCCGCCGTCGCAAAGAGGTCGCGCAGGCCACCGACCGCTGCGAGCGCGCCGGCGCGGACGAGCGCACACCGCCCCGAGACCGCCGCGACCTCGCGCGCGCAGGAGAGCGAGCCCGCGTAACCGTCGCCGTCGGGGTCGAGGCCGCGCATGGGTCTCCCCATCGGGCCTCCGAGCCCGAGCACGAGCCCCGCTTCGGCGACGCGGCCCTCGGGGTCGACGAGGACGGGCGCCGCCGCCGCGACGTCGCGCTGCGTGGCGTAGAGCGAGAGAGGGCGGAGCCAGTCGCTCGTGGCCGGCGCGAGATCCGCGTCGAGGAACAGGAGGAGCTCGGTCCCGGCGCGGGCGGCGCGCTCCAGCGCCGCGGCCTCGGAGAGCACCGGGACGCGCAGCGCCTCGAGGCGGCGCCCCGCGCCAGCGGCAGTGCCGTCTGCCACGACGACGAGGTCGAGCGCCTCGCGCCATGGCCCGTCGCGGAGGGACCGCACGGCCTCCGCCAGCTCCTCGCCCCGGCCGCCGCCGCGGAGGAGGACGGTCGTTCGCGGGACGGCGAGCCCGGCCGCGGGCGCGACCACCGCGCGGTGCGCGTGCCGCGGGTGGGGGCGCGCCTCGCCCGCGATTCCCAGCCGGCGCAGCTGGGCGGTCACGGCGGCCGCCTGCACGGGCTCGATCCCGCCCTTCTCGTCGCCGTGGAAGGCGACGCTGCCGGGGATGCGCCGCCAGTGGTAGAGGATGCGCGGAACGTGACCCACCCGGCGCGCGCGCTCGCCCACCCGCAGCATGAACTCGAAGTCCTGGGCCCGGGCGAAGCTCGGATCGCACCCGCCGACCTCCCGCGCCAGCTCTCGGCGTACCACCAGCAGGTGCCCGACGTACATCACGCCGCCCAGGAGGGCGGGCGACCAGTCCGGCTTGAGGAGCGGCTCGGCGATCCGGCCGTCCGCCTCGATGTAGTCCTGGTCCGTGTAGACCGCGTCGAGCAAAGGGTTGCTTTGCACCGCGCGAATGACCTCCAGGAGCGCGTCCGGGTGAAGCTCGTCGTCGTGGTCCACCATGGCGACCCAGGCGCCCTGGGCGTCCTCCAGGGCCGCGTTCGTGGCCCTGGAGATGCCCGCGTTGTGTTCGAGCCTGCGCACGTGGATGCGCGGGTCGCGCGACCGCAGACGGTCGAGGTACGCCAGCGTGGCCGGCTTCCTGGAGCCGTCGTCGACCACGCGCAGCTCCCAGCGCGGGTAGGTCTGCGCGAGGATGGACCCCACCGCGAGCTCGAGGTACTTCGGCTCGGACTCGTAGGCGGGGAGGAGCAGGCTCACGAGCGGACCGGCGTCGAGCTTCGTCGGCGCCGGGACCGGCGCGCCGTCGCGCGCCCGCGTGGCGGCGAGGTCCAGCACGGCGGCCTCCAGCGCCGCCGGGTCGGCGGAGGCGGAGAGTGGCGCGGTGGCGCCGGTGCGTGGCGCGGCTGCCTCGGCGCTCGGCGCGTCCGCGGTGGGGCGGCGGCCCTCGGCCGCGCCGTGGTGCAGATAGTGCGCGAGGGGATTCACTCCCGAGAGCGCGACGTCCGGGTAGGCGCGGAGGTAGTGCGCCGGGTCGAAGCCGGGACTGGGGCGCCGCCCCTCGGCCGCTCCGTGCGCGATGAAGTGCGTGAGCGGGTTCAGCCCCGCCGCGGCGACGTCCGGGTGCCACTCGAGGTACCAGGAAGTGTCGAAGAGGGAGTTCGGGTCGCGCCCCTCCGTGGCCCCGTGATCGAGGAAGTGGAGGAGCGGATTCGCGCTGGCCTCGGCGACGTCCGGGTAAAGTGAGAGGTAGTGGCCCCCGTCGAACAGGGGGCCTGGATCACGGCCCTCGGCGCCGCCGTGCTCGAGGTAGTGCTGGAGGGGGTCGAGCCCGGCCGCTTTCACGTCGGGGTAGCGCTCGAGGTACCAGCCGGGGTCGAAGATGCGGCTCTCCTCGACGCGGCGGCGGAGGCGCCGCTCCGCGAGACGCCGATCGAGCTTTCCGGTCGCTCCCCACCAGGCGACCTCGAGCGCCTTACCGGGAAGCGTACCGCGCAGCTTCCCGCGCGCCCGCGCCACACCGGATCGCGCCCAGAGCGCAGGTGTGCTCTCGATGAAAAGGCCAGGGAGGACCACGCTCCGGTCACGCAGGCGGCTGTACTCCTCGTCTCTCTGGCCGATCTCGACGCGGAGGCGCTCTCCCTCCGCGCGCAGCGCGGCGAGGCCGGTGCGCAGACGCGAATCCTCCGACTCGAGCTCTTCCACCCTGCCCGAAAGGCGCGCTTCCTCACTCGCGAGCCGGTCGCGCTCGCCCGCGAGACGGCGGCCTTCCGCAACGGATGCCGCGAGCTGCGCCTTCGCCCCAGCGAGGGTCACCCGGATCTCATCCAGCGCACGCTGAAGATCGAGCAAGTCGCGGCTCGCGCCCTCGGCGAAGCGGCGCGCTGCGGCTGCGTCGGCCCCGGCGCGCTGCACCGCCTCGGCCCGGCGCTGTAGCTCTGCAAACAGTTCGAGCTGGAAGGGCCGGTCGTCCAGCACGCCTGCGCGCACCGGTGGAAGCCGCGAGCCGGAGGCGACCGCGATCAGGTATTCCGCCCGCGGAAATCCCTCCGCGCGCTCCAAGACGTCGAGCGTGCCGCCGCTCGTGCCGGCGAATCGCCGGAAGCCCTCCGGAGCAGCCAGACCGTGCGCCGGGCCGTCCGGTAGGATTGCGGAGCCGACCGCCATGTCCTGATCGAAGAGCGCCACGTGCGCGAAGTGCCGCTCGAGGAGATCTCGGAAGGACCCGCGGTCGAGCTCCCGCAGGTGAAACTGGTTCGGCGCCGCCCCCGGAGCGGAGTACACGTCGGCATCGGGCGTGGAAAGCACGAGGATGCCCCCCGGCCGGAGCACGCGCCGGATCTCCCTCAGGAATACGTCATGCTCCTCGACATGCTCGAGCGTCTCGAAGCTCACGACGATGTCGAAGGACGCATCGGGCAGGGGGAGCGCCTGGCAGCGGCCGAGGAGGTAGTTCAGCCGGGGAGCGGCGTAGCTCCGTCGCGCGTGCGTCACCGCCTCGGGTGAGACGTCGATGCCGACGGCACGCCGGGCGTTCGACGCGAGGAGCGCCGTGCCGTAGCCCTCGCCGCTCGCCACGTCGAGAACGTCCCTGCCGTCACAGAACTGCAGGGCGAAGAGGTAACGGTGCCAGTGGAGGTGGGCGATCTCGCCGGTCGCTTCACCAGTGAAGCGCTCCCCCGTGAATCGAAGATCTCCGCCGACGGGGCGCGGCAGTTCGAGGCGAGCGGTGCGTCGGGGAGGTGCCATGCGGGAAAAGGGAGCGCATCTCAGCAGGACCTGCCCCGACTGTAAAGCTCCGTCGACGCGCGGCGCTCCACGTGTTAACGGTGCCGCCGATGGGCGCGTCCGAGGTCGTATTGGAGAACCGTGGCTGGTGTCCCATCTGCGGTGGACACGCGCTCTTCGTCGCGCGGCACGAGTGGCTCCGCGACTTCTACCTCTGCCAGGGCTGTGGCACCGCGCCTCGACAGCGAGCCATCGCCGCGGTGCTGGAACTCGTGGCGCCGGCGTGGCGATCGCTGAAGGTGCACGAGAGCTCTCCCTGCATCCGGTGGTTCGCCGATCAGTGCCCCGGGTACAGCCAGTCGTACTACTTCGAAGACGTGCCGCTCGGGACTGACCGCGACGGGATGCGCTGCGAGAACCTCGAGCGGCTCACGTTCGAGGACGAGACCTTCGACGTCTTCCTCACCCAGGACGTGCTGGAGCACGTCTTCGAGCCCGAACGCGCGCTCGCCGAGATCGCGCGGGTGACGAAGCGCGGGGGGGTGCACGTTTTCACCGCGCCGAAGCACAAGGCGCTGCCGGCGAGCCGCCGGCGGGCTGCGCAGCGCGGCGGTGGCGTTGAGCACCTGTTGCCTCCCGAGTACCACGGCAATCCCATCGGCGACGGGCGCAGCCTCGTGACGTGGGACTACGGATGCGACTTCGACGATCTCGCGCGCCGCTGGTCGGGACACCTCGTGAGTGACTACGTGCTGCGCGACCGCAACCTCGGCATCGACGGTGAGTTCCTGGACGTGTTCGTCATGCGCAAGGACCGGAACAATCGCGTCGGCGACGGTGGATGAGGGCCGCGAGGTGCTCAGGTCCGACGACATTCGCCGAGGCGCGACCGTTGACACCTTGCGAAAGGGCGAGCTATGACCCGAGCCCCTCAAAGGGCCGGAGGCGCGAATTGAAAGGCGTCATCCTCGCAGGCGGCACCGGGTCGCGGCTGTTCCCGCTGACCAAGGTCACCAACAAGCACCTCCTGCCGGTGGGGCGGGAGCCGATGATCTTCCACCCGGTGGCGAAGCTCACCGAGGCGGGCGTGGAGGAGATCCTCATCGTCACCGGCGTCGACCACATGGGCGACGTGGTGAACCTGCTCGGCTCGGGGAGCCAGTTCGGCTGCAGGTTCACCTACAAGGTACAGGACGAGGCAGGTGGCATCGCGCAGGCGCTGGGGCTGGCCGAAAACTTCGCGGGCACCGCGCCCATCTGCGTCATCCTGGGCGACAACATCTTCGAGGACTCCATCCGGCCCTCCGTCGAGCGTTTCCAGGAGCAGAAGCGGGGCGGGCGGGTGATCCTGAAGCAGGTGCACGATCCGCAGCGGTACGGCGTCGCCGAGATCGGCAAGGACGGCCGCATCA
>JBBQEB010000038.1:0-26424 GCA_038320275.1 Myxococcales bacterium | reverse complement strand
CGCACTCCATCGCGTTTACCGAGCCGCGCTGCGGCTGGTCGAGGGCATCAACGCATTCGTTCGGAGCGGCATCCGGTTCCCGCTTTGCGGCGTGGGCCGGGTCAACCTCTTCGGGCTGTTCGCCGAGGCTGCTCGCGGATTAGTGTCGCGCTCCGGTCGCGTCGGCCAACTCTTGCCGTCCGGAATCGTCACGGACGACTCCACCAAGCTCTTCTTCCAGGCGGTCATCGATAACGGCGAACTGGTGTCCTTCTACGACTTCGAGAACCGAGAGGCGATCTTCCCGGCGGTCCACCGCTCGTTCAAGTTCGGCGTGCTAACCCTTGCTGGCCCGCGCAAGGCGGGTGCTCCGGCCGAGTTCGTGTTCTTCGCCACACGCGTCGAGCACCTGGAAGACAAGGCGCGGCGGTTCACTCTGTCAGCCGCGGACATCGCGCTCCTGAACCCGGCTACCAGGACCTGCCCTATCTTCAGGTCGGGTCGCGACGCCGAGATCACAAAGGGGATCTACCGCCGCCTGCCGGTATTGACAGAGTCTGGCTGGGGTCTTGAACTCCGCCGCCTCCTCAACAGCGCCGACGACTCCGCCAACTTCCTTGAAGGACCGGGGCCCGGGCGGCTGCCTCTCTATCAGTCCAAGTACTTTCACCAGTTCGACCACCGCTGGGCGACACACGACCACGACGAAGACCGCGACCTCACTGACCTTGAGCGTGCGGATCCAGCGTACGTGACTCGGCCGAGGTACTGGTACCCGGCGGAGGATGCGATCAGGCGGTTCGGCTCCGCATGGCCCCGGCCATGGGTACTGGCTTGGCGGCGAATCGCACGATCCACCGACGAACGCACCTTCATCGCGACAGCACTCCCTTCTCTCGCGATTCCCGACACTGCTCGAGTTCTCTTCCTGGGCGCAGAGTGGGTGTCGCTCGCAGCTGGGTTCTTGGCCGGGCTTTGTTCATTTCCGTTCGACTACGTGGCCCGGCAGAAGGTCGGTGGGACCGACGTGAGTGCGTTCATCGTCGAGCAGTTGCCGATGGTCCCACCCGAGGTCCATGAGGCAGTAACACCATGGAGCCGGAGCGGGACCCTGCTCCAGTGGCTCGCCAGCCGGACGGTGGAACTGACCTACACGGCCTGGGACCTGGCGCCTTTCGCAAAGGAAGCTGGCTTCGAAGGCCTGCCCTTCCGCTGGGACCCCGAGCGCCGCTTCTTCCTCCGCGCGGAGCTCGACGCTGCGTTCTTCCACCTCTACGAAATCTTCCACGAGGACGCCGACTACATCCTCGACACCTTTCTGATCGTTAAGAAGAACGACGAGAAGGCCCACGGCGAGTACCGGACCAAGCGTGTCATCTTGGAGATCTACGACGAGATGGCTGAGGCCATCCGGACCGGGGAGCCGTACCAGACCCGCCTCGACCCGCCGCCGGCGGATCCGCTGGTGGCGCATCCGGCGCGCTCCGGGGCATCATCGAAGCGGATAGTCCAGTGAGCCCCGACACGCTGCCCGACGGCGGCGAGAGCGAGCACTTCGAACGGAAGTCGCTCCGGAAGGTCGTCGGCCGGACGCCGGACTGGGACGCCTTGGCCGGCGACTGTGTGGCCTTCGCCAACGCGGCTGGGGGCCGGATCTACGTCGGGATCGAGGATGATGACGTGGCACCTCCCTCGACCCAAACCATCCATCCCGGGGTGCCCGAGCAGATCAAGAAGACGGTTGGCGAACGTACTGCGAACGTGGCGGTCGTTTGTGAGCTGCGGACCCACGAGAACGGAGGGCAGTACGTCGAGGTTCGGGTCCTTCGCGCCGCGGGGATCGCCTCCACGAGCGGCGGCAAGTTCTTTTTAAGGGTCGGGGACGAGAGCAGGCCGCTGGTCGGCGACGACATCGCGCGCCTCATCAACGAGCGCCCGGCGATTCCCTGGGAGTTCCTGACGACCAGCGGCGCGGTGCGGGCCGAGGCAGACGACGGCAAGATGCGCGGGCTGTGCGATGCCCTCCGCGCGTCGAGCCGGGTGAAGCAGTCGGTGAAGGAGAAGACCAACGACGAGTTGCTGGCACACTATCAGCTGACCGCGGGGCCTCGCCTGACCAACCTCGGCGTCCTGCTGCTCGGGACGGCGCATCAGCGGAGCACGCTCGGCACGGGGCCCGTCGTGCAGTTCCTCAAGTACGACGAGCGCGGGAACAAGACGAACAAGATCGCCTGGGACGACCACACCCTCTCGCCCACGGAGCTCCTCGAGGCGGTGTGGCGCGACGTACCCGACTTCCGAGAGACCTACGAGGTGCCGGACGGGCTGCTGAGGACGACCATCCCAGCGTTCGACGAGGCGGTGCTCCGCGAGGTGCTCGTGAACGCCCTGGCGCACCGCCCTTACACCCAGCGCGGTGACATCTACCTGAACCTTCACCCGGACCGGCTCGAGGTCGTGAACCCAGGTCGGCTGCCGCTCGGCGTCACGCCGCGCAATATCCTGCACGAGAGCCGGCGACGGAACGACGGACTCGCGAGGGTTCTCAGCGACCTCGGCTTCATGGAGCGCGAGGGGAGCGGGTTTGACCTCATCTACGACCGGCTCCTCCAGAGCGGTCGCCAGGTGCCGGGGATCAAGGAGGGCACCGACTCCGTGCACGTCACGGTTCCGCGGCGCGTACTGTGCCCCGAGGTGGCGCGGCTGCTCCGGGATGCGAACGCCAGGTTCCAGCTCAACCAGCGGGAGCGGATCGCGCTCGGGGTGCTCGCGCTGACCGAAGGGCTGACCGCGACCGAGTTCGCGCGTCGCCTCGAGCTGCCGGACGCCGAAGCCCTGCATCCGTGGATCGATCGCCTGCTCGAGGTCGGGCTCATCACGCCTACGGGACGGACCCGAGCCACCCGTTACTTCGTTCCGCCTACGCTGCTCAAGGCGGTCGACCTAGACCTCAAGACCACGCTGAAGCGCGTCCAGCCTCATCGGCTCCGCGCCCTGATCCTGGAGGACCTCGAAAGGTACCCGGCGTCGTCGAGCTCCGAGATCCACCAGCGCATCGGGCCGGAGATCAACCCTCGGACACTGAAGCGGGCGATCGATGCTTTGATCGACGCCGGAGAGGTCGTGCCCAGCGGCAAGAAGCGCTGGACCAAGTACCGGCTGAAGAGCGAAGGCCCTAAAGGACACGCGCCATGAGCGTGTCCGTTACGGGCTGGCGTTCCTTCGCTAAGGGCAGGCGAACACGAGCGAATCCTAATGGACGCCCTCCGGGGCTGTGCGCGCTGCGGCGAACAGTGTCCATGACGCAGACGGGCGAGAGCCCGGGAACCGGGGCATGAACCTGGCGCCCGGCTTCGCGACCCGCCTCGAGAAGGCTGCGTTCGACAACGGCTTCGACCAGGAACTCGGACGTAGCGGCTCGTGGGTTAACTTCGCCAGCTCGCACGCCCCACTGAAGGTGTGGCTCACCAGCTCGGCCGAGCCCGGCGTGCTGGTGGCGCTGTCGCGGGCGGACGTCGCAGCGGGGCTGGCCGGGCTCGGCGCAACCGCCACGGCGGCGCTCCCCGAGGGCGCGGCGGTTTGTCTCGACGTCGGCACGATCGCCGACCTGAGCCAGCTGCTCCGCCGGGCCTACCAGCTCGCCCGGACCCTTCCGAACGAGCTGCTGCGGGACTTCGAGGAGAAGACCGCCGGGATGCCCAGGGCCACCGAGGCCGAGCGGCTGGCGGTCCAGCGCGTCGGCCAGGATGTCTTCCGGGCGGGCCTGATGGACTACTGGGACGGGAAGTGCGCCATCACGGGCCTCGCCGTCCGCGAGCTCCTCCGCGCCAGCCACATCAAGCCGTGGGCGGACTGCGAAACCGACGCCGAGCGGCTCGACGTCTTCAACGGACTGCTGCTCGCGCCACACCTGGACGCCGCCTTCGACGGGGGGCTCATCACGGTTGCTGATGAGGGAATGGTGATTGTCTCGAGCCTCTTGACGCCGACGGCGCGCGAGCTGCTTGGGCTCGTTCCCAGGCTCAGAGTTGAGCGGCTCGCGAACGGGCACAGGAGGTATCTCGCGTGGCACCGAGAGCGGGAGTTCAGGTCAGCCTGATAGTGAAACGTGCGGCGAACCAGCGCGCTGGCCGGCGCGCCGCGCAGAGACCGCGCTCACGCATCGCAGCGAAGTACGGCGCGCACCGCCTCGCTCTCGCAGAGGAGCCGGAACTCCGCCTGCGTGAGCCAGGCGCTGCGCGAGCCGGCCCCGGTGCGGATGTCGATGCGCACCCGCTCGCCCCCGCGGTCCACCTCCGCCCGCACGGCGCGGGCGAGGTCGCGCTCGACGGACCTCAGGTGGCGATGGATGCGGAGCGCCTTCCGTCCCTCGGGCGAGGCGAAGGTCAGGAAGTGGCGGTTCCGGCTCAGTCCCGAGCCGTCCCGGAGCCGCCGCACCACGCGCTCGACGAAGTCCTCCACGGCCCGACGGTATCATTCCGCCGGCGCCGCGGAGAAGCGCGTCCGAGGCTACGCGCCGACTGCCGGCCGGGCGGTCTTCTTGGCCATGAACTCGCCGAGCGCCTTGTCCGTCTTGCCGATGTGGTCGAGGAGCCAGGTGCAGATGCGGTGGTTGAGCTTCACCGCGAGCTCGCTCGACGAGCCGCTCTTCTCGATGGTGGCCTTCACGCCCAGGAACTCCTTGACGAAGGCGTCGTGCTGCTTCTTGTGGTCGGCGAAGCCGCCATACCCGTGCTGCTGCATGAGCCGCTCCTCGCCGCCGAAGTGCGAGACGACGTAGTCGCCCAGGAACGACACCAGCCGCTTCACCTCCGGCTCGCCCTGCTTGGACTCCATCGCGGTGAGCAGGCGGTTCACCCGGTCGAAGAGCTCCTTGTGCTGGTTGTCGATGCTCGCGACGCCCACCGCGAGGCGCGGGTTCCACTGGATTCCCATGGTTCTTCCTCCTAGCGGGCGGGAGGATGCAAGAGCTCAGCCCGCGGCGTTCGGCCCCGTTCGGCCGGCAAAACGGCCCCAGTCGAGCGGGGCCGCGGCGAGGCCGCGCGGGTGGTCCCCACCCCCGGGTCAGGGGAGGAAGGTGGTTCGCGCATCCACGACGCTAGGGCGCCTTGCGCGGAAGCTCGGCGCCGGAGATGGCGCGCTCCAGCTCGCGCCGCGCGCGCACGCCGGTGGGGCCCACGAAGACGCCCACCAGGTTGTCGGCGGTGAAGGTGGCGCGCGCGACCCGGAGCACGTCCTCGGCCGTGACCCCCTCCACGCGGCGGCAGCGCTCCTCGAACTCCTCCGGCGCGTGCAGCACCTCGCCGGACCCATACCAGCCCGCGAGCTCCGCCGCGCTGTCGAGCGAGAAGGCCAGGGTCATGCGGTGGCGCCTCTGCACCCGGACCAGCTCCTCCTCCGGAACGGCGCGCGCGGCGAGGTCGCCCAGCACGCGCAAGATCTCGCGCACCACCTTGGGCAGCTTCTTCGGCGCGCAGGCGCCGTCCACCACGAACATGCCCGCGTCGGCGAAGGCGTCGATGCCGGCGTGCAGGGCGTAGGCGAGCCCACGGCGCTCCACCACCTCGAAGGGCAGCCGCGACGAGAGGCCGTCGTCGAGGATGCGCCGGATGACGAGGTGGACCGGGTAGTCGGGGTGGTGCTCGGGAGGGCAGGGGAAGTTGAGGCAGAGCTCCGACTGGGCGTCGTCGTGCGCCACGTGCTCGAGCGAGGGCCCCGCCGGCCAGGGCGGCGGAGGGTCGTCGCGCGAGATCTTGCCCCGGGGCAGCCCGCCGAGGTGCTCCTCCGCGAGCTCCACCACCTCCGCTTCGCGCACCGGGCCGGCCACGCAGAGCACGAGGTTCGCGCCGGTGTAGAAGCGCGCGTGATGAGCGCGGACGGCGGCGTCGTCGAGGCGCCGGATGATCTGCGGCGTCCCGGCGATCTTGAAGCCCAGCGGGTGATCTCCGAAGGCGAGCCGCTTGGAGAGGTTGTCCGCGTCGATGTCGCGACCGTCACCGTCCACCTCGTCGAGGATCTCCTCCAGGATGATCTCGCGCTCGACGTCGATCTCGCGCAGGAGCGGGCGGCGGATCATGTCGCCGATGATGGCGAGCCCGGTGGCGAGCTCCCCCGGGTGCAGCGGCGTGTAGTAGCAGCCGTGGTCGCGCGCGGTGATGCCGTTGAGGTTTCCGCCGGCGCTCTCCACGGCGGCGTTCATGGCCACCGTGTCGGGCCAGGAGCGGGACCCGCGGAAGAAGAGGTGCTCCAGGAAGTGCGAGACCCCGTTCACCTCGCCCGCCTCGTGCCGCGAGCCGGCCCGCACATAGAGCGCGACCATGGCCGAGTGCAGGCCTGGCGCGGGAACGGTGAGCACCCGCAGCCCGTTCGGCAGTACGCGGCGCTTCGCCTCGCAGAAGGCGGTCGCCGCATGGGTCGCCCCCCGTCCCCGGACCCGAGCCCGGGCCAGAGGTGTCGCCGTCCTTCGTCGCCCGATCATGCTTCCAGTGCCTCCCCGACCGCCGCCGCCACCTCCGCGCGCTCGTCTCCCGCGCGCGGCACCCGAACGGTGAACACCGTCCCCTGCCCAGCCTCGCTCGCGCATCGCACCGAGCCGCCGTGCTCCTTCAAGACCTGTTGTGTGAACGCGAGCCCGAGACCCGTCCCCTTCTCCTTGGTGGAGTAGAACGGGTCGAAGATGCGCGGGAGCGCGTCCGCCGCGATGCCGGGCCCGCTGTCCCGGACCTCGGCCTCGACGCCGCCCGGAACCTCGCGCGTGGCGAGCTCCACCCGTCCGCCGCTGGGCATCGCCTCGCGGCTGTTCCGGAGCAGATTCAGCAGCGCGGCGCGGAGCTGCCCCTCGTCGCACCGCACGGGCGGGAGGCCGGGCGCGAGCGCCAGCCGGACCTCCACCCCTGCCGCCGCGAGCTCCGGGCGGACGAACTCCACCAGGCTCGCCACCAGCGCGTTGAGGTCCTCGCGCCCGAAGACCGGCTTCGGCAGGCGCGCGAAGCGGAGGTACTCCTCCGTCACCGCTCCCAGCCGGTCGACCTCGCGGCCGATGGCCTCCACCAGGGCGAGCGCCTCGTCCGGCGCCTCGACCGCCTGCAGCTCCTCCGCCAGCAGCTCCGCGTTGAGCCCGATGGCGTTGAGGGGATTGCGGATCTCGTGGGTGATCTGCGCCGAGATCCGGCCCACCGCGGCGAGGCGCTCCGCGCGAAGGAGCTCCGAACGCTGGCGATCGAGGGAGGCTGCCATGGCGTTGAACTCGCGGGCGAGGAGCCCCAGCTCGTCCCCGCTCCGGACCTCGACGCTGCGCGAGAGGTCCCCCTGCGCGACCGCCTTCACGCCTTCCGTCAGCGTGCGGATGGGCGCGAGCAGGCGCTGCCCGATGAGCGTCGCGCCCAGTCCGACCGTGGCGGCGATGAGGGAGGCCAGCACGATGAGGAGGGCGCTGCGGCGCTCGGCTCGCTCGGCCGCGTGGACGCGATCCGCCACCTGGCCGTCGAGCGCCGCCTGCAGGAGCTTCACGTCGAGGGAGATCCCCTTCTCGAGCCTGCGCACCGCCTCCACCCGCTCGCCGACGGCGAGGTCCTCCGCGGATGCCCCGCGCTCCAGCGCGTCGAAGAGCCCGCGCGAGGCGCCGTCGTAGGCGCTCCAGCGGGCGTCGAGCGCATCGATGCGCTCCCCCATCTCGGTGAAGAACCGCGCGTCGCCGCCGGTCGCCAGAGCCCTCGCGCGCCCGACCACCCGCCGCGCCTCGTCGAGCTTCTCCTTCACCACCCGAGGAAAGTGCGCCCGGGCCACGGGAAGGAACGCGCGCCGCGCGGTCGAATCGAGCGTGCGAACCTCCAGGGCGCGGGCGGTGACCCAGTCCTTCACCTCGAGCTGGGCTGCGATCCGGGTGAGGGGCAGATACCCTTCGCTGAGGAGCCGGAGGTCGGTGCCGAGCGCGTGCATGCGCCCCACGGCGAAGGACGCCGCCAGGCCGAAGGCGACGAGCGCCACGGCGAAGGTGGTGAAGATCTTGGCTGCGAGGCTGCGCATCGGAGGGAGGGGATCCTAGCAGGGAAGGCCCCCGGCGCTCCCCGGAACGCGGGGCGGGTGCCCGGTAGCGCCGAGGCGGTGGCGTGGGCAAAGGAAGACGCGTCCCAAGCTGCCGATTTTAGGCGACAGGTTGCGGGCGACCCTCCCCGAAAGGGGATAAGTGTATACCTCTGTGGAGCGGGGGTGGCCAAGGCGTCGGCGTTGACCAGCACGCACCCGCCGGTGGTAGCCTCCCGCTCCTTCCCCGCCGTTCGCCCACCTTCGGAGATTCCTCCTCATGACCGGCCTTGCCGCCTTCGTAGCCGTCCTGGCAGTCCTCGCCGCGGTAGCCTTCTTCCTTCAGGCCCGCACCGCCCGTCAGCTCGCCGCCGAGCGCTCCGCCGAGGCGGAGAAGCTCCGCGCCGACATGGAGGTGGTGCGGAGAGAAGTCTCGTCGCTGCGCGCCGAGTCCAAGGAGCGGCGCGACGAGGCGGGCACGCTCCGCGCCGAACTGGGCGCGGCGAAGCGCAAGGCCTTCGAGCAGGCCGAGACCGCCAAGAAGGCAGGAGGCGCCCCGGCGCTTCGGACCGAGATCGACAAGCTCGGCGCCCGGCTCTCGGAGGCGAAGGCGGAGGCCGAGCACCAGTCCGGGCGAGTCCGGGCCCTGGAGGACGGGCTGCGCAGGGCGACCGAAGAGGGGGAGCGGCTCCGGGCCGCTGCCGATCGCCGGGCAGAGCCCGCCGCGCCGCCCATTCCCGCACCGCCTTCCCGCGCCGAGCCCGTCCCGCTTGCAGCCTCGTCCGCACCTTCCGCCGAGAGCGTCGCCGCGCTCCAGGCCGAGCGCGAGCGCGCGGAGAAGGCGGAGGCGAAGCTCGTGGAGGGGCGCAAGCGCCTCGCGGACGTGGAGCGTGACCTCAAGGCGGCACGGGGCCGCCTCGAGACCGAGAAGCGCGTCTACATCGTGCAGAAGGGAGAGCTCGAGCTGGCGCAGGATCGGCATGCGGAGCTGCGCCGCCGCCACGACGCTCTCCGCAAGGACCACGACGAGCTGCTCGATGCGGTGCGCCAGGCGGCCCAGGAGGATCGGCGCCTCGCGGAGACCGGTACGCAGGCCGGTGCGGGCGCGCCGGAGAGCGCCGCGGCCACGTCCGAGCCGGCCCCGCAGCCCGGTCCAGCCGCGGGAACCTAGCCCTCTTCCGGATCGCCGCCAGCCGTCCCATGCAGAAGGCGGAGCGCCTCCTCGACCTTGCCGCGTTCCTCCTCCGTTCCGCGGAACCGGTCGCATGGCGAGAGATCCAGGAGCAGTTTCCGGGCGAGTACGGGGGCTCCGACGGCGCTGCCATCCGCAAGTTCGAACGGGACAAGGCCGAGCTTTTGGAGCTCGGGATCCCGGTGCGCTGGGAGGCGGGCGACGACGATCTCCCGGCCGGTTACCTCATCGAGCGGGACGAGTTCTACTTGCCGGACCTCGAGCTCGCGCCGGAGGACCTCGCGCTGCTCTACCTGGCCGGCTCGGCGGCGCTGGCGCACGGCACCTTCCCGTACGCCAAGGACCTCGCGCACGCCCTCAACAAGCTCTCCTTCGCCGCGCGCGCCGCGGGCACGTCGGAGTCGGCCGGCCTGGCCGCGCACCAGCTCTCCCAGGGTGACCAGCGCGAGCGCGCCAACGCCGCGCCCGTGCCAGGCATGGCCGGGATCCTCGAGGAGCTCTCCGGCGCGGTAGCGGCGAAGAAGCGCGTGCACCTCTCGTACGAGGGCGCGGACCGCGGCCAGCGCACCGAGCGCGACGTGGACCCCTATGGCCTCTACCAGGCGACGGGAGCGTGGTTCCTGGTGGGACACTGCCACCTCCGGCGCGACCTGCGCACCTTTCACCTCGGGCGCATCGCGCGGCTGGAGGTGAACCGGACGGCGCCACGCTCGCCCGACTTCGCCGTGCCGAAGGACTTCGCGCTCCGGGAGCTCGCCACCCGCGAGCCCTGGGAATACGCGGTGCATCCGCCCGTGCGGTGCACGGCGCGGCTCGAGCCGCCGGCCTCCTACGAGGCGCGGGCGTCGTTCGGCCCACGCGCCGCGCTCCGGGACGAGGAGGGCGCGGTGGTGGTGGAGGTCGAGGCCACCAACGCCGAGGCGCTCGTGCGGCACGTGCTCTCCATGGGAGACCGCGCGGTGATCCTCGCGCCGGCGGACCTCCGGGCGCGCGCGCGCGACGTGCTCGCCCACCTCTCGCGGAGCTGCGCGTGAGCGGCGGGAAGCGGCGCCCGCCAGCCCCCAAGCCGGGCCCACCCAACACCGCGCGCCGCCGGAAGAGCCCCGGCGCGGTGACCGGGCCGCCGAACGCACCGGCAACGGAGCAGGCCGGGGGCGCCAAGGGAGACGCCCGGGACCGGCTCCGCCGCGTGCTCTTCCTCGTCCCGTATGCCGTCCGTCACCCGGGCATCGCCGTGAAGGACCTCGCGGCGAAGTGCGGCATCTCCGAAAAGGAGCTCCTCGACGACCTCGACTTCCTGCTGTGCGTGGGCTGCCCGCCCTTCGCTCCGGACGACTTCCTCGACCTGTACGTCGAGGGCGACCGCGTGCACGTCGCGCTCCACCAGAGCTTCTCCCGCCCGCCCCGCTTCACCGAGAGCGAGGCAGCGGCGCTGGCCGCGGCGGCCCAGGCGCTGGGCGGAGACGGCACGTCGCGCGCCCTGGCGGCGCTGCGCGAGTCTGTCCCGCGCGACCGGCGCCCCAGCTTCGACGAGCTGGTGGGGCGCATCTACGCGGGCTCCCCTGCCGCGCCCCGCTCCGTGCTGGGCAGGCTGCAGCGGGCCATCGCCGAGCACCGCGAGGTGCGGCTCCGGTACTACTCGGAAACGCGCGGCGCGGAGGGCGATCGCACGGTGCAGCCCTGGACGCTCGCGCAGCGGCTCGGCCACTGGTACCTCTACGGCTTCGACCTTTCGCGGGCCCGGCCGCTCCCCTTTCGCCTCGACCGGATCCGCTCCTGCGAGCTGGGGGAGGAGCACTTCACGCCACCCACACCGGAGCACCTCGCCAAGGAGCGCCTCTTCTCCGACGCCCAGGGCGAGCCGGTGCGCCTGCGCCTCGGCCCTCGCGCGGCGGCCTGGGCGCTCTCCCGGCCTGGCGTGAAGCTGATGGAGCGCGAGGAGGACGGCAGCGCGGTGGTGGAGATGGCGGCGGCGGGCGAGGACTGGGCCACCCGCTTCGCGCTCTCGCTGGGTGGAGAGGCGGAGGTTGTGGCGCCGCCCTCCGCGCGGCGCCACTTCGCCGAGGCGGTGCGGCGCGCCCTAGCCCGCTACGACGGGTGACGCTCGAACGTGGGAGGCGGGGCGAGAGCGCGGCACCCCGGGTGCCATCCACCCGCCGGGCGGCCCGCGAAAAGCCTCGACACGCTCGCGCTCCCCTTCCGGCACGCGGCACGCATAGGGGGGAGGACGAAGGGCGGGACACACCATGGCGCGCGTGCTCATCGTGGACGACACAGACATCGTGCGGAAGGCGCTCGAGCTTGCGGTGAGGAAGATGGGCCACGAGGCGGAGAGCGCCTCGGACGGCATGCTCGCGCTCGAGATGGCCGTCGCCCGGCCGCCGGACCTCGCCCTGCTCGACTTCCGGATGCCGGGGATGGATGGCGTCACGCTCTTCGGGGAGTTGCGGAGCGCCCTCGGCGACCGCTGCCCCAAGGTCCTGTTCGTATCGGCCACGCCGGCCGACGAGGTGCGCGCCAAGGCGGGCGCCTCGCTGATTCCGGCGGGGTACGTGAAGAAGCCCTTCCAGCTCGACGAGCTCTCGCGGCTGGTGAAGGCCGTGCTGGCCTAGCGCCGGCCTCTCACGAGCTTCGCTTCACGCGGGCCCACTCCAGCACGAGGTCGGCCACCGCGCACAGATCCTTGTCCCCGCGCCCGCTCTCGATGGTGTCCTGGAGGAGGCGGCGCACGGCCGCGTTGACCGGAAGGCGCGCGCCGCACTCGGCGGCCGCCTCCTGGGCCAGGCGCTGGTCCTTCTCGGCGAGCCGGACGGCGAAGCGCGGCGCGTAATCCCCCTTCACGATCTGCTCGCCCTTCATGAGGAAGAACGGCGAGTGAAAGCCGGAGGCCTGCACCGTCTCGACCATCTGCGCGATCTCGAGCCCGCCGGAGGCGCCGAGCGCCAGCGCCTCGGCGAAGCCGGTGATCATGGCGCCGCCCACGGCGTTCACCACCAACTTCATGAGGGCCGCGTGCTCCGCCGTGTCGAGCTCGATGAGCCGCGCGCAGATGGCGTGCAGCGCCGGGCGCGCCCGCTCCAGCGCACCGGCCGGGCCTCCCGCGACGATGATCACCTGCGCCTTCTCGGCGGCGGGCTTCGAGCCGAGCAGCGGCGCCGCCACCAGGTTGCCGCCTCGCTGGCGGACGCGCGTCTCCATGGCGCGGGTCTCGGCCAGGCCGGAGGTGGAGGTGTCGACGAGCACGCTCCCCGCCGACAGGCCTTCCAGCACGCCGTCCGGACCCGACAGCACCGCCTCCAGCGCAGCCTCGTCGGCCAGGCACGTGAAGACGAGGTCCTTCCCGGCGGCGCAATCGCGTGGGGTCGGCGCCACCTTCGCGCCCTTCGCGGCCAGCGCCTCGCACCGCTCCCGCGTCCTGTTCCAGACGGAGATCTCATGACCCGCCTTGCGGAGGTTGTTGGCGAGAGGAGCGCCCATCGTGCCGAGCCCGAGAAAGCCGATCTGCATGCGCATGGCGCAGACATAGCGGCGCGGCGGTGGACGGCAAATCTCCAGCGCGCCGCCGGAAGCGACCGTCCCCTGCCGCTGGCGCGCCGCGCCGCGTCGTGCGAGGGTCCGCGGCCATGAGCTCGCACGACGTGGTGGTCATCGGTGCCGGCATCAGCGGCCTCACCTTCGCCCTGGAGAGCGCGCGCGCTGGTCGGAGCACCCTCGTCCTGGAGCGCGCACCCGAGGTGGGCGGCTGCCTCGCCACGCACCAGGGCGCGGGCCCCTGGTTCGAGCTCGGTGCGCACACCTGCTACAACTCCTACGTGGGCCTGGCGGCGGCGCTGGAGGCCTGCGGCATGCGGGACGCGATCCTGCCGAGGGCAAAGACGCACCTGCGCTTCCTCGACGGAGACGCGCTGGTGCCAGGCTCGAACATGGGCGCGCTGCTGCGGCTCCTGCGCTGGGGCGAGCTTCTCGCCGCGCTCCCGCGCGCGTTCGGCGCGCGCAAGGAGGGCGAGACCGTCTACTCCTATTACGCGCGCATCGTCGGCCGGAAGAACTACGGCGCGGTGCTGGGCCCCATGCTCTCGGCGGTTCCCTCGCAGAGCGCCGACGCCTTTCCTGCCTCGATGCTCTTCAAGAAGCGCGAACTGCGCCGGAAGGACCTGCCCCGCAGCTTCACCGTGCAGGGTGGGCTGCAGCGCATCGCGGAGGGCATCGCCCGCCAGCCGGGCATCACCGTGCGTGCCGGCGAGGGAGCCGCCCGGGTGGAGCGCACGCCGGACGGCTTCGCCGTGGTCACGGAGGGCGGGGAGCGGCACGCCGCGTCGATGATGGCGATCGCCACGCCGCCCGCTGCGGCCGCGGCCCTGCTGCGCGACCTCGCCCCCGAGCTCGCCGCCCAGGTGGCGCGGGTGAAGGAGGCCACCGTCGACACGCTCGGCTTCGCCGTGCGCGCCGGCAAGGTGAGCTGGGTTCCGCCGTCCACCTTCCTCATCCCGCGCGACGACATCTTTCACTCGGTGGTGACGCGGGACGCGGTGCCCGACGCCGGCTGGCGCGCCTTCGCCTTCCACTTCAAGCCCGGCACCTCCAGGGAGGCGAGGCTCGCACGCGCGCTGGGTCTCCTGCGGCTCCAGCCGGTCGACCTGGAGGACGTCGCCGAGCGCCGGACGGTGCTCCCCTCGCCCGTGCTGGGCCACGAGGAGGTGGTGCGCGAGGTCGACCGGCTCCTCGCCGGCACGAAGCTCTCCGTCACCGGCAACTGGTTCGCGGGGCTGTCGATCGAGGACTGCGTCGATCGCTCCCGCTCGGAGTGGGCGAGGGTGGCGGGCGAGTCCTCCGCGCAGGCGCCAATGCGCGCGAGGCCGTAGTCGAAGGGGGAAACGGGCGCCCGCAGCGGCGGTCACAAATAGCGGTCGCGGTCGCAGTCGGCAGTCGAGGTCGCCCCCGAGGCCGCCCTCGCAGTCGCCCTCACACCCCGAACAGCTCCTTCACCCGCGCCGCCAGCGCCCGCGTCCGCCGCTCCCGGGCCGGCGCGACGAAGATGGTGTCGTCCCCGGCAATGGTCCCGAGCACGTCGTCGAAGCCGGCCAGGTCGATGGCGCGGGCGACGGCGGGGGCGCTGCCCGGCTGCGTTCGCACCACCACCAGCGCGCCGTTCGAGCTCACGGCGGAGACGACGCGGCGCACCGCCTCGACCCCGTCGCGGCGGTCCTCCGGACCCAGTCCGTAGCGCACGCCGCCCTGCGGCGAGGTCGAGCGCCGCGCGCCGAGGTGGGCGAGGTCGCGCGAGAGGGTGGCCTGGGTGGCCGGGAAGCCCAGCTTCCGCAGCCGGACGAGGAGCTCCTCCTGCGTCCCGGCGCCGCCCTCGCTCAGCAGGCGGGCCAGTGCGTCCCTGCGGCGGTCGGGGCTGCGCGGCGCCGCGAGCCTCATGGCCGCACCGGCTCGACGGTCACCAGGGTTCCCACGCCGCTGTCGGTGAAGAGCTCGGCGATGACGGTGTGCGGCTGGCGGCCGTCGAGGATGTGCACGCGCTCGACCCCACCGGCGAGCGCCTTCAGGATGGACTGGGCCTTGTACTTCATGCCGCCGGTGATGGAGCCCGCCTCCACCCTGCGGCGCAGCTCGGGGGCGGTCACCTGGCGGAGGAGCGCGCCGTCGGGAGAAGACTCCAGCAGCCCAGGGACGTCGGTGAGGTAGATGAGCTTGGGCGCCCCGAGCGCCATCGCCACGTGCGCCGCCACGTCGTCGGCATTGATGCTGAGGCTCTTTCCTTCCGCGGAGAGCCCGATGGGCGAGAGCACCGGGACGTAGTCCTTGTCGAGGAGGAGGCGCAGGAACTCCACGTTCACCTTCTCCACCTCGCCCACGTGTCCCAGGTCGACGCCGCTCTCGTGCACGAGGCGCCGCGCCTGGAGGAGCCGTCCGTCCTTGCCGGAGAGCCCCACCGCTCCCGCATCGCGGGCGTTGAGGAGCGCCACCAGCTCCTGGTTCACCTTGCCGGTGAGCACCATCTCCACCACCGGCAGGGAGGCGGCGCTCGTGACCCGCAGCCCGTCCACGAACTCGCTGCGCTCGCCCAGGCGCTCCAGCGTCTGGGTGATCTCGAGCGCCCCGCCGTGCACGACCACCGGCTTCAGCCCCACCCGCTTGAGGAGCGCCACGTCTTCCGCGAACGCCTCCTTGAGGCTCTCCTTCACCATCGCCGCGCCGCCGTACTTGATGACGGCCACCTGCCCGGAGAAGGCGGCGATGTACTTCAGCGCCTCGACCAGCAGCGTTCGCTTGAACGCCGGACTGTAATTCGCGACGCGGTCGTCCTTCGACAGCATGCCGTCCCGTCCCTGCACGATCATCGAGGCGTAGTCGGCATTGATCTTCACGTAGTCGTAGGAGAGGTCGCAGCCCCAGGCGGTCGCGCGCGCCTCGCCGTCGGCGAGCTCCACCCGCACGTCCACCCGCGTCTCGCGCATGCGGGCCCGCAGCGCCTCGCGGTCGACGTCCACCGGCGCGCCGTCGCAGAAGACGGTCACGCCCTGCATGGCCACCCGGGCGCGGAAAGGGTCGATGGGCCAGCCCCGCGCCCCGGCGCGCGCACCCACCGTCGCGAGCACCCGCCCCCAGTTCGGATCGGCGCCGAAGACGGCTGCCTTCACGAGCGGCGAGCCCACGATGGCGGTGGCGCAATCGCGCGCCGCCTCGTCGGAAGGCGCGCCGCTCACCACCACCTCCAGCATCTTGGTCGCCCCCTCGCCATCGGCGGCGATCGCCCGGGCGAGCTCCCCGCAGAGGTCCTCCAGCGCGTTCTCCAGCGTGTCGAGGTCGGGCCCCGGCTCGGAGATTCGGGCATTCCCGGCGAGGCCGTTCGCGAGCACCAGCACGCAGTCGTTGGTGCTGGTCTCGCCATCGACGCTCACCATGTTGAAGGTCCGGGCCACCGCGCGCCCCAGCGCATCCTGCAGCACCCTCGGCGACACGGCGGCGTCGGTCGCCACCACGCACAGGACGGTGGCGAGCAGCGGGGCGATCATCCCCGAGCCCTTGCAGATGGCGGTGAGCGTCGCCGCCTTCCCTCCCAGCACCACCTCGCGGGCGGTGGTCTTGGGGCGGGTGTCGGTGGTCATGATGGCCTCGGCGGCCAGCTCCACGTGGTCACCCAGCGCGTCCGCCAGGGCGGGCAGGGCGGCCAGCATCTTGGCGGTGGGGAGAGGCTGGCCGATGACGCCCGTGGACGCGGTCAGCACCGCCCGCTTCTGGATCCCGAGCGCCTGGGCCACCCCGGCGCGCAGCACCGCGACGTCCTCCAGGCCGGCCGGGCCGGTGAGCGCGTTGGCGTTGCCCGAGTTCACCAGCACCGCCCGCATGCCCTCCGCCGGCACGCGCGGCCGCGCGTCCTGCACCGGGGCGGCCGCCGCGCGGTTCTTCGTGAACACGCCCGCTGCGGCGGCGGGAACGTCCGACACGACGAGCGCGAGGTCGCGACGGCGGGGCTTGAGCCCGCAGGCGACGCCCCCGAACCTGAAGCCCTTGGGAATGCGCACATCACCCTCCGTGGAGATCGAGGCCGAGCCCCTCGTCGAGCCCGAGCGCCGCGTTGCAGGCCTGCACCGCCTGGCCAGCGGCGCCCTTCACCAGATTGTCGATGGCGGACACCGCCACGATGGCGCCGGCGCGCGCGTCCACCGCCGCTCCCAGGTGCACCCGGTTCGTGCGGGCGACGTCCTTCACCGACACGCGGTCGGGCGGGAGGACGCGCACGAACGGTTCGTTCCCGTAAGCATCCGTCAGCGCGGCTGCCACGCTCTCCGGCGTCGCTCCGGGCGCGAGCCGCAGCACGCAGGTGGCGAGGATCCCGCGCCGGATGGGCACGAGATGAGGGGTGAAGGAGATGGGCGGGCAGGCCCCGGCAAAACGCGCCACCGTCTGCTCGATCTCGGGGACGTGCTGGTGCTTGCCCACCCGGTAGGCGCGCAGGTCCTCGTCGACCTCGCAGAAGCCGTACTCCTCGCTCGCCTTGCGCCCGGCGCCCGAGACGCCGCTGCAGGCCGCCACGGCGATGCCTTCGCGGAGCGCGACGCCGGCGCGGAGCAGGGGCGCGACCGCCATCGCGATCGCGGTGGCGTAGCAACCCGGGTTTGCCACCAGCCGCGCACCGGCGAGCGAGGCGCGAGCGAGCTCCGGGAGGCCGTAGCGCGCCTCGGCGAGGAGCTCCGGCGCGGCATGCCGAAAGCCGTACCAGGCTGGATACAGCTCCGGATCCTCCAGCCGGAAGGCCCCCGAGAGATCGACCACGCGCGAGCCGCGCTGGAGGAGCTTGGGGACGAGGTCGTGCGACACCTCGGCCGGCGTGGCGAGGAAGACCACCTCCGCGCCGGTGTCGAGCGCCGTCGAGAGGGGCGCGTACCGCAGCGCGCCCGCCGCGGCGGGGAGGGGAAGGCGTCCCCCGGCCAGCTCGCCGGCCCACCGATCCGACGCCAGCGCGACGAGGCGCAGCCGCGGATGGCGGGCCAGCGCCCGGGTGAGCTCGAGGCCCGAGTAGCCGCTCGCCCCCACGATCGCGGCCGAGTATTCATGCATAGGGGTGCATGAATATCGGAAGCCGGCGCGAAGTCAACGCCGGGGTCGATCATCCTGTCCGGGACCGCCCGCGCGCGCGGCGTGCGCTGGCAAGGCCGGCGCGGTCACCCCGCGAGTGCCCGGACCGCGCCTGTCGCGGCTCGGTGGAGCGGGGGGCGCTCAGCGCAGGCGCCTTCCGTTCGCCTGGCAGGCCTTCCTGCGCCAACGGTGACCGGGCGGGCGCAACCGCGAAATATCGTGTCAAGCACAATTGGAGAGCGCCCCAACCGAGCTATCTCCAGATAGCGAGTAGCGCCCGTGAACGGCATCAGGCGTCGTCCGAGCACCACCGCTCGGCGCCCGGGACGAAAGGGAAGGGCCCCGGCTCTCGCCGAGGCCCTGCGCCATCCGAAGTGTGCCCAGGAGAGGACTCGAACCTCCACGGCCTTGCGACCGCCAGACCCTGAATCTGGTGCGTCTACCAATTCCGCCACCTGGGCGAAGGCGGCGAGGGTTGTAGGGTCCGGGGGGAGCAGGTGTCAAGAACGGGTAGACTGTCCCCCCATGGTCCTCGCCGCGCTGCTCGCCCTCTCGCTGGCCGCCTCCGGCGGCTCCACCGGCTCACCCCCATCGCTGCCGTCCGTGCACGGCGGAGAGACGCTCGGCCCCGGCGCTGCCGAGCTGGCCTTCGTCGCCGGCTTCTCGACGCTCTCGGCCAGCTACCTCCAGGGCGTGGGCGAGGCGACCGACTACGGCGCCCAGCTCGAGGCCGATTGGCTCACCGGCGAGCTCTTCGCGGGCGGCCTCTACCGCTCGCTGCAGTGGCGCTCGGGCGGACTCGCGTTCGCCGCCAGGGCCCGGGCCGGCCTCTACGCGGACCTGGGCGCGACCTGGGCCCTCTCCGCCAACCGGAGCGCAGCGGGCGCGCAGCTCGCCCCCGGGCTCGTCCTCTCGGCGCGCGTCTCGCGGGGGCTCTTCTCGCTCGGCGCCGACGCGCCCGTCACCTTCACCTTTTCGAACGGCGGCGGGACGTCCCTCGGCGCGCGCGGCACCCTCGCCTTCGAGACGCAGCTCTGGGGCGACCTGCTCGCGGGCGCGCGGGCCGGAATCGGCGGCCTGTGGTCGAGCGCGTCGGCGCCCTTCGCGAGCGACAGCCCGCGGGCGCTGGTGGACCTCTCTGCGCTCATCACCTACAGGATCTTCTGACGTCCCCTCATCGGCTGTCGTGCGCTCGGCGAGGCCGCCCGGACCCGGGGTATGCTCGACCCCTGCCCGCGCCCCACCAGGCATCGCAAGCGCAACGCGACCGCGGGGCATGCGCCTTGAACGATGGGTCTGCGTGACCGCCGCCACAACGTGCTCCGAAGTGCGCCACGGCGAGGGGCTCGACCTCGACGCCGCCATCGTGGACCTCGTCTCCCGCGGCGCGGTGAAGGTGCCGCCCTATCCCGCGGTCGCGCTGCAGCTCGACGCGCTGGTCAAGCGCGAGGACTACGGGCTCGACGAGCTCATCCGGCTGGTGGCCTCCGATCAGGCGCTGGCGGCCGACGCGCTGCGCTGCGCCAACTCCGCCTTCTATGCGCGCGGCTCGCCGGTGTCGTCGCTCCCCGGAGCGGTCTGCCGCATCGGCTCCAAGGAACTGGTGCGCCTCGCGCTCGCCTCCGGGCTGGGCTCCATCTCCCGCGGAGGTGGGGCGCTCGCCTCCATGAAGCGCAGCGTCTGGCAGCGGGCGCTCGCCTCGGCGGCCGTCGCGCAGGAGCTGGCGCGTTCCCGCGACCTCGCTCCGGACGAGGCCTTCGCCTGTGGGCTCCTGCACGATTTTGGCGAGGTGGTGGCCATCGCCTGCGTCGAGGAGCTGCTCGAGGGCACCGACGCCCGCGCCATGCCCGCCGAGCACTGGGACGAGGTGGTGAAGCGCTACCACATCGAGCTCGGCCTCGTCCTGGCAGCCCGCTGGAACCTGCCGCCGCTCATCTCCGACGTCGTGTCCCTCCACCATTCCGGCGCGCCGCAGGGCGCCGCGGAGCCGGCCATGGTCGAGCTCGTGGCCGCCGCGGACGAGGTGGTGGCCCTGCTCGACGTCGAGGCGCACCTCCCGCCAGAGCGGCTGGGCGCCCTGTCCGCGCTCTCCGAGCGGGAGTGCAAGGCCGTCGCCCGGGTGCTGGAACGGCTGCCGGGGTTCATCGCCTCCTTCGAGGGCGCCGCCCGGACCGGCCTCGTCGAGAAGTCACTCGTCGAGCCTCTCGCCGTCGACGAGCTGATGGCAGGCCCCACGCCGGTGCGCTTCCCGGTGACCGTCACCGTGAACCGGGTGGTGCACGCGTACCAGGCGATGGGCATCGCCTCGAACAACCTCATGGTGTGGGGGGAGGCGCCGCTGCCGGACAACGTCCTCGCCGAGCTGAAGCTGGGCTGCGAGCCGCCGCTCACCTGCTGGGGCACCGCCAAGCTGTCCTGGAAGGACGGGGAGGGTCACACCGTGCTGCTGCAGCCCTTCGCCCTCAATGGCCCGGCGCAGACGATCTGGAAGGATCTGGTCCGGGCCACCACCGCCTAGCCTTCCCCTCACCACCGGGAAAGGCAGGCTACCTGCTCGGAGGCGCACGCCCGGTCCACCCCGCGCAAGCGCTTCAGCATCTCCTCGCCGTCCACGGCAGAGGTCACGCGCGCCTGCGCGGGGAGCTCCCGCCCGTGCGCGTCGATGAAGATCACGGTGGGCATCCCCAGGACGCCGTAGCGCTCCATCGCCTTGTCGAAGAGACCGCTCTTCATGGCCGCGCTCGACTCCGAGCCGTCCATCTTGAGGAGCACGAACCGCTGGGCCTCGGCGCGGACGCCCGCATCGCTCCAGGCGGTGTGGTCGAGCTCCTTGCAGGCCGCGCACCAGTCGGCCCAGAAGTCGATGATGACTGGCTTGCCCTCGGCGCGCGCCACCCGCAGCGCCTCCGCCTCGTCGTGGAACCAGGGCACCTCGGCGGCGAGAGCGCGCGAGCGTGCACCGCCCACGCCCACCGCGAACACGAGCCCCATCACCAGCAGTGCCACGCCGGCGCCCTTGCCAGCCGCCTGCCGGAGCGGCGCGTGGAACCCTCCTGACAGCGCGCCGGCGAGCACGCCCAGCGCCGCCAGCCCCGCCGCGGCGAGGGCCGCCTTCCCGCTCGCCGGGAAGAGGCTGTTCAGCGCCGGGACGAGGTCCTTCAGGTACACGAGCGCCATGGCGAGGAGCGCCACCCCGAAGACGCTCTTCACGGCGTCCATCCAGGGCCCACTCTTGGGCAGCGAGAGCGAGAAGGTGCCGATGAGGAAGAAGAGCAGCCCGATGCCCAGCGCGTAGGCGAACATGATGCCGACGCCGTATGCCACCGAGCCCTTGGTCGCGACGAAGGCGAGCGCTGCCGCGAGGACTGGACCCGTGCACGGCGCCGCGATGAGCCCGGCCACGAGCCCCATCCCGAACGCGCCCATGAAGCCGGCGCCTCCCACGCTGGTGAGACGCGCCTGCAGGGTGGCCGGGAGCTGCAGCTCGAAGGCGCCGAACATGGAGGCAGCCATGGCGAGGAACACCGCAGCGACGAGCCCGATGGCCCACGGGTTCAGCATCACCGTGCCGAAGGCGCGCCCGGTGAGCGCCGCCGACGCGCCCAACGCGGAGTAGGTGGCGGCGATGCCGAGCACGTACAGCGAGGAGAGCGCCATGGAATGGGCGCGCGAGCGAGCGCTCTTCGCCCCGAAGATGGAGACGGTGATGGGGATGAGCGGGTAGACGCACGGGGTGAGGCTCGTGAGCACGCCGCCCGCGAAGGCGACCAGGAACGCGAGGGCCGAGCCCTGCGCCAGTTCGCGCCCCAGCCCGAGGTCGCTCGCCGCGCCGCCGCTGCCGGTGACCGCGAGCCGCGGCAGGGCGAGGACGAAGGCGAAGGTGAGGAGGGCGAGAGCGGCCCGGGTGAGCTTGCGCATGTCGAGCGGAACTTAACGGAACGCCGGTGGCGCCGCGTCCCGTGATCCGCGCCCTCGCCGACGCTATGGAAGGTCTTCCGCGATGAAGCTCCCCATCTACATGGATTGCCACGCCACCACGCCCGTCGATCCGCGCGTGCTGGACGCCATGCTGCCGTTCTTCCGGGAGGATTTCGGGAACGCGGCCTCGCGAAGCCACAGCTTCGGCTGGAAGGCCGAGGAGGCGGTCGAGGCCGCCCGGACGAGCGTGGGCGCGCTCATCGGCGCCACCGGCCGCGAGATCGTCTTCACCAGCGGCGCCACCGAGTCGAACAACCTCGCCATCAAGGGAACCGCCCACTTCCACCGCGACAAGGGGCGGCACCTCGTCACCTGCCGAACCGAGCACAAGGCCGTGCTCGACCCGATGGCGCGCCTCGCGCGCGAGGGTTTCGAGGTCACGACGCTCCCCGTCGCGCGCGACGGCCGGCTGGACCCGGAGGAGGTGCGGCGGGCGCTGCGTCCGGACACCGTGCTGGTGTCGATCATGCACGCCAACAACGAGACCGGCGTGCTCCACCCGCTGGTGGAGATCGGCCGGATCGTCCGCGAGCGCGGGATCACGTTCCACTGCGACGCGGTACAGAGCGCCGGCAAGGTGCCGTTCGACGTGGAGGAGCTCGGGGTCGACCTCGCCTCCATCTCCGCGCACAAGCTCTACGGCCCCAAGGGCGTCGGCGCGCTCTACGTGCGCCGCAAGCCGCGCGCGCGGCTCGTCGCCGAGATCGACGGCGGCGGCCACGAGCGCGGGCACCGCTCCGGCACGCTCAACGTCCCCGGCATCGTGGGGCTCGGGGCGGCCTGCGCCATCGCCCAGGCCGAGCTCGAAGAAGAGGGCGCGCGCGTGCTGGCGCTGCGCGAGCGGCTGCGCCAGGGGCTGCAGCGCGGCGTGGAGGGCCTGTCGGTGAACGGTAGCCTCGAGCACCGGCTCCCCGGCAACCTCAACGTCAGCTTCGAGGGCGTGGAGGGGGAGGCCCTCCTGCTCGCGGTCCGGGACGTGGCGGTCTCGTCGGGCTCGGCGTGCACCTCCGCCTCGCTCGAGCCCTCCTACGTCCTGCGCGCGATGGGCGTTCCCGATGACCTGGCCCACGCTTCCATCCGCTTCGGCCTGGGGCGCTTCACCACGCTGGAGGAGGTCGACTACGCGGTGGGGCTCTTCACGGCGAAGGTGCGGAAGCTGCGCGACCTCTCGCCGCTGCACGACGCCCGGCCTGCGCCGGGGACCGAGGAGAGGAACCGATGGCTTCCATCAGCGTGAGCGCCCCCGCCGCACGCCACATCGCCGCTCTTGTGAAGGAGAAGGGTGGCGGCGAGGGAGGGCTGCGGGTCGGCGTCAAGGGCGGCGGCTGCTCGGGGCTCACCTACGTCATCGAGTGGGCGGAGGCGCCTCGGCCCAGCGACGAGATCGTCGAGGGGGAAGGCGCCCGCGTCTTCGTGGACCCGAGGAGCGCCAAGTTCCTGGAGGGCACGGTGCTCGACTGGAAGACCTCGCTCCTCCAGTCTGGGTTCGTGTTCAAGAACCCCAACGTGAAGGGCTCTTGCGGGTGCGGAGAGAGCTTCAGCGTGGGGTAGGTTTACCAGGCCGGCCGGCCCGCGAACCTCACGTCCACGGTCCGTCCGCCTCGCCGCCACGGCACCTGACTCCGGCGCGCGAGCGGAGCTGGCTCGCCGCCTGCTCTCCGGTGCGGCATGCGCCTTTCCCTGCTGCTTCCGCCGCTGCTCACCCTGGCCGCCGCCACCGGCTCGGCGCGCGAGTTGCCGGAGGCGGCGGCCGCCGCGCGCGACGCCGAGGCGGGTCGCCTGTGGGGGCTCGCCCGGGCTGGGGAGCCCTCTGTCGGCGAGGTCCAGCGCGCGGCCGCGGGGCGCGCAGCCCCTTCTCCGGAAGCCGCCGCGAGCTGGCGGACGCGGTCGCGCCTCGCGGCCCTCTTGCCCCGGCTCTCGACGAGTTATCGGCACGACGACCGCAGCGTCCACGTCACCGGTCTCACCGGGACCTCCGAGGTGGACTACCTCCGGTCCACGCCGGGTGACACCGTCTCGGTCAACCTCGACTGGAGCCTGGACGGCCTCGTGCTGGGGCGGGCGGAGCTGCAGGCGGTGGCGGCCTCCGCGGCGGCGGAGGTGAGGCGGCGCGCCGCCGTGGACCGCGCCACCCGGCTCTACTACGAGCGACTCCGGCTCCGCCTCGCGGTCGCCGCGAACGCTCCAGGGACCCCGCGCGCGCGCGCCGAGCAGGAGCTCGAGCTCGGCCAGGTGACGGCCGAGCTGGATGCGCTCACCGGTCTCTACCCGGAGGAAGGGCGATGAGCGCGCGGCACGTCGCGCTCCTCGCCGCGGCCGCGCTCGCCTGCGGGACGGCCCCTGCAGAGCGGATGGTGCGCATCGTCGATGAAGCGCCGCGGGGGACGGTGCCGGCCGGCGCGGTGGAGATCAGCATCACCTTCTCCGGGCCGGTGGAGGCGAAGGCCATCCTCGACGGCCGTGCGCTCGCCCTCTGCCGAAGGGAGGACCTCCGCGAGGTGACGCTCCTCGCCGACGGGGAGGCGGGTCTGGGGCCGGGTGCCCCCGTGCTGGCCGCGAGCGCCGCGCTGCAGGAAGGCGGCACGCGCGCGGTGCTGCGCCCCGCCGATCTGCTCCCCCCTGGCGGCGCCTTCGCGGCCGTCGTCTCGCGCCGGCTTCGCGCGGCGGACGGGCGGCCGGTGCTCGATGCGGAGGGAAAGCAGCGGACGCACGTCCTCGCCTTCGAGACCGGGCCGGCGCGGGACACCACGCCGCCGCGCGCGCGCTGGCTCATCCCTCCGCACGGGCCCGCACCCCGGAACCTGGCCTCTCTCAGGGTGAGCTTCGATGAACCCGTGGAGGGGGCGCTGGCCTTGCCGGAGGCGCTCGGCGCTGGGAGCCGCACGGAGCAACCCGGCCCGGCCACGCTGCAGCTCGACCTCGCGGCGGCGCTGCCGCCGGGTCCCCTCGCGCTTTCCGTCCGCGACGTGCACGACCTCGCCGGAAACTCTCCCTTGCCGCTCGAGCCGCTGGAGGTGAGCCGCTGTGACGCGCTCGCCGCCCCGGCCCTGGGGGACGCCCGTTTCGAGCCTGGCGAGCTGTCGGTCCGGGTCGCCGCCCCACTCGCCGGCATGGGGCGGCTGCGGGCCGAGGTCTCGGCGCTTCCTGGAGACTCGCCCTGCGGAGCGGCCCCCGAGCCGCCTGCGTCCGCCCTCTTCACCGGCGAGGTGCTCCCCTGTCCTGGGCACGATCCCTGCGCGACCGCAGCCGCGCGCTGCGAGGGGCAGGTGGTGGTGGCGGGTCTCTGCCCGGGCCGGAAGGTGCGGGTCCGCTTCTCCGCGGAGGACCTGGCTGGTCATCGCGGGAGCCCCGGGCCCTGGCTCGAGACGAGCGCGCTCGCGCCCCGGCCCGCGCTCGTCCTCACCGAGGCCTTGGCCGACGCCGACGCACCGGAGGCGGGCGGCGAGTACGCAGAGATCGCGAACGTCGGCACGGGCGACGCCGAGCTGGAGGGCTATGCCCTCGCCAAGGCGGGCTCCACCGGCACCTTCACCCGCTGCACGCTGGGGCCGGGGGCAGGCGGTCCGCTGGCGCCGGGCGGCCTCGCGCTGGTGGTGGGAGGCAGCTATGACGGCCGTTACCCGCTCCTGCCCGGAGTGGTGCTCTACCGCTGCGGCGCGAAGGCGCTCGTGGGTGGGCTCGCCAACACGCGCCCGGTGGCGCTCGCGCTGGAGGACCGGGCCGGGCAGGTGGTCTCGACGCTGGGCATCGTCGAGCCCGCGCCGCGGTGTCCCACGGGTGCGCTCGAGCGCGTGCACCCCGCCGGCCCGGATGCAGCGTCGAACCTGGCCTGCCCCGGGACGCGCACCCCCGGCGCCTGCAACCACGCCACGCCCGCCCCGGAGTGCCCGCGCCGGCCCTGGTGACGAGGCGCGGGCGTGACCGCCCGTCGATGCAGCAACTTGAAGCGCGCCGCGGCTGGTGTTACCGAGTCGGCGTTGCGCCCCTACGAGCTCATCCACGCCAAGCGCGACGGACACCCCATCGCGCCCGCCGACCTGCGCGGCCTGGTGGACGGCTTCGTGCGGGGCGAGGTGCCCGACTACCAGATGGCCGCCTTCTGCATGGCGGTCTTCTTCCGCGGGATGGACGACGCGGAGACCGCCGCCCTCACCGACGCCATGTTGCGGTCCGGCGACGTGCTCGACCTCTCCGATCTACCCGGCGTCAAGGTGGACAAGCACTCCACCGGCGGCGTGGGGGACAAGGTCTCCCTCGCCCTCGCTCCCATCGCCGCCGCCTGCGGCGTGGTGGTCCCCATGATCTCCGGGCGCGGGCTCGGCCACACCGGCGGCACGCTCGACAAGCTGGAGTCGATCCCGGGCTTCGACGTGCGCCTGCCGGTGGAGCGCTTCCGCGAGGTGCTCGCCTCCTGTGGCGCCTGCCTCATCGGCCAGACCGACCGCCTCGCCCCCGCCGACCGCCGCCTTTACGCCCTGCGCGACGTCACCGCCACCGTCGAGTCCATCCCGCTCATCGCCAGCTCCATCATGTCGAAGAAGCTCGCCGAAGGCATCGACGCGCTGGTGCTCGACGTGAAGGTGGGGAGCGGCGCCTTCCTGAAGAGGGCAGAGGACGCCGAGCGGCTGGCCCAAGCGCTGGTCGGGATCGGGCGCGGGATGGGCAAG
>JBBQEB010000037.1:0-26426 GCA_038320275.1 Myxococcales bacterium | reverse complement strand
GTCCGCAGCGCGCTCCACGACGATCCCACCTTCAGGCCCGCATTTCCCTCACAGGCACCTCTTCGCCGGCGGGAGCCAAGGATCGGACCGAACGACCCCTGCTCCTGCGGAAGCGGCAAGAAGTTCAAGAAGTGCTGCCGGATTTGAGGTCATGCCGGGCGGACACGCGCGCGAGGAACCGCGCGACGAGCGCGGCGAGCCCGGGCACGTCTGGCGTCTTGAAGGGGTGAGCGCTGCGGGAGCCCTCGACCCGCTCCCCCCCCTCGCCGAAGGGCAGGCGGCCCGTGAACATCCGGTAGAGGATGACTCCGAGCGCGAACACTTCCGTGCTCTCCCCGGACGCGCGCCGCCGCTGCTCCGGGGCCATGGAGGCCGGCGTGCCGCCCCGCACCTGGCGGCACCCGAAGGCGTGCGCCATGCCGAAGTCCAGCACCTTGACCGGCCCGTCGTCGCACAGGAAGACGTTCCCCGGCGTGACATATGAGGTCCCGGTGCACGACGCCGTGCGCGTGCGCGACGCCATTCGCCACCTCGCAGCCGATGCGGAGGCTTCGGAGAGCGGGAGCATCCCCTCATCGACCCGGGCGGAGAGCTTGCGGCCGCGGAGCAGTTCGAGCACCGTGCTCGGTCCACCTCGCGTCGTGCAGCGTGACGAGGTTGGGGTGCGCCAGCCCGGGCGGCGGCCTCGGCCTCGCTCAGGACCGTTGTTAACGCCGGCGCCGCGCCGTCGCGGCCGCCTCCGGAACCGGGCGTCTTGGGGCTCGTCCGCTTGCGCAAAGACCCTCCGGAACTCACCCTGCGTCGTAACGCGGGGTGCGGGTGCGCACTTGATACCGTCCCGCGCGCCTCGACCCGGCCGTGCCCATCGAGGAGACGGTCGGAGCCCTCGCCGAGCTCGTGAAGGCGGGGTACGTCCGCCACGTGGGCCTCTCGGAGGTCGGCGCGGAGACCGTGCGCCGTGCCCACGCGGTGCACCCGATCTGCGACGTGCAGATCGAGTACTCGCTCCTGAGCCGCGGCCCCGAGGAGAAGATCCTCCCCGCGCTCGCGGAGCTCGGAGTCGGGGCCACTGCGTACGGCGTGCTGTCGCGCGGGCTGCTGAGCGGGTCCAGGCCGGCCGCCAGGGGCGACTACCGCGCGTACTTGCCGCGCTTCACCGGGTCGAACCGGGAGGCGAACCAGCGGCTCGCGGCGGCGTTGCGCGGCCTGGCGGCCGAGCGCGGCGCGACGCCATCCCACTCGCCATCGCGTGGGTGATGTCGCGGGGTCGGACCGTCGTCCCGGTGATCGGAGCGCGCACGCGAGCGCAGCTCGAGGAGGCGCTCGGCGCCCTCGCGCTGAGCCTCTCCGCGGACGACCTCGCGCGCATCGAGGAGGCCATCCCTCGCGGCTCGGCCGCCGGGGTCCGGTACGCCTCGGCCCAGATGAGAGACCTCGACAGCGAGCGCTGAAGCGCGGCGCCGAGTCGGCGGTCGCTACCTCCGCGCATGCAGCTCCCCGACCAGCGCCGACGCGGCGGCGATGTCGTTGGAGGCGCGGGCGCCCGTTGGACGGGCCGCGCTGCGAGGTCGATCCTCCCCGCCAGGGAAGGATCCCGCTCCTGGAGCTCCGGCCGGGAGTGGCTCACCGAGCATCGCTGCCGGGGCTGCCGGCTGCGCGCGAGCCGGTTCCGTCCACCGCCACGCCCCACGTCGCGACGAGCGCCATCCCCAGCACGCCCAGCCCCCAGAACCTACCGTCCAGGAGCGCGCCGATGACGGTCCGGCCCAGCGCCGCCTCGGTCAGGTTCCCGATCACGAGCATGACACCCAGGACGCCCGCCGCGGCGGCGCGAAGGGCCACCCGGCGAGCCGTGCGGGCGAGGCCCGCGAGCACGTACGCGAACGGGACCGCGGCGAGCAGGTTCACGCGCCAGCCCAGCGGCGACAGGAAGGCCGCCATGTGCAGCGCCGCCGCGAGGGCCAGCGCGCGTGCGGCGTCCGCGTCGCGCCGGGCGATGCGCACGAGCGGGATGGCGAGCGCGAGGACCGCCGAGCCGCCGAGGAGCGCGACCCCCGCGCGGAAGGCGAGCGGCCGCTCGGGAGTCGCGATCCAGCCGCAGACGACGCCGAACACGCTCTGGTTGTCGCCGGGACAGATGAGCGGTGGCGTGGTCGTCGCGAGCAGGTGCCGCCAGGCGCCGAGCTCCGCGATCCCCGCCGTCAGCCCGTACCGGGCGAGGCCCACGCTTAGGAGCGCCGAGCTGAAGCCGGCGGCCCATGCGATCCGCCGCCACTGCCGGCCTGCGATCGCGAGGACCCCCAGGATGAGCATGGGCGGCTTGAAGAGCAGCGCGACGGCCCAGAGGAGGCCGGAGCGCCAGGGCCGCCGCTCCGCGTCGCGCTCGGAGAGGACCGCCAGGGCGAGGAGCAGGGCGTCGCTCTGCCCGAAGAAGAAGAGCAGCACGTACAGCGGCATCGCGTAGAAGGTCGCCGCGAGGTTCCCGGCGAGGCCGCGATCGGCCCGCGGGAGCGAGGCGCCGAAGCGGAAGTAGAAGACGAGGGCCGCCGCCGAGCCCAGGTTGTAGAAGACGTTCCCCACGCGCGCGGGCAGCATCGTGAACGGGGTCAGCAGCGCCGCCGCCGCGGGCGAGTACTTCCAGCACATCTTGCCGTCGGCGAGCTGGTAGAGCGGCTCTCCCGCGACGAAGCGGACCGCGGCGCGGTAGTAGACCTCGAAGTCCACCCCGACGCGCGTGCGGGAGACGAGGTCGTCGCCGGCCGCCCCCAGGACGAAGATCACCGGAATGAACGGCGCGAGCGCGTGGAGCCTCGCGCGGATCGCCGGTCGTGGAGCCACGGGGTCGGCCGGCGAGCCCTGGAGGGAGGTGGTCGCCATCAGGAGGCCACGCCCTCCACGAGGCAGGGGACCCCGGGCAGCTCGATCACGCGGCCGGCGCGGAAGCCGGCGCGGGAGAGGAGGGCCGCGTGCTCGCTCGCGCTCCGCTGCCGGCTACCCGTGGTGGCCATCATCATCTGCACGTCGATGAGCAGCCCCGGGGAGGCGGCCGCCGTGCGGTCGAGCAGGATCTCCGCGACGACCACCCGCGCGTCCGGCCCGGCTGCGCGGCCGCACGCGGCGAGGATGCGCCCCGCGCCGAGGTCGTCTTGGTCGTGGAGCACGTCGCGCAGGACGTACACGTCGCAGCCGGCGGGCACCGCCTCGAAAAAGCTGCCGGCGACCCGGCGAGCATCCCTCGCGAGAGCCGGTCGTTCTCGAAGCGGCCGTCCGGCCGCAGCGCGAAGATCCCGCTCGACGCGAGCGCGCGCACCACCCTGAACAGCCCGTCCTCGTGCGCTCCGGTGGCGGCCGCCAGCTCGGTCGCCGTGCGCGGCCCGGCGGCCAGCGCATCGGCGAGACGCAGGCGCGCCGCCGCGTGGAGGAGGTGCGTGAGGGCGAGACCCATCGCGTGCTCGAAGAGGGCGAGCGGCGGGGGGACCAGCGCGTCAGCGAGCGCGAGCAGGCCCCGGCGGGGCGGGAGGACGGCGCTCGTGATCGGGCGCGGCGGGATCGCGTGCGGTCGGCCCGGGAGCATTGCGACCTGTCTACCTCAACCCGGGGCCCAGCTCCCGGCCCGCGCAGGTTGTGCTCCCCCCCGGCTGGCGGAGCCGCTCACGGGCCGTCAGCACCAGCGAAAGCTGTCCGGTGGGCGGGCGCGGAGGGTGAAGAGGCGCCTTCGCCCCCGCCCCTCTCCGTCCCGGAGGGAGAGGAGGGGGAGTGGGACCCCGCCTCGCGCTACTGCGGGGCCGTGCACCGTGCGCCCTCCCCGCTCCGCGCTGGCGCGACGCCCTTCCGCCAGGAACTCCGGCAGCGACGGACCGCGCGCGGCGGTCGCGAGGCGCCGCGACTCGGCGTCGAGCTGCCGCAGGGCCGCCATCCGGTCGTTGTTGCCGAGCCGCGCCCGGTCGACCGCGCCCCGGAGCACCGCGGCGGAAGGCATCGCAGTCGCCGATGCTCGGGGAAACGATCAGGTGGAAGTCGCGCGCCGGCGACGCGATGGCGCCCTTGCTGGCGAGCCGGCGAAGAGCGGCGCGGGTCGCCACGAGCGAAACGCCGAGCGCGCGGGGGGCGTCCGCGGTCGTGAAGTGGTGCCCGCCGCTCGCGGCGAGGTCGGTGGTGTAGGCGGTCGCGGTCATCCCGGACTATCCGGCTTCGATGGGGTCAAGTAATGCGAAGCGTGACTTTCATCGCCCGGGTCCGGACACGGCGCCCGTTCACCCAAGCGGGGTTCGGGACCAAGGGGTCGCACGTTCGAATCCTGTCTCCGCAAGCGTCTCCGGCCGAAGCCCGCCGGCCGCCGGCCGCCGGCCGAGCCGAGGGGCTGCTCCGCGAGGTCGCTCGGCGCAGTTCGACGAGGGTCAGGTCGGTGTGGTGCCGGAGTGCGGAATCGGGCGCGGATGGTGATCGAACTCCAGGCGAGTATCACCGGGGGCACTTCCGAGGCGGTCCCCGCGGAGCGCGCGCCGTGCCATGCTACCCAGTAGGATGCCCACCTGGTAGTATAGCTGGGTGAAGCGGCGATTCGTGGAGTCGGCCGGCTTCAGCGAGGACCGCCGCAAGCTCGAGCGGGGGCGTGAGCTGTCGCATGACGACCTGGTCGCAATGGAGCAGAGCATCCTGGCCGACGCGCGGGCTGGCGACCTCGTCCCTGGAACGGGTGGGCTCAGGAAGCTCCGGCTCAGCCAGCGGAGCGTGGGTTGGGGCAAGAGCGGGGGCGCGCGCATCTATCACCTCGATCTTCCCCGACGGGAGATCACGCACCTGGTCGCGATCTTCGGGAAGCACGAGAAAGCCGATCTCACGGCCGCCGAGCTGCGGCAGGTTGCAGCACTGGTGAAGCAGCTGAAGGAGGAATCTGAGCCATGAAGAAGAAGACCAGCAGGACGTCGGCGTTCGCCAGGTTCAAGGCTGGGCTCGAGGACGCCATCGCCTATCACCGCGGTGATCGCCAGCTGACCGTACGGGATGTCGAGCTCGAGCCGCCGCCGGCGATGGGCGCCAAGGAAGTGCTCGCGGTCCGCAGTCGGCTTCGAGTCTCCCAGGCGGCCTTCGCCCGCATCCTGAACGTGAGCCCGAAGACGGTCCAGGCATGGGAGACGAGCGCGCGGCGTCCCTCGGATGCGGCGCTCAAGCTCCTGTCGGTCGCGAAAAAGCACCCGGAGGCCCTTCTCGGGTAGAGCGGGCCCCCTGGCGCTGGGGGCGTTGATTGGTTCGGGACCAAGGGGTCGCAGGGTCGAATCCTGTCTCCCGACTTAAGTGCGGATTCCGGCCATGCCGATCAGCCATTCCGGCCAATGCCGATCACCCATTCCGGTGGGGCGATCACCCGGGGCGTAAACGCCGCTGGGTAGGTCTACTTCTCCGCGTTCTGGCTCTTGGTCAAGTCCGCGACCTCGGGAATGAGGGGATCGGTCAGGGGTGCGGTACATTCTCAAGTCCCCCGGCCGTGACAACCCCCTCGCACGCCGGATTCGGTATCGTCTTTGCGGCGACCCAGCCGTTCCAGGAAAGGAGGTTACGATGGCGCCAGCCGATGTGACGAATGAGGAGGGGTTCTTCGAAAAGGTCCGCACGAACAAACTCGACCTGAAGACGCGAACCGCTATTGAGCAGCTTCGCGCGCTCGGCGAGGAAGCATCGTTCGCGATCGTGTTCAATGAGAACCCGAACGATGACTCCATGCTGCTCTTTGTGACCTCCGTCTCGCCGACGGCCTCCGTCCTCAAGGTGGAGAGCAGCGGCAGGCTTATGCTGATGACCGACCATCACGGCGGACGTCGGAAAGTTCAGAACGCGCTGGATGGACTAGCGCACAAGCTGGAATGGAAGCGGCTCCAGGAAGGGGAAACCACCTCCGACAAGAAACCCACCTTCGACGCTGGGATGTGGGAGGACGGGGTCGACGCTATCCTGAGCGCGTTAAACGCGCTCGCGCGCGAGGAGGAGCCCGTGGTCGCAGCTCCGCCTGTTCGGCGACAGAGACCGGCGCCAGTCACTCTGTTTGCTCCTGCTGCGGCCGTAGCGCACCCGCTTGATGCTATAGCCCTCGATCCTGCCTCTCCAACCGCTCTCGATACGACACCGGTCGCCAACCGCAGCTTGCGCGAGTCACGGAGCTTGCCGGTTTCGCCCACACCGAGCACCGCAGGTCCGGATGCCACGGCGGCGGCAGATGAACCCACTGCAGACCCTGCTGAGCTGGAAGTGCGCGTTGCAGCATTGTTGCGTACGGGCGTGCAGACGGCACCTCCTTCCGGAAGCGACGAGCCACGACGTGTCGGTCTCTCAAACGTATTCGGGTACGAGCGGCTCGCCTCCGTGAAGGCTTGGGTGCTCGACGCAGCGCATGGGATCTGCGAGGCATGCGGCGCCACGGCCCCGTTCGTCACAGCGGCGGGGGAGCCGTTCTTGGAGGTGCACCACGTCACGCCGCTCGCCCAGGGTGGGCGCGACCGGGTGACGAATGCCGTGGCCCTCTGCCCGAACTGCCATCGAGCCCTGCACCTCTCCGTAGATGCCATGGAGCGCCGACGTGCTTTGCAGACGCGCGTTCCCCGACTCTTTTCCGCGCGTGCGCCCGCCGGCCCCAGTTCGTAAGCCTGCGCTTTCACCTTAGCGGTACGGCGGAGACCGGAGGACGGCCGTGCCAGAGGACTCCTCGCACGCCGAGACCACGAGCACCCGCCCCGCCTGCGCGATGGGTCGATACCCGCCGGCGTGGAGCACGTCATAGAGCGCCCGAGTCGAGGGAGGTTGCCGAGCTTGAGTTGCCAACGCAAGAGAACTTCCGCACCGACCTCCGGGCCCTCTGCCAGGGCGCGATCCGGGTCGCCCTGGAAGTCGTCCTGGAGGAAGAGATCCGAGCCCTCGTCGGCGCGAAGAAGTGGGAGCGCCAGGCCCAACGGGTCGACAGCCGCAACGGGACGTACCTGCGACGTCTCATCACCTCGATGGGCGCCATCGACCTCAAGGTGCCGCGCTCTCGCGAGGGCGGCTCCGCAGGCGGTGCGGTGTTCGAGCGGTACAAGCGCAGGAGCGCCGAGGTCGACGACACCATGGTGGCCGCCTACGTGCACGGCGCCTCGACGCGCGACATCGGCCAGATCACCGAGGCGCTCATGGGCGAGCACGTGAGCCGCTCCACCGTGAGCCGGGCAGCGAAGACGCTTGGGACGAAGGTCGAAGATCTCCGGAAGGCTCCCGTCGAGGGCCCGATTCCCTACCTGTTCCTCGACGCCACCTTCCTCGACGCCTGGTGGGCGCGGGAGGTCGAGAATGTCTCGGCGCTGGTGGCTTACGGCGTCGGCCTGGACGGCCACCGGCAGCTCTTGGCGGTCACCATCGGCGCGGAGGAGTCGGAGGCGTCTTGGAGCGACCTGCTCGCCCAGCTCAACAAGCGCGGCCTGTCGGGGGTGCAACTCGTCATCGCCGACGCGCACGCGGGGATCGCCAAGGCTGTGCGTCACCACCTGCCGGAGGCGCAGCAGCAGCGGTGCTGCGTCCACCTACAGCGGAACGTCGTCGGGAAGGCCCCCCAGAAGCTAAGGGCGCGGCTTGCCAAGGCGGTCTGGCAGGTCTTCCTGGCGCCCACCAAGGCCGAGGCTCGCAGGCGGATGGCGGACCTCGCCGCCGGTCTCGGGCGGCAGCTCCCGGAGTCGATGGCTTGCCTCGAGGCCGGGTTCGAGGCGGCCACCAAGTTCTACGCCTTCCCCAAGGCTCACTGGCACCGCATCCGCTCCACCAACGGGCTCGAGCGGCTCCACGGCGTAATCAAGCGCCGGACCAACGCTGTCGGCGCCTTCCCCGACCGGGCCAGCGCCCTGCGCCTGGTCACCGCCGTCGCGCTCAACGTGACCGCCATCTGGACCGACCGCCGCTACCTGGAGATGTCCCTGCTCAAGTCGAAGGAGGCCGCCGAAGCCAAGGCTGCGTAAAGAGAACGAGGAGCTTGACTCTGCGTCCGATCAACACAGAAAAAGGGACTTGACCCCGGCAGGCGCGGATCGGGTCTGGCGTACCCAAGATGCGGTTGTCGAGACAGCGCCCTCCCCGCTCCCTACCGCCCCACCAACTCCCTCAGCGCCCCCTCCACCTCCGGGAACCTGAACGCGTACCCTCCGTCCACCGCTTTCCGCGGCAGCACCCGCTGTCCGGTGGTCACCACGGAAGCCAGCTCCCCCAAGGTGAGCTTCAACGCCGCCACGGGCACGGGGATGGCGCTGGGCCGGTGGAGGACGCGCCCGAGGGCCTTTGCGAGCTCCCGATTGCGCACCGGGGCTGGCGCGGTGGCGTTGAGCGGCCCTTCCACGCCGGAGCCGTCGAGCGCCCACAGGATGAGCCCGACCTCGTCGGCGAGGTGGATCCAGGATTGCCAGAACTCGCCCTTGCCGACGGGCCCTCCCGCGAAATAGCGGAAGGGAAGCATCATCTGCGGGAGCGCGCCCCCGCTGGCGGCGAGGACGATGCCGGTGCGGAGGAGCACCACCCGCGCGCGGGCGCGGGCCGGCTCGCTGGCGCCCTCCCAGTCCACGCAGACGCGCGCCAGGAAGTCGCTGCCGGGCGGCGCGCCCTCGTCGAGCTCGTCGTCGCCGCGCGCGCCGTAGTAGCCGATGGCACTGCCGGAGACGAGTACCTCGGGGCGGCCGCGGGCCACCGTCTCGGCCACGTTGCGCGTCGAGAGCACGCGGCTCTCCCAGATCCTCCGCTTGCGCTCCTCGGTCCAGCGGCCCGCCGCGACGGGCTCTCCGGCGAGGTGCACGCAGGCGTCGCAGGCCGCGAGCGCCTCCTGCCAGGGCCCGGGCACCGCCGGGTCGCCCTGCACCACGGTGGCGCCGCCGGGGGAACGGCCCGCCCTGGAGCGCGTGAGCGCGATCACCGCGTCGCCACGCTCCAGGAGCGCGCTCACGAGGGCGCGGCCGATGAGCCCGGTGGCGCCGGTCACGAACACCTTTCTCACTCGAGCACCTTGGAGGCGGCGTCGGCGCCGGGCACGTGCCGCAGAGCCCACACCAGGAGGACGAGCCCGGCCGCGAGCCCAGCATAGGCGAGACCCCATGCGAGGAGCTCCAAGGGACGGAGCGGCTCGGCGCGGGCGGTCTTCTCCTGCCGTGCGAGGGTCCGCAGGAACATCGCGTCCGCGGGGCCCCCTGCCCCCACTCCACCCACCGCCGCCCGCATGAAGAGCCAGTGCGGCGGACGGAAGCGCGCCGGCTCGGGCAGGAGCCGCAGCGCGCGCGAGCCGGTCCGGGCCTGCATCTCCCCCGCGAGCTCCATGGCGCCAAACATCGCCACCAGCCAGAGGAGCGAGAAGCCCGTGGTGGAGGCGAGCGCGACCGCGCCGGAGAGCCCGAGCACGGAGGCGGCGACGCCGACCCCGGACGAGAACGAGCTCGCGAAGGCCTGCATGATCCGGCCCCCGTCGAGCGGCGAGATGGGCAGGAGGTTGAAAAGGTTGAGGAGCGCCCACCAGCTCGCGACGGTGGCCCACTCGGCGTGCCCGGTGAAGCGCCAGAGCCCCAGCGGCAGGACAGTGAGGAGCGAGCCCCAGATCGGCCCGTTCATGGCCACATAGACCTGTTGCCTGCGAGTGGTGAAGTCGTCCTCGCTCACGGCGACGGCTCCCACCAGCGGGAGGAAGTACATGCCGCGCACCTTCATCCCGGTGCGCCGCATGGCGTGGACATGGCCGTACTCGTGGACGATGAGCTGCACCAGCAGCGTCACCGCGAACTTCCAGGAGAAGAGGAAGGAGTAGGCCGCGGCCGAGGCGGCGAGCCAGCCCAGCTTGGCGGTCTTGGCGGCCTTGAGCGCCCCGGCGCCGAGCTTCACCGCCACGCCCCAGATCCCGACGCGCCGCTCGCCGGGCTTGCCCCGCGCGGCGGCCTTGCCAGCCTGCGTCCCTGCCGCGGGCTCCGCGACGGTGACATCGACGTCGAGGGACGGCGCGGGCGCCTCCCGCAGGGGCTCCGGCAGGACGTTCCAGGCCGGAGCGCGCTGGATGAGGAGGCCCAGCAGGAGCGGAGCATCGCGCAGCTCCACCACCGGCGCGGGCTTGCCATCCGCGCCCTGCACCGGGTGGCCGGAGAGCCCAGCGCCCTGGTCGGCGAAGGGGAAGCTGCGGCCGAGCCCGTCGGCGAACACCGCGTAGCGCCGCACCTGGCCGTCGGCGCGCTGTGCGAGGCCGAACCCGAGCTTCACGGCGCCCCACGCCGCGTCCACCGGCGCTTCGCCGCCCAGGACGCGCACGCCGCGCTCGTCGGCCACCACCCGGAGCGCGCCCGCGTGCCGCATCGAGACCGCCAGCGCGGAAGCGATGGCGCCGAACAGGAAGGCGAGGAGGAGCGGGATGTGCGCCACGACGCCCACGATGCCGCCCGCGGCACCTCCCGCGAGAAGCTGTGGACCGAGGCGAGCGATGCGGGGACGGAAGGTTGCGGGCTCCAAGTCGAGTTTCTTAATGTGCGCCGCCGCGCTCCGCCCCCGGCCCCTGCCCATGGGGAAACCGCACCTCGGCCTCGCTCGGGCGCACGTAGTGAGGCTCGAGCGCGAAGACCGCTGCCGCGTCGTAGGCCCGGTCGAGGAGCGCGGGCGCGCAGAGCCGGGCCACGCTCTCGGCGGATGGCGCGGAAGCGGCCCCGGCGAGCCGCGGCAGCCTCGCGAAGGCGTCCGGATAGGCGAACAAGCCGCCCCCGAACAGCGCCGGGTTCGCCCCCGCGGCAGCCTGGGCGACGAGCCGCTCGGCGAGCGCGCTGGGCGCGAGCGCCTCCTCCGGCGCCACCGCCTCCACGGACCGACCGTCCGGCGCCGCCCGGTAGAACCCCGCGTACACCTCCCCCTTGCGCGCGTCGAGGAGCGGGACGAGCAGCGCCCCGGGCTCCGCGCCCGCGGCGGCGGCGATCGCCAGCGCGGCCAGGCTCGAGCAGCCGGCCAGTGGCCGCGCGTTGCCGTAGGCGAGCCCCTTCCACGTGGCGAGCCCGATGCGCAGTCCGGTGAAGGAACCGGGCCCGAGGCCGATGGCGTAGCCCTCCACCTCCGCCAGCGTCCGCCCCTCGGCGAGCAGGAGGTCGGAGAGCGCGCCGGGGAGCCTTCCACCGTGCCCGCCGCTGGGCCCGCCGCGCGCGCCCTTGGCCGGCGCGTGCTCGGTGCGCTCCGCGATCACCCGGACGCTCCCCGGCTCCACCTCGCAGAGCGCGCACGAGAGCGCGAGGGTGGAGGTGTCGAGCGCGGCGACCAGCATGCGAGTCAACCCATCAGCCGCGCGATGTCGTTCTTGAACACCACGATCATCAGCATGACGAGGAGCACGATGCCGACGAGGTTCGCGATCTCCCGCGCGCGGATGGAGAGCGGGCGACGCGTGACGCTCTCGACGAGGCAGGTGGCGAGGTGGCCGCCGTCGAGCACCGGGATGGGCAGGAGGTTCATGAGGCCGAGGTTCACGCTGATGAGCGCCATCTTGAACAGGAAGCTCTCCACGCCCTCGTCCACGGCCTGCGCCGCGATGGAGAACAGCATGATGGGGCCGCCCACCGTCTTGATGCTGATCTGGCCGGTGACGATGCGCGCGATGCCGAGCGCGGTGAGCCGGACCACCTCGGCCAGGTTCTGCCCCGCGTTCCGGAGCGCCGCGAGGGGCCCGACATGCAGCGCCACCCGCTCCACCAGGAGCGCCGCCGGCTCGACGAGGGAGCGCTGGTCGGGTCCGAAGCCCAGCACGAGGCGCGGGCGCGACTCGCGGGTGAGCTCGTCCACCTCCATGCGCTCGGCCGGCACGAGGTTCACCGGGCGGCCGTCGGCGAGCAGGAGCGCCACCGGCTGACCGGCCTTGAAGTCGCTCGCGCGGGCGTTGATGTCGCGGAAGGAGCGCACCGGATGGCCGTTCACTGCCGCGATGGCGTCGCCGCGGCGGAGCCCGGCCGCCTCGGCGGGGCCGCCCTGGGAAACCGTGGCCACGAAGGTGGAGATGCCCGGGTCGGCCAGGGCGAGCGCGGTCTCGCCCCCCGGCCCACAGGTGGGCACATTCCGGAGGGAGACGGCGCCATAGGTGGACACGGCGACGCCCGGGAGGCGCACAGGGCGCTCGCGCACCACGTCGAGGTCCACCGGCGCGCACCGGGCGGCGCCGAGGGCGCGCAGGAGATCACCGGCGTGGGCCACCGGCTTTCCGGCCATCGCCACCACCAGGTCGAAGGGCTCGACGCCGGCGCGGGCCGCAACGGCGGCGGGAGCCACCACGGCGGGTGAATAGGCCGGGGTCACCCCGATGACGCCGCGGGTGGTCGTCTCCAGCGGATTCGACTCGCGCTCGGGCGCCGGTGTGAGCGTCAGTGGGGGCAGCCGCGCGCCGTCGCGCTCCACCTCGATGGAGAGCGGCTCGCCAGGGTGTGGCGACACGAGCTCGCGCAGGTCGGCGAAGTAGCGCACCGCCACCGGCGCCCGGCCGCCCTGCGCCACCGAGAGGATGCGGTCGCCGGGCCGAAGCCCGGCTTGCGCCGCGGGCGATCCCGGCGCCAGCGCGCCCACCCGCGGGCCAGGCACGAGCTTCCCGTTCTGCGCCAGGCCCAGCGCCAGGTAGAGGAGGACGGGGAAGGCGAGGTTCATCGCCGGGCCGGCGGCCGCGATGACGAATCGGCGCCAGGGCGCCTGCTCCAGGAAGCCCCTCCCCCGGTCGGCGGAAGGAAGCTCCTCGCTGGGATCGTCGCCGGCCATCTTGACGTAGCCGCCCAGCGGGAGGGCGGCGATGCGGTACTCGGTCTCGCCGCGCGAGATCGCGAACAGCCGCGGCCCGAACCCGATGGAGAACTTCAGGACCTTCACGCCCAGGGCCTTGGCGGCGATGAAGTGGCCCAGCTCGTGGATGAAGATGAGGCCGCCCAGGAGCAGGACGACGGAGCCGATCTTGAGGAGGAGGTCGGGGGGCATGCGCGAGGAGGGCCCGGCGTGTCGGCAGGCGGGACGCGGCCGAGCCCGCGGCGCCCCTCCTCACAACATGGCCTGCCGCGAGCCGGACTGCACGGCGAAGGGGCGCCGTGGCCGCTCGTTCCGGTCTACCCCCTGCGCTCGACGGCCTGCCCGGCTTGCTCTCGCCCCAGGTCGCTCGCCGCCAGCGCGCCGTCCACCGAGAGGACCGGCTGGGGCACGTGGGCTTCCAGCACCTCCGCGCAGATGCGGGCGATGTCGGGGAACGCCACCCGGCCGGCGAGAAACGCCGCCACCGCCGCCTCGTCCGCTCCGGAGAGAACGGCGGGGGCGGTGCCGCCCATCTCGAGGGCGCGGTAGGCGAGCGTGTAGGCCGGGAAGCGCTTCGGATCGGGCGGTTCGAAGGTGAGGCGGCCCAGCCCGGAGAGGTCGAGCGGCGGCAGGTCGAGGGCGATCCGGTCGGGCCAGGCGAGCGCGTAGCTGATGGGGCCGCGCATGTCGGACACCCCGAGCTGCGCCACCACCGAGCCGTCCACGTACTCCACCATCGAGTGCACGATGGACTCCGGGTGAACGACGATGTCGATCCGGCGCGGGTCGATGTCGAAGAGCCAGCGCGCCTCGATGACCTCGAGCCCCTTGTTCATGAGCGTGGCGGAGTCGATGGTGATCTTGTCGCCCATCGACCAGTTGGGATGCCGGAGCGCGCGGGCGGGGCTCACGCTCGCGAGCTCCTCCTCGGGCAGCGTGCGCAGCGGCCCGCCGGAGGCGGTCAGCAAGAGCCGCCGCACGTGGGCCCGGTCGTGGCCGGCGAGGGACTGGAAGATGGCGCAGTGCTCGCTGTCCACCGGCAGGATGGAGACCCCGTTCTCGCGGGCGAGGCGCATGAGGAGCTCCCCCGCGAGCACCATCGACTCCTTGTTGGCGAGCCCCACCGCCTTGCCCGCCTCGATGGCGGCCGCGGTGGAGCGAAGCCCGGCGCCGCCCGAGATGGCCGCCAGGACGAAGTCGACGTCGGGGCGGGTCGCGAGCGCGGCCACCCCCGCATCGCCCTCCAGGATCTCCGGCGCGCCCGCGCCCAGGAGGCGGCGCAGCCGGGCGGCGGCCTCCGGATCGGAGAGCGCCACCGCGCGCGGCGAGAAGCGGCGCACCTGCTCCGCCACCTTGTCGGCGTTGTTGCCGGCCGCGAGCGCCACCACCTCGAATCGCCCCGGCGCCCGCGCCACCACGTCGAGCGCCTGCGCGCCCACCGAGCCGGTGCAGCCGAGGATGGCGAGCCGCTTCACGAGCCCTGCCGCGAGATGAGGGACGCCCAGAGGTAGACCCAGGGCCCCACGAAGAGCAGCGCGTCGATGCGGTCGAGAATCCCGCCGTGACCGGGGATGAGCTTGCCCGAGTCCTTCACGCCGGCCGCGCGCTTGAACATCGACTCGACGAGATCGCCGACCGGGCCCAGCGCCGACGCCCCCAGTCCGACGCCCACGCAGCCTGCCCAGGAGAGCGCGAAGCTCTCGTCGCCGGGCAAGGGGACCGCGAGGAAGATGGCCCGCGCCACCAGTGCGCCGAGCACGCTCCCGGCGACCCCGCCGGCGAATCCCTCCCACGTCTTCTTGGGCGAGACGCGCGGGTAGAGGGGGTGCTTGCCGAAGAAGCGGCCCGCGAAGTACGCGCAGATGTCGTTCATCCAGGTGATCACGAAGGCGAGGATCACCCAGGCGAACCCGAACCGCTGCCGCACCCCGTTGACCGTCGCCACGAGGAGGCCGCAGTAGATCCAGGCCAGCGCCGAGATGGCGGCGCGGCGGGGCGCCTCCTCCAGCGCGCCCCTGCGGAACATGTTGACGATGAGGAGCGCCATCGCGAGGACCGCCAGGAGCACCGGGATCTCGGGGGGGTAGACGTGGCCCTGGTGATGGGCCGCCCAGTAGGGCGCGAAGGGGAGCAAGGCCGCCACGGCCACTGCGAACCACTCCGGCCCCTCCACCACGGTGAACATCCCGATGAGCTCGTGCGCGGAGATGGCCGCCGCGCAGACGAGCACCACCGTGAACGCGAGCCCGCCCATCCAGGTGGCCCAGACGAGCAGTGGGAACAGCAGGAGGGCCGAGCCGACGCGCAGGGCGAGATTGCGGTTCTTCTCGTTCATGCGGTGCCGGACGCGCCAGACACCTGGGCGCCGGTGAGCCCGAAGCGCCGCTCTCGCGCCTGGTAATCGTCGAGGGCGAGAAGCAGCTCCTCTTCGCGGAAGTCGGGCCAGAGCACCTCGCTGAACCCGAGCTCCGCATACGCGCACTGCCAGAGGAGGAAATTCGAGATGCGGCGCTCGCCGCTGGTGCGCACCAGGAGGTCGAGCTCCGGCAGCTCGGCCGTCCAGAGACCCCGCTCGATCTCGGCGATGCCGAAGCCCGTGCCATGGGCCGCGGCGGCTCGGCGGGCTGCCTGCGCGATCTCCTCCCGGCCGTCGTAGGAGAGCGCGAGGGTGAGGGTCATGCCGCTGTTCGCCGCCGACTCCTCCCCGACGGTGTCGAGCCGCTCGCGGACCATGTCCGGCAGCTTGTCGATCTCGCCGATCGCCCGCAGCCGGATGCCGTTCTCCCGGATCTCGTTCCGCTCCGACTCCAGGAAATCGGCGAGGAGCTGCATGAGCGCCCCCACCTCGTCGGCGGGCCGGGCCCAGTTCTGGGCGCTGAAGGCATACAGGGTGAGCGCCCGGAGGCCGAGCTGGCGCGCCTCGCGGGTGACGGCCCGCACCGACTCGGAGCCCTCGCGGTGGCCGGCGATGCGCGGGAGCCCGCGGCTCTCCGCCCAGCGGCCGTTGCCGTCCATGATGATGGCGACGTGGCGGGGAAGCGGCCGCGCGCGCACCCTCTCCCGCAGGACATCGATGCGAGGCTTCTCCAACACGCGCGGGCTCATAGCACGCCGGGGGGACCGAGGCGAGGGAAGCGCAGCCGTGCCGTGTCTTGCCGCGTCAGACGCACGGCCCGTATGCTCGTCCTCGTGTCGCCGTGGACTGTCGGCCCATACGAGGTGCTCGCGGTGCTCGGCCGAGGCGGGGTCGGCACCGTCCACCGCGCCCGCCACGCGACCTCGGGAGAGCTGGTGGCGCTGAAGCTCCTCGAGCTCGCGAAGGCCCCCGCTGCCGCAGGACGGTTGGCGCGAGAGCTCGAGGTGCTCCGGCGGCTGTCGCACGAGAACGTCGTGCGGGCGCTCGGCGGTGGGGTCCACGGCGACTACGCGTTCCTCGCGATGGAGCTCGTCGATGGGCTCGATCTGCGCGCCTACCTCTCCCCCGCGCTCGACGGTGGCTCGCCGGCGCCGCCCCAGGGGGGCCCTCCGCCCGGCGCGGGGAATTTCGACCTCGACGCGTGGGCGGACGAGCCCGCCACCGTGAGCCTCTTCGGCGTGCCCGCCGGCGAGCACCCGACCGAAGCCGCGCCGGGGAGGCCGCCCGTTCCGCTGCCCGCTCCCCTTCGCGCTCGGCTCAACCGGCCCGGGCGGGCACCGCGGCTCGCGGGCGTCCTTCGCCAGGTGAGCCTCGGACTCGCGCACGTCCACGAGCGGGGACTCGTCCATCGCGACCTCAAGCCCTCCAACATCCTCGTGGACGGGAGCGGCCGGGCGCGCATCCTCGACTTCGGGCTGGCGCAGAGGGCTGGCCCCGGCACGGACCCCGACCGCGCCCACCGGGTGGCAGGCACCTGTCGTTACATGTCCCCCGAGCAGGCGTGCGGCGGCGCGCTGGACGGACGCTCCGACCTCTACAGCCTGGGGGCCGTCCTCTTCGAGCTGCTGTGCGGGCGCGCTCCCTTCTCCGCCGAGCGCCCCGAAGACCTCTGCCGGGAGCTCGCGGAGGGCGCGCCGCCGAGGGTGCTCGCGCTGAACCCCGAGGCCAACGCGCACCTGGCCGAGCTTGCCGACCGCCTGCTGCAGGGGGCCCCGCAGGATCGGCTCCAGAGCGCGGGCGAGCTCGCCAACGCGCTCGGCTGAGAGCGCTGTCGGAGGCCGCTGGCATCCTCCTCGGGTGTCACAGCTCCTTGCGCACGCCCTCACCTACGAGACCGTCGTGGCCGAGTTCTTCCTCGGGCTGCGCGGGGCCGGGCTCATGCTCTCTCCGCTCGACGAGGAGCAGGTTCGCCTCTGGAACCGGCGGGGGCTCCCGGTGGCAGTCGTGTGCCGCGGACTGCGCCGGGGCCTGGAGGACGCGGCCTCGCGAAGTCCGGCAACGCCCCGCCCGCGCTCGCTTCGCGCCTTCCGGCAGGCGGTGGAGGCGGAGTGGCGGGGTTACCGGGACGGGTGCGTGGGCGACGCGCCGGGCCGGGTGGAGGTCGAGGCCGCGGCGGCGCTCCGCCGCGTCGCCTCCGCCCGCGCCCTGCTGGCGAGCGCGGCCTCCGCCTCCCCGGGGGGGCCCTGCGCCGAGGCGCACCGCGCCGGAGCTGCGGCGCTCGAGCAGGTCTCCCCTCTTCAGGACCTTTACAGCACCGAGGAGGCGCTCGCCCGCGTGGACGAGCTCCTCGTGCGCGCCTGGCTCACCGCCCTTCCACAGCCCTTCCGGGCCGTCCTGGGGGTCCGCTGCCGCCTGCGGGCGGGCCCTCGCCCAGCGGGCACGCGCAGAGGTGCCTACCGGGAATGCCTCCGGGCCCACCTCCTCGACGGGGCGAGGGAGGCGGGCCTCCTCTGCCTCCGCGGCGCGGTGTAGACTCCGCCGCTTCCCATGGTCGAGCTCAACCAGAATGGCGCCTGCCCCGACTGCGGCGGCGCAGGACACGTCGTTCAGCAGATCCTGGGCCAGACGGCCCGCGCCAGGCGCTGCGCCTGCCAGCGCGCCTGCGTGCGCTGCAAGGAGACGGGCTACATCCTCGTGCCGGCGGGCGCGAGCAGCGTGGCGCAGGTCTGCCCCTGCAAGCACCTCGAGGAGCGGATCGCCCTCTTCAACCGCATCGGCATACCGGCCTCCGTGGCGCTGGCTTCGTTCGAGACCTTCAAGGCCTGGTCGCCCGACCACGCCGCCGCCAAGGCGGTGGCGGAGGGCTTCGCGCGGAAGTTCCGCGTCGACGAGCCATCCAAGGGGTTCCTCCTGTTCGGGCGCCCCGGCGGCGGAAAAACGCACCTCCTCTGCGCCGCGCTCCGGTATCTCGCGCTCGAGAAGGGGGTCGGGGGCCGCTACGTCGAGTTCATGCTGCTGCTCTCCGACATGAAGGCCGGGTTCGAGTCGAAGCGCAGCCACATGGAGGTGCTGCAGCCGCTCATCAAGGTACCGGTGCTCGCCATCGACGAGCTGGGCAAGGAGCGCGGCACCGACTGGGAGCGCTCCATGCTCGACGAGCTCATCAGCCGCCGGTTCAACTCCGGGCTGACGACCCTCTTCGCCACGAACTACTTCCTCGAGGACCGCCCTCCGCCGCAGGACGGCCCCGGCGCGCTGGTGCGGACCCGGAGCGCCGAGTTCCAGCGCGACGCGGAGGGCATGACCCTCGCCCGCCGGGTCGGCGACCGCATCTACTCGCGGCTCAACGAGATGTGCGCCTTCGTGAAGCTCGACCCGGGCCACGACATCCGCAAGGAGCGCGCGGGCGCGGGCGGGTTCTGGAAGGGCTGACCCCCCGCAGGCCGGCGGAGCTCGCTGCCGCCCCGCGCCGGCCGCGCGCTTGACAGCGCGGAGCCCCGCGGTATGGCACGTCGACATGATCGAGGTCGCCCACCTCACGAAGCGCTATCGCGACCGGGTCGCGGTGGACGACGTCTCGTTCACCGTGGGTCAAGGTGAGGTGGTGGGGCTCCTCGGGCCCAACGGGGCCGGCAAATCCACCACGCTGCGCGTGCTCACCGGCTTCTCCCCCGCGACGAGCGGCAGCGTGCGGGTGGCGGGCTTCGACGTGTTCGAGGAGCCCCTCGAGGTGAAGCGTCGCATCGGCTATCTGCCCGAGACGCCGCCCGTCTACCCGGACCTCACGCCGCGCTCCTACCTCGCCTTCTGCGCCGGGCTGAAGGGGCTGTCGCGCAGGTCCGTGAAGGGGCACATCGAGCGGGTCGCGCACCTCGCCCGGATCGAGGACGTGCTCGATCGCGTGACGGGCAATCTCTCCAAGGGCTACCGCCAGCGGGTGGGGCTCGCCCAGGCGCTCCTCGGCGACCCGGAGGTGCTCATCCTGGACGAGCCCACGGTGGGCCTCGACCCGCTCCAGATCCGCGAGGTCCGCGACCTGGTGCGGAGCCTCGCGGGAGATCACACCGTCCTCCTCTCGACGCACATCCTCCCGGAGGTCGCCATGACCTGCGGGAAGGTTCTCGTGCTGCACGAGGGGCGCCTCGTCGACTTCGACACGCTCGACGGGCTCATCGCGAAGTACCTGCCCGGGAGGCGCGTCACCCTCGACGACCTCGCCTTCCTGGAGGAGATCTACGGGAAGCTGGTCATGCCGCGCGAGCCGGGGCTCGCCGCCCCCCCGGCCATGGCGCCGGGAGGACCGGCTTGAGGGCCGCTCTCGCCATCGCCCGCAAGGAGCTGGAGGTCTACTTCACGACCCCCATCGCCTACGTCGCCCTCACGGTGATCGCGTTCTTCGCGGCACAGTTCTTCACCGGCGCCCTGGAGGCCTACCGCACCTTCGCGCTGCGCGCGTCGCCCGCGGAGGGCCGGGAGGTGCTCGAGCGCCTCAATCTCACCGATCTGGTGGTGGCGCGGCTGTTCGCCTCGGTGGCGGTGTTCATCGTCATCTCGGCCCCGTTCCTCTCCATGCGGCTCCTCGCCGAGGAGCGGCGCAACCGCACCTTCGAGCTGCTCATGACCTCGCCCGTGCGCCCCTACCAGATCGTGCTGGGCAAGTACCTGGCAGCGCTCGTGCTGGTGGGCCTCTCGGTCGCCATCGTGGGGATCTTTCCCGCCCTCCTGTCGCTCTTCGCGAGGGGAGCCCAGGGGGGCGGCGCGGTGGAGTGGCAGACGGTCGCCACCGGCCTCCTCGGGCTCTTCCTCCTCGGCGCCATGTGCATGGCGGTGGGGCTCTTCGTCTCCGCGCTCACGGAATCGGTGCTGGTGGCGGCGCTCGCCTCGCTCATGGTCCTGCTCGCGCTCTGGGTCGTCACCATGTTCACTGTTGGCAACGAGGGCGCCATGCGCTCGCTCGCGACCGGCATGAGCTCCTCCGAGCACCTGCTGGCGTTCCTGCAGGGCCGCATCCGGCTGGAGGACGTCCTGTATTACCTATCGTTCATCATCCTCTCGCTCTGGCTCACCGACCGTGCGCTGGAGGGGGGGCGGTGGGCATGAGCGGCGCGAGCTCGCCGGTGGCGGCGCGGGTGCTGGGGGCGCTCGGCGCCGTGCTGCTTCTCTCCACCGGGGTGACGCTCTTCTTCGGGGACGCGCGCTTCGTGGCGGGCAAGCTCCTCCTGGGCCTCGTCTGCGTGGGGGCGGGCTTCGCGCTCGGCCCGCCCGGCGGGCTGCGCCGGTTCTTCACCGGCCGGGCGCTCCACTTCGGCGGTCTCACCGCCGTCTCGGCCGTCCTCCTCGTCATCGTGCTCGGAACCGCCAACTGGGCAGCCTACCGGCGGCCCCGGAGCTGGGACCTCACCCGGAACCGTATCTTCACCCTCCAGGAGGACACGATCCGCACGCTCGACGGGCTGAAGTCGGACGTGAAGGCGATCGCCGTCTACCGCATCGATGAGGACGGATACGCCGCGGCCCGGGCGCTGCTCGAGCGCTACGCCGCGCGCTCCCCGCGCTTCACCTTCGAGCTGGTCGATCCCTACAAGAGCCCCGAGCGCGCCAGGACGTACGGCATCGTGGCGGGGGGGCCGCGCATCCTCCTCCTCTCGGGAACGCAGAAGGCAGCGGCCTCCGCGCCCGACGAGGGAGGGCTCACGAACGCGCTGGTGAAGGTCACGCGCGCGGGACCGCACAAGGTCTACTTCACCGTGGGCCACGGCGAGCCGCAGAGCGCGCCCGACGATCCCCGCGGCTATGGTGCCTTGGGAAGGTCGCTGCTCGCCGAGGGGTATGAGGTGGCGGCGCTCTCCCTCACCGCCGAGGGCGAGGTGCCCGCGGACGCCTCGGTGGTCGTCGTCGCCGGCGCCCGCACCGGCTTCCTGTCGAGGGAGCTCGAGGCCCTGCGCACCTACGCGGCAGCCGGCGGGCACCTGGGCGTGTTCCTCGAGCCCGAGGTGGACCCCGGGCTCGACCCTTTCCTCGCCTCCTACGGCGTGCAGGCCGACGACGACGTGGTCGTCGATCCCTCCCCTGCGGCGCAGGTGCTGGGCTCGCCCGTCTCCCCCATCGTCCTTCCCTCGGGGGCGCACCCCATCTCGCGCGACCTCGCCGAAACGGCGCTCGTGTTCCCCACCGCGCGTTCCCTGGTGGCGCTCTCGGGCACCGCGGCGCGCCCGGTGCCTCTGGCGCTCACCGGCCCCGAGGCCTGGGGCGAGAGCGACGTGAAGGGCGTCTTCGAGCGGGGTGTGGCGCGCCGTGGCGAGGGCGAGAAGGTGGGGCCGCTGCCGCTCGCAATGGCGGTGGAGGTGCCTGCGACGGGAGAGCGCCGGCGCTCGGAGCACACCCGGCTCGTGGTCGCGGGCGACGGCGACTTCTTCACGGACAAGTATCTGCAGCTCGGCGGCAACCGCGACTTCGCCATGAATGCCATCGGCTGGCTGGCCGAGCAGGAAGACCGCATCACCGTCCGGCCGCGCAGCCGCGAGGCGTCGATCGTCCTCATCACCGAGGCGCAGTCCACCGCGCTCCAGTTCCTCACGGTGGACCTCCTGCCGGCAGCCTTGCTCGGCCTCGGCGTGGCGGTCTGGACCGTCCGGCGCACGCGGTGACGGATGAAGGCCCGCTCCCGCCCCATCGCCTCGATGCTCGTGCTCCTCGCCCTCGCGGCAGGCGCGGTGGCGTTCGCGTGGTTCGGGATCGAGCGGCGCGACGCGGCGGGCGCGGCACGCGCCGGGACGGAGGCGCGGCTCTTCGCGTTCGCCCCCGCCGACGTGGAGCGGCTGACCGTGGCGGCCAAGGGGGACGTGACGCTGCTCGCCCGCGACGGGCGAAACTGGCGCGTGGAGGCGCCGGTCCGGGCGGCCGCGGAGCGGAGCACCGTCGACGCGCTCGTCGACCGGGTGGCGAACCTTTCCCGCAAGGCGGTCGTCTTCGCCGGGCCCCGGCCCGCCGACCTCTCGCGCTACGGCCTCGCCCCACCGCGGGCGGAGGTGACGCTCGCCCTCGCGGGGGGCAGGAAGCCTGCGGTGCTGGCGCTGGGCGACGAGAACGCCTTCGATGGCACCCTCTTCGTCCGCGCGGGCGAGGGGCCCGTGGTCCTGGTGGACGGCGAAGCCCGCTGGGCGATCGAGCGCGGGACCTTCGACCTGCGGGAGAAGCGCCTTCTCCCGTTCGAGGAGGGCGACCTCGCGCGCGTCGAGGTGAGCGCGCCGGGCGGAGGCTACGTCCTCGCCCGCGAAGCCGGCCCCGGCTGGCGGCTCGCGTCCCCGGAGGCCGGGCCCGCCGACGCTGCCGCGGTGGCGCGCGTGCTCTCCGCCATCCGCGGGCTTCGCGCCACCGAGTTCGTGCCCGACCGGGCCACCACGCTTCCCGCCGACTTCGGGCGGCCTCGCTTCCGGGTGGTCCTCGTCGATCGGGCGGGGACCTCCCGCGCGCTCCGCATCGCGGGAGCCCGAACTCCGCCGGGCCAGCCGGTGGACCGGGTGCTGCGGGCGCAGGTGGAGGGGAGCAGCGAGGTCGCGCTCCTCGCCCCGGGCGCGGCCGCGGACCTCGATCAGCCTCCCGCCGCCTTGCGCGAGAAGCGGCCGCAGCCCGGTCCCACGGCGGCGCCTACTCCCTCGGCGCGTTGACCCCGCGCCCAGCGCCGCTTAGTATCTCCGCCCCGCCCGCTCCGGGCCGGGATCGCCCGAAGCCGGGCAGACTGGCTCCCTGCAGCGAGCCGGCTCCCTGGAAGAGAGACACCGCATGGCTCGCGTCACAGTCGAAGACTGCCTCCCTCTCGTCGACAATCGCTTCGCGCTCGTCCTGCTCGCGACGAAGCGCACGCGCCAGCTCATGGCCGGCGCGCGGCCGCTCCTGCCGCAGACCAAGAACAAGCCCGCCGTGCTCGCCCTGCGCGAGATCGCCACCAAGAAGGTCCGGTTCGACCGGTCGGTGCGGGACGCGCTCTCCGGCAAGTTCGACAAGGAGAAGGTGAACATCGGCGCGGGGCAGACGCGCACGCTGAAGTAGAGGTTTGCGAGGGGCGGTCAGGCCCACCGCCTTCCGCTCGCGCCGGGAGTGGTGCGGCGAAGCGGAATCGGAAGGGCCTTCGAGCTTCAGTGCAGCGCCCGAGACCCCAGGTAACCGATCTTCTCGCCCCCGCCCCGGCGGTACGTGGCGCGCAGCTCGCGCAGCAGCCCTTCGGCGTCGGCCGCGTCCACGTAACGCACCTCCAGCCAGCGCGCGTAGCCGCCACCCAGCCGGTTCGCGAGCTGGTACCGCTCGAGCTCGTCCGGACCGAGGTGCGCGTGGTAGCTCACGCGCTCGAACAGCCGGTGCCTCAGCGCGGGTGAGAGGCGCCGCAGGCCGCGGCGCCAGAGATGAAGGACGAGCAGCGCGAACTTGTCCACCTCCGCCTGAACCTCGAGCTCGAGCAGCGACACCGGACGCCCCTCGGCGGCGCGGGTGGCCAGGTAGACGAAGTGCGAGACGCCCTCGGCCGCGCAGGCGAGGTGCGGGAGGACGGCGGCCGCCGTGAGCCGGGGGCGCCGGTCGTGTGGATCGGCCGAGCTCGCCGCCCGCACCACGTCCTCGTCCAGGAAGAGACCGAGCTCCAGCTCGCCGCGGCTCTCGCGGACCAGCAGCGCCTCCGGGGCGCGCAGCGTGGCCGCCGCGCTCGACCCGTCGCGGGTGAGCAGGAAGCCGCCCACGTCGGGCGCCTGCACGCCGTAGATGCTCTCGAGCTCCTCCTGGAAGAAGGCGATGGTCACGCGCGCGGCTCAGTGCCGGAAACCGTACTTCGGGCGGCCAGGGCCGGCGAAGAGCGCCACCCCGCGCTCGCGCAGCCGCTGGGCGACCCGCTCCGAACCGGTGAGCAGGAAGCGCTCGTAGAGCCGCAGCACTCCCCGGTTCGAGGAGAGCTGCGACAGCTCGGCGATCTCGGCGAAGAGGTCCACGAAGAGGGAGAAACGCTCCGCCAGCTCGCCGAACAGCTCCGCCCCGCCGGCCGGACCGCGCGGCAAGGCGGCGAGCGCGTCGTACGCTCGCTCGCCCATCGCGATGTAGTAGTTCACATCGACCAGCGAGCGGGAGAGCGAGTCGCCGAAGAAGCCCGAGACGAAGAGAGAGGTGTCCCCGAGCTTCTTGTAGCCGCGCCAGCGCGCCTCTCCGTCCGCCTCCACCGCCGACTTGAGGAGCATGGCGAGCGGCTCGGGGGCCGGCGCATCCCCGACCGTTTCTCTCCCCGCCCCTACCCCCCGGGAGAGCAAGGTCACGAGATAGAATTCAGCCTCCGGGGAGACCTCCACCCGGCGGCCCTGGAGAGCCTGGGCCACCAGCTCGCGGAAGTACTCCTGCGCCGAGGTGCCCACCACGATCCGGTCGTCCACGGCCCCGAGACCTCCTCGCGTCGCGAGGACGCTTCTCCGAAGCTACCAACCGGCCACGCCTGCGGCAAGGTGTCGCAATTCCAGGGGGATTTTGGCAGTCGAGCTCCGCGAGCGCCAGCGCCTCACGACTGCCAATCCCGTTTGCCACCCGGCTCGCTTGACGGTCGATCCGCGGTGGTTATAGTACGCCGCGTCGGCTAGCAGTCCCCACCGGAGACTGCTAACGACTCCCTCATCAAAGCGGCGCGCCCAGCTCGGGCCGCCCAGAACAGCCAAGGAGCACCGCATGAAGATCCGTCCGCTGCAGGACCGCGTCATCGTGAAGCGCATCGAGGAGGAGGAGAAGACGAAGGGCGGCATCATCATTCCCGACACGGCCAAGGAGAAGCCGATCGAGGGCAAGGTGATCGCCGTCGGCAACGGCAAGGTGCTCGAGGACGGCAAGGTCCGCCCGCTCGACATCAAGGCCGGCGATCGCGTGCTCTTCTCCAAGTACGCCGGCACCGAGATCAAGATCGACGGCGAGGAGCACCTCATGATGCGCGAGGAAGACGTCCTCGGCGTCATCGAGAGCTAGCCCCACCCTTTTCCACCACAGTCTTCGAAAGAGAGATCAAGCATGGCAGCCAAAGACATCATGTTCGACCAGCGCGCCCGGGAGGCGATCCTGAAGGGCGTCAACACGCTCGCGGACGCCGTCAAGGTCACGCTGGGGCCCAAGGGCCGCAACGTCGTCATCGAGAAGAGCTTCGGGTCCCCGACCATCACCAAGGACGGCGTGACGGTCGCGAAGGAGATCGAGCTCGAGAACAAGTTCGAGAACATGGGGGCGCAGATGGTGAAGGAGGTCGCCTCCAAGACCTCCGACGTCGCCGGTGACGGCACCACCACCGCCACCGTGCTCGCCCAGGCCATCTACCGCGAGGGCGCCAAGCTCGTCGCGGCCGGCCACAACCCCATGGATCTGAAGCGCGGCATCGACAAGGCCGTCGAGGCGGTCGTCGCCCAGCTCAAGGCCCTCTCCAAGCCCACCAAGGACCACAAGGAGATCGCGCAGGTCGGCATCATCTCCGCGAACGGCGACCAGACCATCGGCAACATCATCGCCGAGGCCATGGAGAAGGTCGGCAAGGAGGGCGTCATCACCGTCGAGGAGGCGAAGAGCCTCGAGACGACGCTGGACGTGGTGGAGGGCATGCAGTTCGACCGCGGCTACCTCTCCGCGTACTTCGTGACGGACCAGGAGCGCATGGAAGCTCACCTCGAGGATCCGTACATCCTCATCCACGAGAAGAAGATCTCGAACATGAAGGACCTGCTCCCCGTGCTCGAGGGCATCGCCCGCCAGCAGCGCCCGCTGCTCATCATCTCCGAGGACGTGGAGGGCGAGGCGCTCGCCACGCTCGTCGTCAACAAGCTCCGTGGCACGCTCCACTGCGCGGCCTGCAAGGCGCCGGGCTTCGGCGATCGCCGCAAGGAGATGCTCAAGGACATCGCCATCCTCACGGGCGGTCAGGTCATCGCCGAGGAGCTCGGGCTCAAGCTCGAGAACGTCACGATCTCCGACCTCGGTCGCGCCAAGCGCGTCACGCTCGACAAGGACAACACCACCGTCATCGACGGCGCCGGTGACAAGGACAAGCTCAAGGGCCGCATTGCGGAGATCCGCGCGCAGGTCGAGAACACCACGTCCGACTACGATCGTGAGAAGCTCCAGGAGCGCCTCGCGAAGCTCGTCGGCGGCGTCGCGGTCATCAAGGTCGGCGCTGCCACCGAGACCGAAATGAAGGAGAAGAAGGCCCGCGTCGAGGACGCGCTCCACGCGACCCGCGCGGCCATCGAAGAGGGCATCGTCGCCGGCGGCGGCGTCGCGCTCATCCGCGCGCAGTCCGCGC